>CAZLLB010000051.1:0-17251 GCA_964560165.1 uncultured Parvibaculum sp. | reverse complement strand
AACGAACTCAACCTGCTCGCCGCCTATATGGTCGATACGCATGGGCGCAAGGCGCTCCAATACGCAGATACCGCTGTGGAGGAGCTTGAGCAGATCGGTGAAAGACTGCGCGCCGAAGCCTGGCGGTCACTGCGCGGCGTCGTCCTCGATATGGTTGAAGGCCGCCGCAGCAAGGCCGGCAATGTCCTGCATTGATTGATCTTTGCGTCATCCATTGTGAGGTGACGTGACGTCGGAACGCCCCGCTCTCGCGGGGCGTTTTTATTTGTGGCTTTGCCTGGCCGACATCGCCCGCTAAAACTTCTCTCAACAAATATAAATGGGGAGACGGCGACAATGGCACTCGATCCACAGGTTAAAGGGCTTCTCGATGCGATGGCGGCAAATCCTGCGCCTCGCATGATCGACCTGCCCGTAGCGGAGACGCGCGCGACATATCTCGGCATTGCCGCGACGCTCGATCTGCAGGGCGTTCCCATCGGCAAGGTGGAAGACCGCAAAATTCCGGGGCCGGGTGGCGACATTCCGGTGCGTATCTATACGCCCGTCGCGGCGGGCGGCGATGCGCTGCCGGTGCTGGTCTATTTTCACGGCGGCGGTTGGGTCATCGGCGATCTCGACACGCATGACGCGCTCTGCCGCAGCTTTGCCAATGAGGCGGGCTGCAGGGTTGTCGCCATCGATTACCGGCTCGCGCCCGAGCACCGCTTTCCAGCGGCGGCGGATGATTGCTTTGCCGCCGTCAAATGGATCGAGGCGAACGCTTCGGAGATTGGCGTGGATGCCAATCGCATCGCGGTGGGCGGCGACAGCGCGGGCGGCAATCTCGCCGCGGTCGTTTCGCAACTTGCGCTGGCCGCCAAAGGTCCGCGCATCGCCTTCCAGCTTCTGATCTACCCGGTGACCGACACCAATATCGACACCGGCTCCTATCGCGACAATGCCGCCGGCTATTTCCTTGAGCGCGACACCATGGTCTGGTTCTTCGATCATTATCTGAGCGGTGCCGACCGTAACGATCCGCGCGTTGCGCCTTTGAAGGCCGCGTCGCTTGCTGGACTTCCCCGCGCCTATGTCATCACTGCCGGTTTCGATCCGTTGCGTGATGAAGGCCGGGCCTATGCCGAGGCGCTGAAGGCGGCGGGCGTGGCGACGGAATATGTCAATTATGAAGGCATGATCCACGGCTTCTTCAATTTTCAAGCTGTCTTCGACGTGTCGCGGGACGCGGTCAAGGCTGCCTCGAAAGCGCTGAAGGAAGCGCTGGCGTGAGACCCACATTGCTCAATGCGGCCGTCCATCCCTTCTCGGGATTCGATGTGCCGCATCTTCTCGCGGTTCATGCGGCGGCGCGCCCCAATCATCCCTTTCTGATCTGGGAGCCATTTGAGGGCGCGCCGCGCACATGGACCTATGCGCAGTTTGCGCATGAGACGGCATGCGTCGCGGCGGGGCTGAAGGCGCGTGGCGTCAGGCCCGGCGAGCGCGTGCTGATCCATCTCGACAATTGCCCTGAAACCATCATCGCCTGGTATGCCTGCGCGCATCTCGGCGCGGTGGCGGTGACAACCAATGCGCGCTCCGTCGGCGACGAGCTGGCTTATTTTTCGGATCACGCGGGCGTTGTCGGCGCGATCACTCAGCCGAAGTTTGCAGAGCTTGTCGCCGCAAGCTGCAAGGCGATCAAATGGCTCGCTATCACCGAGACGGATAATGGCGCGCCCGCCGCGCCCGGCGCCCGTCCGCAAAAGTCGGAAAGTTTCGCCGCGCTATATGGCGATGCTGCCGATGTGCCGCTGCGCGCGGCAGACCCGGACGCCAATGTCGGGGTGCAATATACGTCGGGCACGACATCGCGGCCCAAGGGCGTTGTGTGGACGCATGCTAATGCGCTATGGGGTGGCAAAGTCTGCGCCATGCACGAGGATCTGCGGCCTGATGACGTTCATCTCGTCTATCTGCCGCTCTTCCATACCAATGCGCAGTCCTATTCGGTCCTTGCGGCGCTTTGGGTCGGTGGCACCATCGTTGTACAGCCGCGTTTTTCCGCCTCGCGCTTCTGGAGCGTGTCGCTGAAACATCGCTGCACATGGACCTCCATGGTGCCCTTCTGCCTGCGCGCGCTGATGGAGCATCCCGTGCCGGAGACGCATCACTATCGTCTCTGGGGCAATGGCGTGGCGAGCCTGCCGACCGACGCGCATTTTCGTGTCCGCACAATCGGCTGGTGGGGCATGACCGAGACGATCACGCATGGCATCATTTCAGACGTCAATGTGCCCGCGCCGCCCATGTCGATCGGCAAACCCGCGACCTCCTATGAAATCGCCGTCGTCAATGATGATGGCACCCCGAGCGCGGTGGGCGAGACGGGCGGGCTGCTCATTCGCGGCATTCCGGGGCTCTCGCTCTTCAAGGAATACCTGAATAACGCACAAGCGACCGAAGAGAGCTTTGACGAGAACGGCTTCTTCATCACCGGCGACCGTGTGCAGCTTCTGGCTGACGGCTATATCCGCTTTGCCGACCGCGACAAGGACATGCTGAAAGTCGGCGGCGAGAATGTCGCCGCATCCGAGATCGAGCGTGTCGTGATGACGGTGCCGGGCATTCAGGAATGTGCCGTCGTCGCGCGCAAAGACAAGATGCTCGACGAGGTGCCGGTGGCTTTTCTATTGGTGCCGGGCGGCGAGGCGGCGGCGCCCGCCGACCTCAAGGAAAAAGTCATGGCGGCCTGCCGTCAGGGCCTTGCCGATTTCAAGCATCCGCGCGATATCCATATCGTCGCGGAGTTGCCGCGCTCGACGCTGGAGAAGATCGCCAAGGCGGAATTGCGCAAGATCGTGGAGGGCAATTAATCGTCATTGCGAGGGCTGAAAGCCCTAAGCAATCCAGTCTTTGCGGCTCTGGATTGCTTCGCTCCGCTCGCAATGACGATTAGCCCAACAGCTTCCCCGGGTTCATCACGCCCTTCGGGTCCATCTCGCGCTTGATGCTCTTCAGAATCTCAAAGCCCACCGGGCCCTTTTCTTCTGCGACCCATGGCACATGATCCATGCCGACGCCGTGGTGATGGCTGATTGTGCCCTTGTTTTCGAGCAGGACGTCTGACGCCGCGCGTTTGATCGCTGCCCATTGCTCGATCTCGCGGTCGAGCTGGCGCGGAAAAACGAACGTGAAATAAAGGCTCGCGCCATCGGGATAGGAATGGCTGACATGCGCCATGACGATGCCGCGCGCGCCGGGTTCGGGCAGGTTTGCCGAGATCGCGCCTTCAATGGCTTTGACGGTGGCCTCGCGAAGCTCCGCGATGTTCGACCAGCGCGTCGAGGTTTCCAGTGTGTCGATGCCGAGCCCATGATCGAGCATGGGATCGCGCATGTCCGGCGATCTGAAGCGGCCATGAAACCAGCGCGTGCCGGGCTTCGTGCCGAGCTTCATCGCGCCCAGCGATTTGCAGATCGCCTCGGTGCGGCTTTGCGCCCAGGTTACTGTGTTTGCTTCACCCTCATGGCCGATCAACATCAGGCAAGGCGCATCGTTGAAGCCGCGAAAGCGCAGATAGGCGCGCTGGAGTTTGGCCTTGAGGCTCGTCGGCGATGTGGTCGATGAGAAGGCTTGAAAGAAATATGTCTCCGGCGCATCCGACAGACGCACCATGGCGACCGGAATGTCGGCGTGATTGATGCGCCGCGCCGCTTCGACGCCGCTTGCGAAATCCTTGAAGAGATAGCCGCGATAATCCTTGAGCGCGGGAATTTCGTGGATTTTCACCGTCGCCTCGCAGATAACGCCCAGGGTGCCTTCCGAGCCCGCGACGATCTGGTTGAGGTTCGGGCCTGCTGCGGAAGCAGGTGTCGATTCTGTCGTCCAGAAGCCTTTGGGCGTGGCGAGCTTGGCCGAGACGAGCCATTTTTCCGCCTTGCCGTAGCGGTTTGATTGCTGGCCTGCGCCGCGCGCGGCGATCCAACCGCCCAACGTCGAATATTCAAAGCTCTGGGGATAATGGGCGAGCGTCACGCCATGTTTTTGCAGCGCGGCTTCGAGCGCGGGACCATAAATGCCCGCCTCGATGGTCGCCGTCATTGCGATCTTGTCGATCTGGATGACGCGCGTCATCAGCGTTGTGTCGAGCGTCAGCACGGTGCCGCCCAGCGATTTTGCCAGCGCATTGATGCCGCCGACGACCGACGAGCCGCCGCCGAAGGGGATGAGCGCAATGTCTTCATCGCTTGCGAGCTTGACGATGCTCAGCACTTCATCGGCGTTGCGGGGATAGACGATGGCGTCGGGTGCCATGTCGAGCTTGCCCGCGCGCACGTAAAGCAGGTCGTGGTAGCTCTTGCCGCGCGCGTGAAAGGCGCGCTCATAGTCGTCGGTCTTTACCTGCTCATCGCCGACGATGCGGCGCAAACGTCCCAGCATTTCTTCGCTCAAGCGGCAGGGGGCGAGCCTGATCTCGCTGAGCGGCTTTGCCTTCGTCGTGGGCAAGCGCGAAAGCCCGAGGTTCTCGCGCATCCAGTCCCATTGCGGCGCGCCATCGGGTAGCAGCTCCGGCTGGTTCTCCGGTCCCCAGCCGTTCCAGCGGAGCGATGTGCGGGTGATGGTCATGGACGGCCTCTTTTCAGCAGCGAAGCATTATGGCGGCAGGAATGATTTCAAAGCGCGCAGGCAGGCGTCCCGGCGCTTCACCATCGACATCGAGCAGGACCGGCGCGTCGCCCGTCGGCGTTGCCGTCAGTGAGCGAGCGCGGAAATGGATGACCTTCTCGTTTGTCAGATGCGTACCGTCGCGCAAGCTGCCCGCGCCGAGCAGCATGTCGCGGAAGGTCATGTCGCGCAACACGACGATGTCGAACAGCCCGTCATCGGGTTCGGCCTCCGGCGCGATCATCATGCCGCCACCAAAAAACCGGCCATTGGCCACCGCGCAGGTGCCGATGTTGAATGTCTGGTCAAAGCCCGTATCGCTGACGAGGCGCACGGGCTTCGTCCGATAGCGGAAGGATGTGGCAAGCGTCGCCCAGAGAAATGCGAAGCTGCCGCCGAACAGCTTTGAGAAACGCGCACGATTGACGGCGCGCACCACCTCGCCCGACAAACCGAAGCTCGCGATATTGTTGAAATAGCGCACGCCCTCGCCGCCATCCTCATTGACGAAAGTGAGACGGCCAAGGTCGATCGTTCTTGTCGTGCCTGCGACGATGCGCGCGATGCAGCCTTCGAGGTCGGCGGGGAGGCCGAAAGTTCTACGAAAATCGCCGCCCGTTCCAGTGTTCAGGATAGCCAGATGGGCTTCTGGATTGATCGCCACGCCGTTTTCAAAAAAGCCGTTCACCACTTCGTCGATAGTGCCGTCGCCGCCGACCGCGATCACCAGTTGCGCGCCTTCTTTCAGGGCTTGCCGCGTCAGTACCGTTGCAGGCAGGAAGCGCGAGGTCGATGGCGTCATGGTGAAATGGGTGCGTAGCGGCCCCAGTTCCTTTTCCAACGCCGCGGCGATCACGCGCCAAGCGCGGCCTGTCCGTCCGCCGCCCGAGCGCGGGTTGACGATGGCGGCGACATGGGGTCCGAAGGTCGTGGGTGTCACGAGCGGGCTCCTTGGCGTGCTTCGGCCATGGAAGCGCCTTGCATCTCGCCCTCACGAGCTGCCGGCTGCGTCTCGAAAAGACGATAGGCTTCAGCGATTTCATTGGCGATGGCCGTCTCGTCCCAGCCGAGTTCGCGCGCCATCAGCTCGACGACCCGGTTGACCGCCGGTACGCCGGGATGGCCAAGCGTGCCGAGGCCGGTGCGGCGGAAGAGAACGTCGGAGAGGCGTGTTGCCATTTCATGGCGGATTGCGTGGACGATCTGCACACCGAGAACGGGGTTGTTCGCATCGATACGGCGCATCAGCTCGCCGCGCTCGCCCGGCTTTTCATTGGCGGTCGCCAGAACTTCATCGACGCGGCTGCCGTAGAAATAGATGAGGTTCTCGATCACATCACGCGGCAACTCGCTGTGACGTTTCTCGGTGCGCGTGATGAAGCTTTTGAGCCGCCCGATTTCGCCGCCATAGACCGGCGTGCAATGGGTTTCGCATTTCGTGCGGCGGCCGAGTTTTGCGGCTGCCATATCGACAATCTGTTCGGCGAGGTGGCGTGAGGTCGTCCATTTGCCGCCCAGCGCCGAAATGAAACCGTCGATGCCGTTCAGTTTCTCGTGGTCGCAGACTTCCGCCTCGCGGCTCGCCTTGTAGCTGTCCTTGGGCTCTGTCGAATTGGGCTCATGGTCGATCAGCGGGCGGATGCCGACATAGAAATGCTGCACGTCCTCGCGTTTGAGATGGAGGCCGGGCAGGCCGTCATTCACGACGCTCAGGAAATCGCGAATGTCCTTTTCGGTGACGCCGACGCGATCGGGTTCGTCGTCGAACACGGCATCCGTGGTGCCGATGATAGTGTGGCCGCGCCACGGGATCACAAAGAAGTGGCCGCCGATGTCGGACTGCACCGCCAGTGCGTGTTTGCCGGAGAGTTCGCGCGTGATGATGTGGATGCCCTTGGAGCGGATCAGCCCGCGCGACGGGTTGCCGTTCTCGCCAAGCCGCATCATCTCGTCGGCCCAGGGTCCAGCGGCGTTCACTGTTACCCGGCCCTTGATCAGATGCGTCTCGCCGGTCGCGCGATCTTTTACATGTACGCCGGTGATGCGGTGGCCGCGCACGGCGGAGGTATCGCTTTCAAAACCCGTCACTTCGGCGTAGTTCGCGGCGTCTGCGCCATATTCGACCGCGCCTTCGATAAGTTCGAGGCAAAGGCGCTCGGGCGCGAACATCTGGCAGTCGTAATAGATCTTGGCGCCGGTCAGCCCCTCTCGCTTCAGGCTCGGCATCAGCTCCAGCGCTTTCGCTTTCGAGATCGAGCGGAAGCCGGGTATTTTCTTGTCGTCGTCGCTGACCCAGTTGCGGTCATAGGAGAGCAGATCGTAAAAGGTGAGGCCGATGGAGAGAACCGGCCCGCCTTTCAGCCCATAGCCATAGGTCGGCAGGATGAAGGGCAGGGGGTGCACCATATGCGGCGCGATGTTCTCCCATATGCGCCGCTCACGGAGCGATTCCCGCACCAGCTTCAACTCGCCATTGACCAGATAGCGCAGGCCGCCATGGACGAGTTTGGAAGAGCCTGATGTCGTTGCGTGAGCGAAATCTTCCTTTTCGAGCAGCGCCACTTTCAGGCCGCGCAAACTTGCATCCCAGGCGGTCGTCGCTCCGGTGACGCCGCCGCCCACGATCACCAGATCGTAGTCGGTGGCGCTCATTTTCTTCAGGTCGCGCTGCATCGTTCCGTCCGCCTTCTGCCAGAGTGGCGGAGGCTAGCGGGAGAGAGGCGACGGGTCCAGCATGACGCTAGGCCCGCTTCTTCAATCCCTGCTTGCCCATGCGCCATGTCAGATGATCGACGCGGTCCTGACCGAAAAACGGCTCGCCCTCGAAGACCATCAGCGGCACGCCCCAGTGGCCGGCACCTTTTTGCGCGGCCTCATTGGCGGTAATCACGGCTTCATAGCGGGCGGGATCGGCCTCGATCTCGCGGTCGAGGGCGGCGAGGTCCAGTCCGGCGCGCGCGGTGGCGTCTTTCAGGTGGTCGCCTTCATGCCAATTCCGCGTACCGCCGAAAATGATGCCGCTGACTTCGCGCAGGAAAGGCAGGCCCTTGCCTTTTTCGGCGGCGGCAATGCCAAGCCGCGTCAGACGGTGGATATAGGGCTGCTCTTCGGGCACTTCGCCGCTTTTAAGATCCATCTTGATCGGATCGGGCGATGGCCAGGCATAGGGCAGGCCCTGCATTTCGGCGATGCGGACCGTGTCTTTCATCAGGTAGGGCGGCCACAAGGGGTTCACCTGTTTGAAGAAACCCTTGATGCGAACGGCGATCGGATAGACGGGGCGCACATTGCAATGGACGTCGTAATCGCGCTCCAGTTCCAGCAGGCGCGGCGTGACGAGATAGGAATAGGGCGAGCGAAAGGACCAGAAGAGATCATATTGAAGCGTCATGCGGCGTTCCCCCGAATTAGAGAATTCCGGCTCGACAGGGCCGGATTAATGATTTTCATTAGTGCTCATTTTCCAGTGGTGCAAGACTTTCTTGCCCCCGCGCCAAGGCGCTCTGGCTTGCCCAAAGCCGTTCCGGCTGGAAAAAAGGCGCAAGGCGTTCCGGGTCGAAACCAGAGGCAGGGTCTTTGACTTCGCGCAAGGCGGCAAGGCAACCCGCACCGTCGAGCAGAGTTTCGGCTCTTGCCGCTATGTCTTCAGGCAATTCGCGGAAAAGCATCTGCAACCGCTCAAGACACCACACACGATAGCGGTGGACCGACAGATGGTAGCGGCAATTTTCGATCTCGACGTCGAATGTCTTTTTGCCCTCGCGCCAGGCCCGCGCGTTGGCGTTGAGATAAGGCAGATAGCAGCGCCCAATGTCGATCAGCAGCGGCTGCCAGTCGTCGGGAATTGCGTTTGGCGGCAAGAGGTCCGCGTCGAGATGGCTCGCACGCGCGTTCCACATTCGCGCCAGCCACTCATAGACATGCGGGGCTTCATCGCGCATCAGGCGCGCGGGCGTCGGGTCGAGCCCGAAATGCCGGAACATCGAGGCGAAGAATCCGAAATCGGCCAAAGTCGGCCGCCCGCCGAGCAGAAAGGGCCGCACCGCGAAAATTGCGTCGAGCCAGCGCAGATTGCGCAAGTAAATGCTTTCGACATGCGCGCGCGTCGCGGCGGTCACGCCATCACCCTTGATGTAGCGCCGAAGCTGGCGGCGATAGACGAACCAGCGGCGCAACCACAGGGGGCCGGGCAGGTCATGCAGCATTTCGGCCGCGATGCGATGGCTCATCAGCCGCGCGTCGGGTTGATAGCTCCAGCGATAATGCAATGCGGGTCGCCATAGCCATTCGTCGGCATAATCTTCGAGCAATTGCGAAAAGAAACGTTGCAGCGGATCGGCGGGCAGAACGGCGGGGCCGGGCCATGCCGCATCGAGCCGCTCGATCATCGGCGTGCTGTCGCTCATCCAGCGCCCATCCGGCAATTCGACGGCGGGCATCTGGGCCAGCCCCGTCTTGCGCGCGGCAAGCCGCATGGTCGCCGCCGACATTTCCACGCGCTGATGCGGAATTTCCCTGTAGCGCAGAAAAGCTTCGAACTTGCCGGTGAAATAGGAAAGATCGAGGCCATAGACCTTCATTTCCGCGATCCGATCCGGCATTGCCCCTCCACATCTTAATGTTGTTCATTAATCATGCAATTTGAATAGGGCAGACGCAAGGCCGCTGCTAGGCTTTTCACCAAAGAACAAACACCTTCAGGGAGGTTTCCATGCCGCAGGTTCAAGCGAACGGCATTGCCATTGAATATGAGAGCTTCGGCTCTGCCGAAAACGAAACCGTGCTTCTCATCATGGGGCTTGGCGCGCAACTCACCATGTGGCCGGTCGATCTCTGCCATGAGTTGGTGACGCGCGGCTATCGCGTCATTCGCTTCGACAATCGCGATGTCGGCCTTTCGACCAAATTCGATGCGGCGGGTATGCCGGACATGGCGGCGATTTTCGGCGCGCTGGTGTCGGGGCAGCCGGCGAAATCGGCTTATTCGCTCGATGACATGGCGGCGGACGCCATGGGCTTGCTTGACGCTCTCGGCATCAAGCGTGCGCATATTGTCGGCGCTTCGATGGGCGGCATGATCGCGCAGCTCGTCGCCATCAATTATCCAGACCGTGTGCTCTCGCTCACCTCGATCATGTCCACCACCGGCAATCCGGCGCTGCCGCAGGCCAAGCCTGAAGCCATGGCCGTGCTGATGACGCCCGCGCCGGAAGGCGACCTCGAAGCGGCGATTGCGCGCGGCATCAATGCCTGGAAGGTGATCGGCAGCCCCGGTTTTCCGACGGACGACAAGATCCTGCGCGAATGGGTGGGCCGCGACGTCAAGCGCTCGCTCTATCCCGTGGGCACAGCACGGCAGATGGCGGCGATCGTCGCCAATGGCGACCGGCGTGAAAAGCTGAAGAAGCTCAAAGTGCCTGCCGTCGTGCTGCATGGTGGCGACGATCCGCTGGTGCCGGTCGAAGGCGGCAAGGATACGGCGGCCAATATTCCCGGTGCCGAGCTGATCGTCGTTCCGGGCATGGGGCATGATTTCCCCGTCGCGCTGGTCAAGACCTTCGCCGATGCCATCTGCAAGGCGACGGCGCGGGCGGGCAAGGCCAAGGCGGCGGAGTGAGGGCATGACACAGCGGCAGATCAAGGCGAACGGCATCACAATCAACTATGAAGACCGTGGCCCCGCCGATGGTCGGCCGCTGCTTCTCGTCAATGGCTACACATCGACCTTGCTCGGATGGTCGGACGAATGGCTGGATGCCTTGAAGGTTCGCGGCTTTCGCGTCATTCGCTATGACAATCGCGATGCCGGAAAATCGGAAAAGCTCAAAGGCGTTCCGGACCCGCTGGCGGTCATGCAGGCTATGCAAGCGGGAAAATCGGCTGATGTTCCCTATAGGTTGAGCGATATGGCGGCTGATGGAATGGGCCTTCTCGATGCGCTCGGCATTGACCGTGCGCATGTTGTCGGCGTGTCGATGGGCGGCATGATCGTGCAGTCAATGGCGATCAACCACCCCGAAAAGCTCCTATCGGCCACATCGATCATGTCCACGACCGGAAATCCCGAAGTTCCGCAGGGCACGGACGAAGCGATAGCGGCACTCATGGGGCAGCCGGCCTCAGACGAACGCGATGTGGTGATCCGCCATGCCGTCGCCTGTAGCCGTGCGCTGCAAAGCCCCGCCTATCCGCAATTCGATGAGGCGCTCTACGTCTCACGCGCCCTCGAATATGATCACATGTATTATCCCGAAGGTGCATCGCGGCAGTATGCGGCGATTGTGGCCGATGGAAACCGGGTCGAGCGGCTGAAGGAAGTGCGTGTGCCCTTTCTGGTGATTCACGGCAAATCCGATCCGATCCTCGTGGCGGAAGGCGGCGTCGATACGGCGAAAGCTGTACCGGGCGCACGGCTCGAACTGTTCGACGGCATGGGCCATGATTTGCCGGTAGAACTTATCCCCCGCATTGCCGGTTTGATTTCCGATCTGGCCGATAGCGCGGCAACGCGCACGCATAACGTCAACGCAGCAGAGTGACCTCCATGACAGTCGATATGAAAACAATCAAGGCGAACGGCATCACGATCAACTACGAAGATCGCGGCCCCGCCGATGGTATTCCGATCCTTTTCGTCAATGGGTACACATCGACGATGATGAGCTGGCCGCTCGAACTCATGGACGGCATGAAGGCGCGCGGCTTTCGCGTCATCCGTTACGACAATCGCGATGTCGGCAAGAGCGAAAAATTGAAAGGCATTCCCTCCATTGGCGACGTGGCCAAGGCGGTACGCGAGGGCAAAGCGCCACAGACACCCTATACGCTCAGCGACATGGCGGCGGACGGTATCGGCCTCATGGACGCGCTTGGCATCGTGCGCGCGCCTGTCATGGGCATTTCGATGGGCGGCATGATTGTGCAGGCAATGGCAATCGACCATCCGAACCGTCTCGCCAGCGTCACCTCCATCATGTCCACGACAGGAAATCCCGCTTTACCGAAAGCGACCGACGCTGCAATGGTCGCCTTGCAGGAGCAGCCCGCCTCGGAGGAGCGCGAAGTCGTCATTCGTCATCGCATGAAGGGGCGGCGCGTTTATCAAAGCCCGGCTTATCCGATGAGCGATGAGGCACTTTATGCGCGCTGCGCCACCGAATTCGATCACATGTATTATCCCGAGGGTGCGTCCCGGCAATATGGGGCAATCGTCGGCGATGGCAGCCGTGTCGAGCGGCTGCAAAAAGTCCGTGTGCCCTTCCTCGTCATTCACGGGCGGGCCGACCCGCTGGTGCCGGTCGAAGGCGGCATCGATACGGCGAAGTCGGTTCCGGGCGCAACGCTCGAACTGATCGAGGGTATGGGGCACGATCTGCCCGCGGAGCTTTGCCCGCGCTTTGTTGAGCTTATCGCCGCCCACGCGCTCAATGCGCAGCACAAGGTGAGTGCTTAATACGCGGTGAAGAGCCGTTGGTGAGTGGCGCGTTGCTTATAAGCCATGCGCTATGCCTTTATGCCCCATTCAAATTCCCTCCCTTGATGCTGATATAGGCTGTTGCCCCATACCGGCCCCGAAGGGAGGGAAGATATGTCGCGCATAAAGACAAAAGGCATCACTATCGAATATGAGAGCTTCGGTTCGGTCAGGAACGAAGCCATTGTTCTCATCTCGGGCCTCGGCGCCCAACTTACGCAATGGCCTGTCGAGCTGTGCAAAAAGCTCGCGAAAAAAGGCTACCGCGTCATTCGCTTCGATAATCGCGACAGCGGTTTGTCGAGCAAAGTCGTTCCACCAAACGCCCTCAACCATGCCGCAATGTCTGCGGCCCTGATCGAGGGCGACTACAGTTTCACGGCCTATTCAATCGACGATATGGCAAAGGACGTCGTGGATCTGCTCGACGCGCTGAAAATTCCCAACGCCCATATAGCGGGCGCGGGATTGGGAAGCACGATCGCGCAGACGTTTGCAGCCGACCATCCAGAGCGTGTCTTGTCGCTCACCTCGATCATGGGGACGACGGGCAATCCCGATCTGCCGCCAGCCGATGCGGAGGTGCAAAAGCTCCTGCTCGGCCCGACACCGCTTGCGAGCGATATCGAGCGCATCGTCAGCCGCGACATCACGTTGCGCCGGATGATCGGTGGGCCGGATTATCCGACCGACAACGCGACGCTTCGGGAATGGTCGTTGCGTGATTCCCTGCGCGCCTATTATCCGGCAGGCACGCTACGCCAGATGGCGGCAGCTCTTGCAGGTGGCGATCGTCGCGAGGTCCTCGCGCGCATAAAAGTGCCGACCGTGGTTGTTCATGGAAAGGCTGACATTTTCGTGCCCGTCGCGGCGGGCAAGGATACGGCGCAAGCCATTCCCGGTGCGGAGCTTCGCATTATCGAGGGAATGGGTCACGAACTCGCCATTGGGCTTGTCGGCACAATTTCCGAGGCGGTCATCGCCGCAGCGGAACGCGCCACAGGTCCACGCTCGGAGAGTGCCGTGAACGACTATGCGGCTTCGAAGAGCGGCGAAGGCGGGTTCCTGTCGGGGCTCTTCCAGTGGTTCCGCCGTGCGCGTGTGCCCGCAGGGGCATAGGCGTCAGGCGACCCAATCCTCCCCTGACCTATGAGGGGGAGGATTGGGAGCCGCCGCTCCGATTCCACCGATCCACTCAGCGACATAGGGCCTTGCGCAATTCCGGGCGGGCCGTTTCAAGCAGCGCGCGGAATTCATCCTTCTGCATATAGGCGGCGGCGATCAGCAGACCGCTGACCTTTCCCTGCTCGACATCGCTTGGAAAATGTACGCCGACGACCATGCGGTTGTGGCCATATTGTGCGGCGCGGGCATAGATCGCGTCCTGTTCTTCGGGCAGCAGCGCGGCGAGCACCATCGCCGTCTCATAGGCAAAGGCCGTGTGGCCGCTTGGATATGATGGGCTGTGCTTCAGGTTATCGACCGGCAATAGCGGCACGATTTGCGGCAAGCCATCAACCTTGGCCTGATAGGGCCGCTCGCGGTTGTAGGCGTTCTTTGCATCATTCGAGATTCTGATGCTTGCCTTGGTCATGGCGCGAAACAAGGCGACGCTTGCGGGCCAGACTTTCGCCAGCTCGTCGTCGGTCTTGGCGGCAAAGGCATCCGGCGTGATCTGGCAGGAGGCTCCGGCAATCGCCTGCCATAGAGGGCGCCCGAACTGGGCGATGCTCGGTCGCGCGCCATCGGCAATCGCCAGCGTCTTCTCGGCGGCATCGGCGTTTTTCTGCGCGTCGAGGACGCCTTGATAGTCGCGTTTCTGAAGTTCGGGGGCCTGCGCGCAGGCGAGCCCCGCGCCCGCCGCAACTGCGCTTTGCGGCGGGCAAGGCAGAACTTTCACGAGATCGAGCGTGATGTCTCCGGCCCCCTTGCTGTCCTTTGCCTGCGCTGCAGGCGCAAGGGCAAGAAGGAAGGCTGCGATGACAAAGGCCGCGCTCGATTTTTTCATGACATATCTTTCCCGATTGTTCTGCCGATCATCTTCGTGTTTCGCGTCGATCCCGTGACAGTTCAGACTTCCGCCGAGCCGCCATCGCAGGGGATCGTTGCACCGGTCGTATAGGCCGAGGCGCGCGAGGAGAGGAAGATCGCAACCCCTGCAATGTCCTCAGGCGTTCCGATGCGCTTGCGCGGATTGCCGGCTTTGATCGCATCGCCGAAGGTTTCAAGCGTCGCCCTCATCATGTGGCTCGGGAAGGGTCCGGGCGCGATGGCGTTGACGAGGATATTGTCGCCTGCAAGGCGGCCCGCGAGATGGCGCGTCAGCATGATGCAGCCCGCTTTCGATGAGGAATAGGCGTAGGTTTCCAGTTCCGGCGGCACGATGCCGTTGACGGAAGCGATATTGATGACGCGCGCGGGGTCTTCATGGGTGCCAGCCTTGCGCAGCAGCGGCAGCATTTTCTGCGTGACGAAGAAGGGGCCCTTCAGGTTGATGTTCATCACCTTGTCCCAGCCGCTCTCGGAATATTCGTCGATGGGTTCGCCCCAGGCCGCGCCCGCATTGTTGACCAGGATGTCTAGCTTCTCTTCGCGCTTGGTCAATTCCTTGGCGAGGCCCTCTATGCCTTCCATGGTGCCGAGGTCGAAGGGCAGCGAAATGCAGGTGCCCCTCTTTGACAGTTCTTCGGCCAGCTCATTGCAGACCTGCGCCTTGCGCGCCGAGATATAGACTTTCACGCCCGCTTCCACGAAGCCCGTGGCGATCATTTCGCCGATGCCGCGCGAGCCGCCGGTGACGAGGGCGACCTTGCCGCTGACGTCGAACAGATTTTTCATGAATTTCCCCTGCGTTTTTGATGCGCGGACCCTAGCATGGGGGAGGGGATGCCCGGCAAGTCCTAGCCTTGCGCATCCGCGGCCTGGGGTATTTCGGGTTTGGTCGCTTCCTCGGCTTCCACATTCAGCGCCTGCGCGGTGCGTTTGGGCTGCGTCAGCGGCTCTGGAACGACATCGCTTGTGTACATCGTATTGTTGCGAACCGTGATCTCGCCTTCGGCAAGCTGCAAGGCCATGCGCTCGTCGTCGCGGCGGCGGATATTCTCTTCCACTTCTTCTGCCTGATCGCGCGTGAAGCCCAGCGTCTGCAGCGCCGCGACGCCAAAAGCGACGGCGCTTTCATAGGTTTCGCGGATCTGGAAATCCACGTTCTTGCGCAAGAGTTCCAGCGACTGGCGGCGGTCGTAGGAGCGCACATAGAGCTTGGCCAATGGGAAATGCGCCTGCGTCAGATCGACGATTCTGGTGGAGGCATCCTTGTTGACGACGCAGAGCGCGATGAGCGAAGCGTCTGCCGCGCCCGCTGCGCGCAGCACATCGAGCCTTGTTCCGTCGCCGTAGAAAACGCGAAAGCCGAAACGCGAGGCGGCGCGGATCTGCTCCACGTCGTGCTCGATCGCCGTCACTTCTATACCTTGCGACAGCAAGAATTGCGCGACCACCTGCCCGAAGCGCCCAAACCCGATGATGACGACCTTGCCCTTGGCGTCGGAGAAATCCATCTCCATCACCTCGGCCACCGATTTATGTTCGGCAAGGCGTTGGGCGAGCGAGAAGACCAGCGGCGTCAGGCCGAGCGAGACGGTGACTGTGGCGATCAGCAGGCTCGAATTCAGCGGCGACATGATGCCCGCCGTCGCCGCCGCGCCGAAAAGCACGAAGGCGAATTCGCCGCCTTGCGCCAATACGCCCGCGATCCTGATCGCATCGGCATGGCCGGACCCGGAGATGCGGGACAATCCATAGATGACAAGACCCTTTGTCGCCATCAGCGCAGCGACGGCGGCGGCGATGAAGAGGGCGTGTTCGACAACGAGCTTCAGATCGATGCCCATGCCGATCGCGATGAAGAAGAGGCCGAGCAGAAGCCCGCGAAAGGGTTCGATATCGGCTTCAAGTTCGTGGCGGAAGGCTGATTCCGCCAGCAAAACGCCCGCGAGAAAAGCACCCATCGCCATGGAGAGCCCGGCGGCTTGCATGATGAAGGCCGCGCCGAGGACGACGAGCAGCGCCGCCGCCGTCATGATTTCATGCGCGTTGGCATTGGCGAGAATACGAAAGAGCGGGTTCAGCAGATAGCGCGCAGAGAGCACCACGGCGCCGACGGCGGCGAGAATGCCGAGCGTCTCCGTCCAGCCGCCGGTGCGCGCATGTTCGCCCGGCACCAGCAGCGCGATAAGCGCCAATAGCGGCACAATGGCCAGATCCTGCGTCAGCAGAACGGCGAAAGCCCGTTGGCCGTAAGGTTGCGTCAGGTCGTTGCGTTCTTCCATCAGCGGCACGGCGAAGGCTGTCGATGAAAGCGCGAGGCCCGCGCCTGCGATGATGGCGGCGCGCCAGGTCATGTCGATGGCAAGGGCGAGGCCCGCCAGCGCCGCGCCGCAGAGCAGGATTTGCGCAAAGCCGAAGCCGAAAATATCCCGCCGCATCGACCAGAGGCGCGAGGGCTTCAACTCCAGTCCTATGATGAAAAGCAGCATGACGATGCCGAGTTCGGCAAGCGCCAGCACCGAATCCGCGTCGCTGAAAAGCCCGAGCCCGGTTGGGCCGATGATGATGCCAGCCGCGAGATAACCGACCACCGAGCCCAGATGCAGCCGCTTGCATAGCGGCACGGCAATGACCGCCGCGGCAAGAAAGATGATCGGCGCGAGAAGCGCTGCGCCTTCATGCGGGGGCGGAAGAGGAAGAGCGGTCAAGGGGCGGCCTCTGTGATGAGGGGCCATTCTGCCGTGAACGCGTGTTGGGCGATAGAACAAACAAAAAGGGCGCCCCATAAGGAGCGCCCTTTATTGCTTTTGAAGCCGCTTCAGAAGTTCGCGACGTCGAGTTCCATCAGCCCATCGGCACCGGCTTTGGCGCGTTCGAGCCAGGCCGCCGTCAGCGGCACTTCGCGCTCGGCCCAATATTTGGCCAGTGTGAGCTTGCGCTTATAGAAGGCCGGATTGCCCGTGCCTTCCTTGAGTTTGGCCAGGCTCACCTTCGCCATCTGTGCCCACATCCAGGCCAGCGTGACCGTGCCGAAGATGTTGAGGATGTCATAGGAGGCAGCGCCCGCATTGTCGTAGT
>CAZLLB010000050.1:0-17324 GCA_964560165.1 uncultured Parvibaculum sp. | reverse complement strand
CCGCCGCGCCCGGCGACGGTGCAGACGAAACAGCGGCCCGTGCTCGTCGCCTTGTAAGACCGGCGGCCGCCCGATCTCAATGCCGCAGAACCTCGCCCAATCGCGCAGATCCTTGACGTAATAGCGCCCCTTCACCGGATGGGGATGGGCGCGCGCCTCATAAACCGTGTCGTTAACCGCGTTGAAGATGCCGCCGACGAGGATAGGCCGCCATTCGATCAGGGCACCCGTCCGGGCCGCGACAGCCTCCACCCTGCTGAAGGCCAGATAGGTCCAGGGACTCGAGCAATCGAAAAAGAATTCCAGAGTGGCCAAGAGATAAATCCCATCGGTTGGTATTGCGATTGCGGAGTGTCGCCTGCACCGCCTTGAGCCGCAAGCCGCCCGTCCCGTGCAAGGACACTCGCCCCACAGAGGCGCACAAAATCGGGACGGCATCCCATCTGCATATGGGAAAGCGGCGGAAAACTCCCGCTTTTTCGCTTGCCCGCAGCGGTTCCCATGCTGGCATACCGGTTGCAATCACTGGTCTGACTTCAACGTCGCGGCACTGAGACAGATCAAAACGATCGCCAGCGCCACCTCGACGAGAAATGGCAACCAGGAGACGAGACCGTGTTCAATTCCGCAAAGACGAAACTGGTCAACAAGAAGCTGCCCTTGCGCACGCTGGGCGCTCTGTCTGTCGCCTTTGCCCTGACCGGTTGCATCAGTCCCAGTGCCGGTTCCGATGGCCGCTACACCGCGCCCATGGGCAACGCGCCGGTCATCAACAACGAAACACCCTATTCCAGTGCGCTCCGCTGCATAGCCACGCACATCAGCCCCAACGAGCAGACGATGCGCATCGCGGTCGGCAACATCCGCGACTACACGGGCAAGGAAGAAGCCGACGGTTCGGGCCGCAAGCTGACGCAAGGCGCGTCGCTGATGGCCATGTCCGCTCTCGGCAAGGCCGGTGTGCCGCTCGTCGAGCGCTACGACACGTCGATCACCGAACTCGAACTCAAATACACCAACAACAAGCTCATCGGCGACGCCCGCACCGGCGATCAGCAGAGCGGCGACTATCGCAAGATCTTCGCTGGTGAAATCCGCGGCAGCGACTTCTATCTCGTCGGCGGCATCACCGAGCTGAACTTCAACATCCGTTCAGGCGGCATCGACGCTTCGGTCGCCAGCTCCTCTTCCACAGGCTGGGGCGCGTCGGCGGGTGGCAAGCTCTATGTCATGAATATCGGTCTCGATCTGCGCCTCGTGAACAGCCGCACTCTCGAAGTCGTCGATTTCGTGTCCTATCAGAAGCAGATCGTCGGCCACGAAGTCAGCGCAGGCGTCTTTGACTTCCTCGGCGGCAATCTCTTCGAGATCGGTGCCGGTGAAAGCGCCCAGGAACCGATCCAGCTCGCCGTCCGCTCCGTCATCGAACGCGCTGTGCTGAAGATGCTCGTGCCGCTGGTCCACATCCGTCCGAGCGATTGTGATCGCTTTGCCAGCAAGAACAACGACCCAATGGGCAAGATCGACTATCGCCAGTCAAACCCGGACGGCGCCCGCATGGCCCCTGTCGCCACCCGCACCGCCGAAGCCACACCCCGCACCGCGCCCAAGATCGACAACACGCCCTACGCCTACTACAGCGATGTCGATAACAGCGGCCTTCGCGGCAGCGCCAACTAATCCTCAAAATTCGCCGATGGCAGGCCCCGCCTCGCCATCGGCTCCATCCCTCAGGTTGCCACCGGCCAAGGCCGGGTCTTGAGAGCTGCTGTCCGAGCTTCATCGGGCAGAACCGGATCACCCGCTTGGGGGGCACCCAAGGGTGATCCGGCAAGGCAAACTTCAGGGGAGGGTTTTTGGACCCTCCCCCTTTTTGTTTTCCCGGCCTCACGTCGCAAAATCCAGCAAGAGCGGCATCCCGAGCCACTGATAGGCATCCACACTCGTGCGCATGAAAGCCACATTGAGCCCCATCGCGGCAAAGCTGGCGGCAAACCAGATCGCCAGCGCCAGCCCCTCCCTCACCCATCTCCTCGCATCCGCAAAGCCATCGCGATAGACGGCAAAGACGCCCGCGACAATCGCGGCCGCGAGCGCAGGCAACACGATGCCCGCAACCCCCACGCCATCAAGCGGCGGAGCGGCCACAACCTCGCTGCCGATGAATGCGGCCAAGGCAGCCCCGACACCAAGCACGCGAGCATTCGCCAACCGCCAACTGGCAATCCGACCAGACAACATCGCCATTGCTCTCTCCCGTTGCTGAACGCGCCGCACACCAACGAGTAGCGCCAGATTGGTAAATCGTGATATTGAAATCGGTGCATGACTGATTTCGATAAAAATAAAATCAGACGTCTCGACGGAGCCCTGCTCCTGATATTCCGCGAGTTGCTGCGCCGTCGCCGCGCAACCGAGGTCGCCGAGCATCTTGGCTTAAGCCCTTCTGCCATAAGCCATGCACTCACTCGTTTGCGCGATCTGTTCGACGATCAACTCTTCATCCGCAAGCCGCACGGACTGGAGCCGACACGCCGCGCCCTTGAGCTTGGTCCCCAAGTGGAAGCCCTGATTGATCTAGCCGGAACGACACTCGCCCCACAAAGCGGCTTCGTTCCATCGAATACAGAGCGAAGGTTCAGCATCAACTCGCCCGAATTCGTAACCGCGATGATCGGATCGCGGCTGATCGAGCAAATGAGCATCTCCGCGCCCAAAGCATCGTTTGCCGTCCGCTCGCTCGGGCACGAACCGGCGTTGGACGCGCTGCGACGCGGTGAGATCGACCTTGCCTTGGGGCGGTTCGGTTCCATCGGCTATGGCTTGACCGCCGAACCTCTCTATCAGGATCGCTTCTGTGTAGTTGCGCGAAAGGATCACCCTCAACTCAAGGGTGCGATCAGCCTCGACAACTACAGGACAATCGGCCACGTCATCGCCAGCGCGGCGAGCGAAAAAGACCCGACCGAAAGCGTCCAGGTTCAGAACTGGCTCGGCGAAATCAACATCGTCGCCGTCGTTCCCTTGTGGCTCACCGCATTGGTCATGGTCTCCACCACCGACGGTCATTGCAACCTGTCCGATGCGTCTGGCACAACGCCAAGCCGCCGTCCTGAACCTGCAAATCCTGAAGCAACCTTTCAAGCCGCAGCACTTCGATGTCTTCGCGGTTCGTCGCACCGACCAGCAAGATGCCGGAATCGACTGGTTTCTCGAACAGATCAAAAAATCCGCGCGCCCCGACACGCCTCGGCCCAGCAAGAAGAGCCGAACATGATAAGACGCCAGGAAAGGCGCCCCCCCCCTGCCGTCCGCTGTGCTCACAGTGCAAAATCCAGCATCGGCGGCGCGCCGAGCCGCACATAAGCGTCAATTCCGGCGCGCACGAAGACAACGTTGAGCCACATGAGGGCAAAACAGATGACAAACCATCCCGTCATCGCGCAGAGCCTCCTCAGCCCACTTCGTCCATCCGCCAGACTGTCGCGATAGATTGCGAAGATCACCGCGAACATCGCCACCTCAAACGCGGGCAGCACAACGCCCAACACGCCAAAACCGTCGAGCGGCTGTTCGGCAAACGCCCTCACATAGACAATCGAGACAAGCGCACCCGCAACGCCAAGCGCGCGGGCATTCTCGATGCTCCATCTGAAAGAGCGTATCGGCAACGTAAACATAATCTCTCCCTCCAACACGCAGATCTCCCTTCGGCGCCGCGTGTTTTCGCGTCCGTCGATCTCTGCGGAAAAATCATTCAGTCAGGCGTAGTTGGCTCGCGCTACAGCTCGCACGAAGTGCGGAACAAGCCGTAGAAGACTGTTCGATTATGAAATGACGTCATATCGGACTCCCTGTTTGCGGCGGTGAAACCACCGGCGGGAGTCCTGAAACGACAAGAGCCCCAACCGATGTGGTGGGGCTCTTGGTCAATCTCGCAAAACGCAATCAGCGCAAGCGGATACAACCCGGCCCCGAAGGCGAGTAGGTACCAAAGCGTTCAACTGATTGTGTGCGGACGTTGCTCATGCGCGTTCTCATACGCCCGAGTCGAATTATTGCCAACCCATATTCACTATGCGGAAGACTATTTTTGAGATGGCGATGCACGAAAGCAACTCACGCCTCCATCAAGCAAAGGCCGCCGCACAGCAAAACGGGGAGAGCTTTCGCTCTCCCCGTCATGACCGGAAGCCCGATCCGGCTGCTTTGTTTAGTAGCCGACACCGCCGCTATAGGTCGCGCCGCCCATGCCCGCCGCGCTGGCGGTGGTTTCGGCCCGTTCGTTCTTGCGGATGAAGACTTCCGCATAGCCCTGGCGTCCTTCATTGCCTGCATCGCCGCGGCGGGCGCGGTTCTGGATCGGCGCACAGGAGAGGCCATTCACGCCATAGCGCAACGCTTCGCCCTCGTGGCACTCGATGACATAGCCGCCAGTGTAGTCGGCGCTGCGCTGATCGCTCGCGCCGATCATCCGGCCGATTGTCGCCACCAGCATGTCGCCGGGCAGGCAATGGAACACCTCGGCCTCATCGCGGGGCGAAAGCTCGCGAACCGGCGTCGAGTAGAGTGCCATTTCCTCAAGACCCTTCGCGCTGACGCAAACGCCCTTGACCGGCTTCATCACAAGCTGCTCGCGAACCACCACGTTCAGCACACCCATCGACATCGGTGCCGGTGCCGCCACGTAGTAGCTGCCACCACCGCCGCCGCTGCCGTTGCCATTGCCGATGCCAAAGCCCGAACCGCCGGAACGGCTGCCGCTGCGGCTTCCCGAGCTGCTGCTCGACCCATTGGCAATGTCGTTCGCCAGATTGGCATTGGCGATCGCGGTGGCTGTCGCGCTGGCCGTCGAGTTCGTGTTCACATTGACGATCACATTATTGGTGTTCGTATTCGTGTTGGTATTCGTGTTCGTGTTGGTATTCTCGTTCGAGTTGTGGTTCTCGTTCCAGTTGATGACCTTGCCGCCGCCATGGCCGTCATCCTCGCAGCCGCAGTCTTCCGGCGGCGGGGGCGGAGGCGGAGGCGCTTCGCAACCGCAATCTTCGGGGGGCGGAGGTGCGCCGCAGCCGCCGCCGCAGCCATCGCCACCGTGATTTGCACCGGCGAATGCGGGCGTCGCGCCCATGAATATGAAGGCGCCAAGGCCCATCGCAAAGCTGAGTGCGAGTGTCGAGATGAGGGGGGCTCTCTGTTTCATCTTTAATCTCCTGGCCTTTCATAGGCCCAATCTGGTGCGCCATTCGACGCGCTTGCCCTCCCATTGCAGAAGCCGTGCCGCGCTGTTATCCGGCCCATAACGGGAAAGCCGCTCTCTCATGCGCATCTCCTGTGCCGCAATTCAAATTGCCAAACTCCGCCGCCCTGCTTTGGTTAATGCGCCCCTGGCCGGAAGCGCCACGACATCAACCCCGTGAATTCCCCCCAAAAACCTGCGTATTTCAGCGACCCGCTCCGGCAAGATACCGCCCGCCCACTCGTCCCATTTCCGCTGGCACAGTTTCTGCTCCCTCATCCTCGTAACCAGCGCCGTCCCGCAAAATTGTTCCGCATCGGAACGCGAGACCCGCCGGAATGTTGGAGAAAGAGCGAACCGAAACGGGACGTTCCACGCTGATTGAGTTAGTATTCTCGCTATGGGGCGCTTCTCGTCTTTGAGGAGAGCTACGGGGACTTCCCCGCCAGAGCGATGCCTGGGCAGGGGTTGTATTGATATGAAGCACAAGACAATACAGGCGCTTTTCGACTACTGGAACGCCATGCGCGAAGGCCGTCCTGCGCCGCTACGCGGCGAAATCCAGCCTGGTGATATCAGACGCATCCTTCCTCATGTCTTTATCCTGGAGCGCGAAACCGCGAATTCCTTCCGCTATCGCCTCGCAGGCACCGGCCTTTGCAACGTGTACGGAATGGAATTCCGCAATCACAACATGCTCTCCATGTGGCAGGACGATTGCCAGTCGAGCCTTGCCCATACACTGAACGACGTCATCGCCAATGCCAGCGTCAGCATCGTCGAATACACCGCCTCCACCACCGATCACCGCGAAGCGACTTTCGAAATGATCCTGCTGCCACTGGCGCAGGACAATGGCGCCATCACCCGCGTTCTGGGCGCCGCCGTTCCTGTCGATGATTTTCCCTGGATCGGCGATCACCTCTTCGCCCGCCAATGGATCGACCGCCTCCAGATCCTCGATCCCGAGCGCATGCCTCGGCGCGAGCGCGCCACCGAGACCGCCCGCCGCATCATTCGCGAAAAGCCACCGGTCATCTCGTCCCATATTTCGAGCCTCGCCAACCGCCGCCCGCCACTCAGAAGCGAGCGTTCCTATCTGCGGCTGGTGAAAGCGGCGCTGAGTTCTAGCGAACAGCAATAGAATTTCTCTGCGGCTGCACCCCGCAAACAAAAGGGCCGGCCTCCTCGCGGAGCCGGCCCTTTTTTCTTATGCCTCGAAGATCAGGCGGCAGCGCCGCGCCGGTCTTCGGCAATTGTCACATGCTCAGGCGTCAAAGCCGCCTTGCCGAGAATATCGTCCGAAATCTTTTCGGCAATCATGATGGTCGGCGCATTAGTGTTGCCGCCCACGAGTGTCGGCATCACCGAGGCATCTACCACACGCAACCCGTCTATCCCGCGCACGCGGCACTTCGCATCGACAACCGCCATCGGGTCGCTGCCCATCTTGGCCGTGCCGACCGGGTGATAGATCGTCTCGGCGCTTTCGCGAATCCAGGCGTCGATTTCGGCATCGCTCTGCTTGTCGGCACCCGGCCAGAATTCCGGCCCGCGATAAGCGTCCATCGCCCGCTGCTCCACGATGTTACGCACCATGCGCACACCGTCGCGCATCGTGCGGCGGTCGTTTTCAGTCGCGAGGTAATTGGGCTGGATAAGCGCATGATCGTTCGGATCAAGCGACTTCAGCGCCACATAGCCCCGGCTCTCCGGGCGAAGCTGGCAGACATGCACCGTAAAGCCGTGCCGGTCCGATTTCGTGCGTGCATGATCGCGCATCATCGCGGCAACGAAATGTAGTTGAACGTCGGGAACCTCAAGCTCCGGCCGCGTCTTCAGGAAGCCGCCGGATTCAAGCCCCTGCGATGCCGCCATGCCGGTCTTGAAGAACGTGTACTGCATGCCAGTGAGAAGCTGACGAAACAGCTTTGTCTGCGAGTGCAGCGTAATCGGCAGCTTGCACTCATAGATCACGGTGCTGTCCAGATGGTCCTGAAGGTTCTGGCCGACGCCCGGCAGATCGGCAACCACGTCGATGCCGAACTTGCGCAGATACTCGCCCTCGCCGATGCCGCTCAGCAGCAGCACCTGCGGCGAGTTGACCGCACCGCCGGAAAGAATGACTTCCTTTCCGGCCTTCACCGTCTTGCGCTCGCCCTTCTGCACATATTCGACGCCGACGGCGCGCTTGCCCTCAAACAGAATGCGATGCGTCATCGCCTCAACCTCGACCTTGAGGTTCGGACGATTGAGCGCCGGCACCAGATAGGCGACCGCCGCGCTGCAGCGCTTGTTGTTCTTGATCGTCGTTTGGTAGGGGCCGACGCCTTCCTGCTGCGGGCCGTTGAAGTCATCCGTATAGGGATGGCCAGCCTGCTTGCCCGCCTCGACAAAAGCATCAAACAATATATTGCTCTTCATGGCGTTGGAAACGCCGAGCGGCCCATCGCCGCCATGAAAGGCGCTATTGCCGTTCTGGTTGCCTTCCGAGCGCCGGAAATAGGGCAGCACGTCGGAAAAGCCCCAGCCCTCGAGACCCATCTGGCGCCAGAGATCATAGTCGCGCGCATGGCCGCGAATATAAATCATGCCGTTGATCGAGGACGATCCGCCAAGCACCTTGCCACGCGGCCAGAAAAGCTTGCGGTTGTTCAGATGCGGCTGGCCCTCGGTGTAATAGTACCAATTGACGGTTTCGGTGCCGATCAGCCCGCCGACGCCCGCTGGCATATGGATCATGAAATTCGTGTCTTTGGCGCCCGCTTCCAGCAGCAGAACCTTGTTCGCCGGGTTCTCTGACAGGCGGTTTGCGAGCACGCAACCGGCACTGCCAGCGCCAATGATGATGTAGTCGAAGTCGCTCATGGTGTTTCCTGGACCTTCTCGTTACTCGTCTCGCAGGGGCCGCCTTATGGATGAAAAGCTGGATCAGGACGTTCTATGCGCCCTTGTCCACCGCTATCGCGACCTGATTCCCCTGGATGCTCGAATTTGACCGAATTGTCAGCAATCGCGAAAGCTGACGCAAGCGTCATTTCTCGAACAACCCGCCAAAAGGGAGCAAATCATTGAAATTCCTCGTTTGCCATGGCCTCGCGATAAATTTTCATTAACCCTGAGAGATTATTATCCCTCCTACGCCGGTTTGATTCGGGCGTTCACGATGAGCTCCAGACAATGACGACAGACAAGCCGACAGGTAAGGAAAGACGCAGCAGCCCGCGCGTACCCTTGACGGTGAAAGGACGCTTCCTCGCGCCGGACGGGTCCGAGCACGCTTGCGCCATTCGCGATATGTCGCTGTCGGGCATCGCGCTTATCTGCGACGCCCCCGTCGAGATGGGCGCTCACCTCATTGTTTATCTCGATGATTTTGGCCGCTTCGAGGGCGACGTCGTTCGCACCTTTCAGGGCGGCTTTGCCATTGAAACGACCCTCAGCGGCGCGCGGCGCGAGCGCGTGGCAGAGCGTCTGGCTGCCTATGCCAAGGGCGAAAAGGGCATCAGCGCCCGCGCTTTCGCGCGCTATGCGCCCGCCGAAGCAGGCATAGAGGAAAGCTCTGTTCTGACGCTCCAGGATGGCCGCACCGCACCCTGCCGCATCGTCGATATGTCGCTTGGCGGGGCCAATGTCGCCACCGAACTTCGCGCGCCCATCGGTGCCAATGTCTCGATCGGTCGCATGAAGGGCCGCGTCGTACGGCACACGGAAGAAGGCATCGCCATCGCCTTCACCGATATTTCCGAGCGCGCCAGCGCCCTTTCGCGCCCCTTCGGCTGAACCCCGCCTTCCCGCCAGCGCCAAGCCTCTCTAGACTGCGCCCCATTGCACATGGGGGATAAAATGGCCGCGCCGATTCTCGATTACAAACTCAATGACGGCGTCGCCGTTCTCACCATGGATGATGGCCGCGCCAACGCGCTGGGCCACGACATGATCGGCGCACTGAAAGCCGCGCTGACGAAAGCCGAAGGCGAGGCGAAAGCTATTCTTCTGCTCGGCCGCGAAAAGCGCTTCTGCGCGGGCTTTGATCTCGGTGTCATGGCGGCAGGCCCAGAGCATGTCGCCCCGCTAGTCACTTCGGGCGCCGAACTCCTGATGGACATCTACACCCACGCCCTACCCGTCGTCATCGGCTGCACCGGCCATGCACTGGCCGCAGGCGGCCTGTTGCTGCTGGCGGCAGATGTGCGCATCGGCGTCGAGGGTGACTTCAAGATCGGCCTACCCGAAGTCGCCATCGGCATGACCATGCCCGTCTTCGGCCTTGAGCTTGCGCGCGACCGCCTCGCTACCAATCACCTGACCGCCGCCGTCACGCAGGCCCGCATCTACAATCCCATTGAGGCCGCACAGATCGGCTATCTCGACCAGACCGCGCCCGCCGCCGCTCTGGTGGAAACGGCGCTTGCCAAGGCCCGCGAACTCGCCGCCCTGTCCCAGCCCGCCTTCGCCAATACCAAGCGCAAGGAGCGTGAGGCAACGGTCGCGCTGATCCGCTCGACGCTGAAGAGCGACAGCCGCACTTTCGACGGCGCAACGCGTTAGGTTCCCACTTACGTGCTGGCTCCCTTCGGAGCCAAGCCGTAAACTTTGGTAACCCAATGCATCCACCGCTTGCCCCCGGAGGTCACTAAAAATGCCCATCCCGTCGCTCACACGCCTCGGCTTCATTCCCCTGTCTTTGATGCTTGCTGTCGGCATGCTCGCCGCGCCGGGAACCGCCCGCGCTGATTGCAGCCCCACCAGCACCAACGGCATCCTCGGCGGGCTGGGCGGCGCGGTCGTCGGCGGCTTGCTCGGCTCCACCATCGGCGGCGGCTCGGGCAAAACCATTGCCACCATCGGCGGCGCCTTGGCTGGCGGCCTTGTCGGCAACAATCTTCTGTCTCAGCTCAATTGCCAGGACCAGACCTATCTCGGCAACAGCACCCAGCAGAGCCTCAATAGCGGCCAGCCGGTAAGCTGGAAAAATCCGGACAACGGCAATTACGGCGAGGTCGAGCCGACACGCACCTACAATTCCAATTCAGGCCAGTATTGCCGCGAATATCAGCAGACGATCTATATCGACGGAAAGAAGCAAGACGCTCACGGCACCGCCTGCCGCCAGCCGGATGGAAGCTGGAAGACGGTCAGTTGATCGCCTGAAACCCTCTGCCTTCATTTCTTCCTAACCACGCCCCGGAAATTTTCCGGGGCGTTTTCGTTAGCCGCTAAAGCGTCGTCACACCGCGCGCCGCGCCCGTCTCCCTCACGCGCGCCCCGCCAATCGTTTGAATTGCATCGTAAAAATTGCGGCCTGCGCCTCAATGCAGCGAAGCCGCGCCGGATGTTTCAAATTTTATCCAAACTCGATTCAAAAACGTCTCGAACTTGGCTCAAAACTGGAGTCTCGTTTTAAATCAAGAAAAAGTTCCCGATGCCACTCTTCACACGCAGAACAGGAAGTTCCGCATCGACGGGTAGAGTGGGTGGATCAAGTGATACGTATTTTCTTACGCGCCCTGGCGGTTGGGGCCGCCGCGTGGCTAAGCGGATGCCAGACGACAGGAAGCCTCGGCCTTGCCGAGCGGGGCGAAGCAGTAGTAACGCCCGCGATAGTTAAAACGAGCATCCATATGCCCGTGGGCCAGCAAGTGCTCCCCCCTCATGGCTATGTCGCGTTCTGCATGCGCAACCCCGCCGAATGTCAGGGCGGCACGGACACGCCCAAGAACATGGAATTGACGCCCGCACGCTGGACCGAACTCAATCAGATCAATGACTACGTCAACACCAACATTCCGCAGATCGAAGACGTCGCCAATTACGGCGTCAACGAATACTGGGCTTATCCCAATCAGAATGGCGGCGATTGCGAAGACCTCGCCCTGCTGAAGCGCAAAATGCTGATCGAGCGCGGCTGGGCGCCCTCCGACGTGCTGGTGACGGTCGTGCGCGAATGGAACGGCAATGGCCACGCGATCCTCGTCGTCGATACCGACAAGGGCGAATATGTGCTCGACAATAAAAACTGGGCCATCGTCGCCTGGGCCGACGCGCCCTACACCTGGGTCAAGCGTCAGTCGCGCGAGCGCCCTTTCATCTGGGTCAATCTCGACCAGCGCTCTTTCACCGTCGCGGCGAACGACAAGCTGCCGCCGCTCGGCGCGCCCGCACCCTTTCTCGAAGCCGAGATGAGCCGCAAAGCGCCGCAGGATTTGCGACCGGGCATAGATCGTGAGTTGCCGCAAGCTCTCACCGCCGCGCTCGCCTCGCGCTGAAACTCCGATCGGTCTCTCACCCCCCAGAGGCCGATCCTGTCGAGGCCGGTCCTGTCATCCCCACATGACAGGACCGGCAGTTTTTTAAGCGACGCCCAAGCAACCGGCGCGCATCTCTCAATGGCTTACTTGCCAGTCCAGACCGGCTTGCGCTTCTCGGCGAAAGCCTTCGGTCCCTCGACCAGATCGGCGCTGCGGAACAGCGCGGCAACGGCGGGATATTTCCCGGTCACGGCCTTCTGAAGATCAGCTTCATCGAGCCCCTTATAGACGGATTCCTTGGACGCCCGGATCGACATCGGCGAGCATTCCATGATCAGCCCCGCCCAGCGCTTCGCCTCCGTCATCAGATAGGCAGCCGGCACCACTTCATTGACGAAGCCGAGTGCCTTGCCCTCCGCCGCCTTCACCTGACGGCCAGTGAGGATCATCCCCATCGCCTGCTTGGTGCCGATCTGGCGCGGCAAACGGTGAAGCCCGCCCGCAAGCGCCGCAAGGCCGACACGCGGCTCGGGTAGCGCGAAGACTGCATTGTCAGATGCGATGATGAGATCGCAAGCGAGCGCGATTTCGAAGCCGCCGCCCATCGCCACGCCATTGACCGCCGCGATCACCGGCTTGTTGAGATCATAGCGCGCGGTCAGTCCCGCAAAGCCGGATGGTGGCACTTCGATCTTGTTGCCTTCCGCCTGATAGCGCAAATCGTTACCGGCGCTGAAAGCGCGCTCGCCCGCTCCAGTTATGATCGCGACCCAAAGTTCAGGATCGGCGGCGAAATCGTCGAAAATCTTCGCCAGCTCGAAATTCGCCGGCGGATGCAGCGCATTCATGCGCTCCGGCCGGTTGATGGTGACGACGAGCAGATGCCCGTCCCGTTCGGCCTTGCAATGGTCTGTGCTCATGACGTTTCCCCGGTCCCTGAATGATTGTCGAATGCGCCTGAGCGGCGCTGTTGGGGAAAATCTGCCTGCTTGCCGCCCCACCTGCAAGCATGGCGGGCGTTGACGCAGCGGTATTGAGAACGTCTTATTATCCAAGCTGCATTATATTGGCCGCAGATGGCGCGATTCGACATGCGCGCCCGCATCCGTGGCCCCGTGAAGCAAAGATGGTGATGTCTGGATCCGAGAAAATATCCAGCGCCAAGGGCGCGAAGGACATTAAGCGTTGGTTGCTGAAATATGGCGACCGCGTCTATGGCCCCTATACCAGCGAAGCGATGCAAAGCTACATCGCCGAGGGGCGCATCGTTGCCCAAAGCCTGATTGCTCCTGAAGGCGCCTCGCCTGATAGCGATGAATGGCAATCCGCCGTCACCGTCCCCGTCTTCGCAGAGCTTCTGAACCCCCGCCCGGCCTCCGCGCCTGCGAGTGCAGAAACACCGCGCGACGAAATCGCCGCCTCCCAACCCGCCGCCAAGTCCGAGCCAGCCCCGCAGACCGGGGGCGCACGCCCAACCTATGGACCGGCCAAAGGTCAGGTCGATCGCCGCCGTCAGGCCGAGACAGCAAATTTCATTGTCATCATGGACATCAAGGCCCGCTTTGCCGGCCCGCTTGAGCAGGCAATCATGTCGCTCGGGCCCGCCTACAAGCTCGCGCCGAATGTCTGGTGTGTGAACACCAATACAACGGCGGCGGGCCTGCTCAACGATCTCAGCATCCATATCGGCAAGACCGACAGCATGTTCATCGTTGATGCCACGCGCGACCGCACCGCCTGGCACAATCTCGGCCCCGAGACCGACGCAAAAATCCGCCGCGTCTGGCGTCGCGCTTTCTAGAGGCCCTGAACACCAGAGGCAACGTGACGCCCCGGTATTTCCGGTGTTAGAGTTTCCTCAATGGCCATCAGGTCTTCAGCGCATTTCTGAAGACTTTTTTTATTCCGAAAGGCAAACCCCAGTGGCAGCAGCAACCGGCGATACCGTACAGGTGCATTACACAGGCACGTTGAGCGACGGCAGCGTTTTTGATTCCAGTCGCGACAGCTCGCCTATCGGCTTCACGGTTGGCACCGGTCAGGTCATCCCCGGCTTCGACAGCGCCGTCATCGGCATGGAAATCGGCGACGCGAAAACCTTCACCATCCCAAGCGCCGAAGCCTATGGCGAACACGATCCGCGCATGGTGCAGGATGTGCCGCGCACCGAAATGCCTGCCGACATGGATGTCTTCCTCGGCATGAACCTCACGGCAAGCGGCGGCGACGGTCGCGAAATCTCGCTCACCGTCACCGAACTCACCGACACGTCCGTCCGCCTTGATGCCAATCATCCGCTGGCGGGTCAGGATCTCACCTTCGCCATCGAACTTGTCGGCATCAATTAGCCGCGCGGATCGCGCAGCGGCAGCGGATAGCCAAGCCGTCCCCACACCGTCACCCTGCGCGCCTCACGAGCCAGCGCCTTCGCCGAGCGCATCACCGAGGGAACATCGGTGATGCTCGCTCTGAGCGTCGGCGTCGCCGGTGCGCTTTCGGCGGGCTTTGGCGCTTGGGGTGCAGTGTCCGCCGCCGCATAGGCCGTCATCGCCCCCGTCGCGGCACTCACCGTTTCGGGCTGCGCCTTGTCCTCAGCCACAGAAATTCCCGCCAATTCGCGCATGATCGACTCCGCGTCGCGCCAATGCACGATCAGCGGCGCGCCGAGCGCGCTCACATCGGCACATTTCGATGCAGAGGATTTTCCGCTATTGCAAAGCGCCGTCTCGCGGATGATCTCGAACTGAAACCGCGCCCGGCGCAGAAATTCCCGAAACAGCCCGCCCGCCTGCGCCTTTGCCACCAGCGGCGTCAGCGCCTCGCAGTTTGTCCGCTGTCGGTCCAGCAATTCGTCGAGCATGGCTTGCGACACCACCTCATTCGGCGGTGTCGTCGAGCAGACGCGCCACAAAATATCCGCGCTCGCATGATCATAAAGCTGGATCAGCCCCTGCTCGCGATTGCTCAGCGTAGCGTAGAGGCGCGCCACATCGCGCGGGTCCCATTGCCGGTATTCGTCAATGAAACGAAGAATATCTACATGCTCGTCCACCGAAGGGGCGGCAATGAAGTGGCTCTTGGCCGCCACCGCAACGCCTTGCGCGAGAAACGAATAATCCCGCGCCGTCGTCATGTCGGGCTTGCCGTCCGACCTCACCGGCATAAACAAAAATTGCACACCAAGGGGCCGCTCCTCGATGCGGAAGAAAGCAACCGCCTGCGCCGAACCGCCCAGCCGCAACTCGCCTTGCGCGCTGTTTGTCTTGCCTGCGCTGTCTTTCCCCGACCCGGAAGAGCGTTCGCCGTTCAGCGCATATTTGCGCCCATCCGCCGCCGAGAGCCTCCCGACGACGCGCCCGTCCTCTTCCTGAAGGTTGAGCAACATGCCCGCCGCCGCCGCGATCCCTTCAAAGTTTCCGGTAAAGCCCGCCGCAGCAGCAGGCGGCGCGATCCATAGCGCGACGAGCAGTACAACCGGCAACCGGATAGAAAAAATTCGCCTCATGCCTCGATCATTTTCCATCCGGCGCCATAAGCGGCTTTACCGTCCCTTGAAGACCGGCGGGCGCTTTTCCATGAAGGACATCATGCCCTCCTTCACGTCCTCGGTCCGCATCAACGGCAACAATTGCAGATAGACATGATGCACATGCTCTGCAAACGGCTCGTTAAGCCCCATGCGCATCATCCGCTTGGCCGCCTGCACGGCCAGCGGCGCATTGCCCGCAATTTCCTTGGCCAGTTCGCGGGCACGCTCCTGCAACTTCTCATCCGCCACAACTTCGGAAGCGAGACCCCATTCCACCGCATCCTCGGCATTCAGCGTCCGCCCGGTGAAAATCAGCTCTGCCGCCTTCGACCAGCCAATGAGGCGCGGCAAAAACCACGTCCCGCCCGATTCCGGCACCAGCCCGCGCTTGCAGAAAGCAGCGGCGAGCTTGCCCGATTTGCCCATCAGGCGAATATCGCAGCCAAGCGCCGTATCCATGCCATAGCCCGCCGCGCCACCATTGATCGCGGCGATCACCGGCTTTTCCATTTCAAACAGCACGGTCGGCGGCGTATTGCGCAGATCGAGCGACGTCGAGACGGCCCCGCTCGAACCCGCAAGCCCCGCGACGCCGCCAGATTGCGGACGCAGATCGAGCCCGGCGCAGAAAGCCCGCCCCTTGCCGGTCAGGATTACGCAACGCACATCCTTGTCCTGATTGGCGTCGAGCAGCCGCTTGGTCAACTGATCGAGCATCGGCCCGGAAATCGTATTCATGCGCTCCGGCGCGTTAAACGTAATCGTCGCTATATGCTCCGACACCTCATAGAGAACTTCCTGCGGTGCGGCTTGGGCCACCTCCTGCGGTTTGCTCATCATCTCTCTCCCTGTCTCTGTTTTGCTCTGATTTGATTTAGCCGATCTGCTTCAGATCGCGCGCATAGCGTTTCCAGTTCTGGACATAATGGTCAGACGATAGCCGCAATGCGGCGGCCTGCTCATCGCTCAGTGTACGGACCACCTTGCCTGGCGCGCCCAGCACCATCGAATTGTCTGGAATATCCTTGCCCTCCGCGATCAGCGTATTCGCCCCGATCAGGCAATTCTTCCCGATGCGCGTCTTGTTCAGAATAATGCTGCCAATGCCGATCAGGCTCCCCGCACCGATGGTGCAACCATGCAGCATCACCATATGGCCGATGGTCACGTTCTCCTCGATCGTGATCGGCGAGCCGGGATCGGTATGCAGCACCGAGCCGTCTTGCACGTTGGAATTCTCGCCCACATGGATCAGTTCATTGTCGCCGCGCAGCACCGCATTGAACCAGATGCTCGCATTCCGCTCGAGCTTCACATTGCCCATCACCTGCGCATTCGGCGCGATCCAGTATTCGCCTTCCGGCGGCAGCATCGGCGCCCGCGCGCCCAGCGAAAAAATAGCCATTCACTCATTCCTCGACCGAGTTCCAGTTGAAAGCGACTATGCCACGCGCCGCCAGCAGAGACGAGGCCCGCTTATGCCCCGGTTGCACCCGGCGCCCCGATGACGCAATCTTGCGCCTTGGCCCGGTTGGACCGCTAGCGGAGCATTTATGAAGCTGTTTCTCGATATCGTAATTTTTATTCTGCTCGCGCCCGTCGTCTTCATTCTGGCCTATCAGAACGGATATCTCGACCGCTTCGTCCCCGACGACGCCATTCCCGCCGAGCCCTTCATCCGCGCCGAACTCGCCCAGAAGACCAGCGGCGGCGATCTGAGCCACCGCATCGACAAAGCATTGGATGCGGGCGCTTATGACGATGCGGTGATGTATGCCGACGTCGCGGCCTATGCCGATATGCCCATCGAAGCAGGAACCGCCGCCCGCCTTGAGAACGAGAAGAGCCTCGGTCGCCGCGTCGCCCGCAACACCGGCAGCTTCTTTGAGGGCTTCATTTCAGGCGAAGGCAACGACACCGCGTCATTCGTCGGCGTCGTCGCCTCAGATCTCACTGTCATCGGCGACGTCCGCGACATCGGCCAGGAAGGCACCAAACTCGTCCAGGGCGAGGATTATTCCCAATTCATCCTCGGCCTCTCCGTCGTCGGCCTGGCCGCGACCACCGCCACCATCGCCTCGGGCGGCACCGCCCTTCCCGCCCGTATCGGCATCTCGCTGCTGAAAGTCGCCAAAAAGGCGGGCACCATCACAACCGGATTTGCCCGCGACATCAGCCGCCTGCTGAACGAAGCCGTGAATTTTGAAAAGCTGAGAGGCACATTGCGCAGCGTCGATCTTGCCGACACCTCCGCCACGCGCCACGCCGTCGTCGATTACGCCAATGGCGTCTCCAAGCTCCATGG
>CAZLLB010000049.1:0-17332 GCA_964560165.1 uncultured Parvibaculum sp. | reverse complement strand
TTAGCCACTCGGGCACCCCTCCGTGTCCGATGTCAAATGTTGTGAAATCCCAATATGTTCGCCGCCACAGACTGTGCTCGCACACGCGCGGCTTTATTCAAGTTTGCCACCGTGCTGTCAACACAAATCCCGGTCTCAAACGCGTGTAACGCCCCGCAGCGTCCTCAGCTATGTTGACAACCGGCTGAAGGCACTGTCGAAGGGGCGTTTGCATGAGCCCGGGAGGCGCAATATAAGCACCCTTATGAGCAAGCGCAAGGCGACCCCGCCCGCCCACCGACAATCTGATACCCCGCGCGGCGGCAGCCACCATGGTGGCCCGCGCCATCGCCAGCACGGCCCGCTAAAAGGCCACAAAGGCGGAGCGGATGAAAATTTTATCTATGGATTTCATGCGGTTATAGCTGCTCTCCGCAACCCGGATCGCAAGGTCTTAAGGTTATTGCTGACCCGCAACGCCGAAACCGAACTGGCGGCTCAGGGCCTGAGCCTCGGCCATGATCTGCCCGCCACGCCTGAAATCCTGACGGGAGAAGAGATTTCCGCCGCCCTGCCGACGGGTGCCGTGCACCAGGGCGTCGCGCTGAAGGTTTCGGCACTCCCCGATCTGTCGGTCGATGAGGCTTGCGAAGGCACAACACTGGCGGTGGTCCTTGATCAAGTGACGGATCCGCATAATTTCGGGGCGATTCTACGTTCGGCTGCCGTCTTCGGCGCAGGCGCTCTCATTACCACGGATCGCAATAGCCCTCCGCTCGGGGGCGTTTTGGCGAAAGCCGCCTCAGGTGCGCTCGAGAAGGTGAAAGTCGCCAAGGTCACGAACCTCGTCCGCGCTATTGAGGAACTGAAGGAACTGGGCTTCGAGATCATTGGCCTTGATGGCGAGGGCGAAGTCTCCCTGCCCGACTTCAAGACTGCCGCCCGCGTTGCCATCGTTCTGGGCGCTGAAGGGGCGGGCCTGCGCCGCCTCACACGCGAGCATTGCGACATCCTCGCGCGCCTCCCGGCCACTGGCGACATGAAAAGCCTCAATGTCTCCAACGCCGCCGCCGTCGCTCTTTATGAGTTGTCTCGGCGCTAATCACACGACTTCCCTCTCAAAATAACGAGATTCAACCGATTATTTACGGTTGAATAGTGACACTGCATGTGCCAACAATAAAACTATCGGCACTTATAGTGCCACAATTCAGCGGCCTATCCGCCGCCCTAACTGAGAGGATTGCATGCGATATCTCATTGTCAGCGCATTACTGATGGCCGGGGTGGCCTTCGCGACCCCTGCTGCCGCCGAGAAATACAAGTGCAACTGCTACAAGAATTCGAAAGCGGACATTGAGTCTTACAAAGACATCAAGATGACCTGCGTCGATACGTTCACCGACTTCAACAGCAGTTCTTCAGTGCAGGAAACCCAGGTCAAAGTTTACGTGGACGGCGCCAACAAGGTGCAAACCGATAATGATGCCCGCATCCGCTTCCGCCCCCGCGATGGCAAATGCCTCGCCGCTGTCTATGACGGAAACGCCGCGACGCTCCGCTGGGCTGGCCTCTATTGCAACAACGACTCCTATAAGGAAATCGGCCCGTTCAATCTGGACGAACTGCCGCCTGGTGAGAAGGAAGACGGCACCCCGCTGCCGCCGACATACACCGCGACCTATCGCGCCGAAACGGACAGCAAGAAATACAAAGGCTTCCTGCTCTACTTCAAAAACCAGGACGGCAAAAAATACATGAACGCCCTTTGCCTTGAAGACAAATAGCCGTATGCGTCAGATACGGATAAATTCTGGTAATTAATGTCAGGCGTCGCCCCCCGATGTCTGACATGCAGTGAGGACCGGGAATACCCGCGCAAGCGGCGTAGTTCCGGTCCTTTTCGCGCTTTTGTCCATGATGCAAGGCGGTCGAATAGTATGAGTGTCTCCTCCCCCTTCCCGGCCCGGCTCATTGGCCTTTCTCTTTGTTTGCTAATTGCGGCCTGCTCTGCATCCGATCAGACGCGGCGCAACAAGGCGACCACGGACGCTTTTGCGAACATCCGTCCGATCCCGGTGGAGAAACTGAACGTGGAGCCGCGCTCCTATCAGAGCCACTACAACAAGGCGCTCTTCTTCCTTGCCAAGAAAGACCGCACCGATTTCGACCTCCACCTTGCCCGCGTCGGCTTTGAAACGGCGGCGCGCCTGTCGCGCGATTTCTGGCCAGCCTGGTTTTATGCAGGCGTGGTCCACGACATGCTCGGCAACCATGAGCAGGCGATGAACGCCTTTGTGCAGGCCGCATTCATCCAGGACAGCGCGGCGCTCTGGAATGCCGCTGCCGTGGCCGCCCTGCGAGGCGGCTATGAACAGATGGCGTACAGCCTCCATATGCGTGCCTTGAACGCGCGCGTACCCGCAGAAGATTCCATTTCGCGCTACGTGCAAAACGCCTATACGCCGAGCGACGCACAACGCCCTGTGACCCGCTCCGAGCCTTCGGACTTGAACGGCGAAAAAGCCGAAGAATTTGTCTGCCGCGCGCCCGAAAAAAACGACGAAGGCGATGACGATGAAGACGATGATGATGATGACGACAACGGCGGCAGCAACCTCGGCGCAATGAAACTCGACTTCAGCTTTGCCGACAAAGGCAACGAAGGCGGCAAGAAAACAGGGCGTACGGACGAAGACCGCATTACCCGCGATTGTGAACAGCAAAACGTCGTCGTGGACGCCTATGTCATCCGCCGCAACGGCGAAAGCTCTTCAACCGTCGGCATAGATCTGCTTTCCGCGCTGCAAATCCAGTTCGGCGCGCAGCTCGTGGATTTCACTTATTCCAATCCATCAGGCAGCGGCAATGGCACATCGGGCTATACCGGCTCGGCAAGTGTCGGTATTCCCGATGTCACCTATGCGCTGAGCCTCGCCAGCGACCGGCAAAATTTCGTGACCATCGACGCCACGCCCTCAATCGTCGCGCGTCTCGGCAAGAAGTCGGAGATATTCGAAGGCACCGAGGTCTATATCGTTGCGAATGGCGATAGCAGCAGCGGCGAATTTGAAAAGGAAATCGGCGTGAAAATGTCGATTGAGCCGACCCTGCTGACGGAATCCTCTGTGACGCTGAGAGCGGGCGTCGAGTTTTCGCTTCTCAGCACCGGCGGCGAAGCCTCGACCAACTTCCAGACGCTGAATACCGACAAGCTGATCTTCGATGTCAGCGGCACCTTCCCCTTTGGTGCAGCGGTGTTGATCGGCAAGCTCTCATCAGCTGTGGTCAAAGAGAATGGCACCGGCCAAACCGGACTTAGCTCGGTTCCGTTCCTCGGGAATCTTTTCAGCAGTCAGAATTCCAGTTCGACGAACCGCGAAGTGCTGGTGCTTGCCACCGTTCGCCAGCCCACCTCCATCACCACCGCGCTGGGTAGCAAGACGGCGGAACTCTACAAACATTTCGATATCAGCCCACCCGAGCAGGAGGTCGTTCGCTATGGCTATGTCCATCAGGCGCCGCCGCTCGCTCAACTCGTTGCCGAACTGGGACTGGGCCAGATCGAAAACGGCAAGCCTGCATCCCCGGCCGTCTATTAACGCTGCAGGGTGAGCAGATAAGGCGCGACGATGATGCGCTTCAGCCGCCAGCCGAGATTCCACTCCAGCAGATAGATCGTCTGCTGCTCGGCAATCGAATCGACCGGCCCGATATCCATACGGAAAACCAGCGGGCTACCCTCAAAGAAGGCATAGCGAATACTTCCCATCGGATTTTCTGCGCCAAAACCGGCCTTGGCGATTTCCGACAATGAGCTGGGGTTGATCTGCTGATCGACGATGCGGTCGATCGCAGCGCTGCTCATCGCCTGCGACAAGGCTTGCACGCGCGGATCGGGGGCAATGATCTTGTTGGTATAGGCAGCTTTCAGATCGTCGCGAATGCCTTCGCGCACCGAGGTCCAATCGACCAGCGAAGCGAGCCGCACTTTGTCGCCACGATCGAGCGCGGTTTGCAGATCGTAGATTGCCCAATAGGGCCACACCGTCCAGACAGCGATGAAAAGAACGCCGCCAACAATATAGGCACCGTAACGGCCCATCCTCTTCGTGGCGAGGCCCCATGCGAGACCGCCTGCCAGGGCCGCGACCAACAGCGTTCCCAACGCCCAATAAACCGGATTACCCACTGCTTCCCCCTTGACGCACACGCCGCAGCCTACGCTGCCCGCCCGCGCGCCTCCAAACGCAATCAGCCATCCGTCCGGCTCAATGTGCTGGCGAGGCGAACCGCCGCCGCGACGAGAAAAAGAGTGAGGGCGACACAGTGGGCTGCTCCGAGATCGACGAAATAAAAAGCGCTCAGCGCTGAACGAAAAACAACGAACTGATGCCGCAAGCACCCAGAAATTTGGCGCGCCCTTGTGCTCACCGCAGGCAATGCCCAGAACTGCCCTAATATCTCCCGTGAACTCTCGCGCTACACTGCTTGCAGCCGCGCGCGTGCGAAAGTATGTTCCGCGCGCAATCAACCGGTCGCTCGAAACACGCCGGTACGGTCGCCCTTGTAGCTCAGTTGGTAGAGCACCTGATTTGTAATCAGGGGGTCACGGGTTCGAATCCTGTCGGGGGCACCACCACCCTATCCTTATCACCCTCTATTAAAGCGCCCATCCTCGGCGTTTTGGTTATTGCGATTGATTATCAGAATCGATAGTGTCGCGAAATTGCGACTAAGTCGCTGTTACATGAGCATCAGAAAAAGGGTTCGGGGGCTATGGCGTCAGGGGCACGTAAGGGGCATTCGCTCGCAATGGCTGCGTGTTTTTTAGTTGTGGGACTGGCGGCCGCCCATGCAGAAGACGCGACGACGACGACGCCTGAGACCAAGCCAGCCACGACGGAGGAAGCCGCCGCGGGTTATTCGCTGGCCCCCCTCATGGTGACCGGCGAAAAGACCGAGCGATCCATCATGGATACGGCCTCGAGTGTTGCCGTTTTCAATGAAGACGAGATCAAGCGCCGCCCCGGTGTTTCACAACTCACTGACATTCTCGATCACATTCCGAATTTCACGACCTCCGAAACGACAAACCTCGCACCCGCCGTGCGCGGCGTAGACGGCACGGGCCCGGCGCAAGGCGCTGATGCCTTCTTCGCTGGCACTCGCCCCCGCCTCAACTATCAAGTCGATGGCCGAACGCTCAGCTACAATGAATCGATCTTCACGGATGCGATGCTCTGGGACGTGGAGCGCGTGGAAGTCTATCGCGGACCGCAAAGCACTTTGCAGGGCCGCAACTCCATCGCTGGCGCCATCGTCGTCAAAACGAAAGACCCGACCTACACATTCGAGGGCGGTGGCCGCGTCGCTGTCGGCAGCAACAACCAGCGGGAAGCGTCGGGCATCGTGTCCGGCCCGGTCATCGACGATCAGGTGGCCGTCCGCTTCGCCGTCGATGCGCGCAGCAAGGACAGCTATGTCGATTTCTCGCCCTATCCCGAATATGACCATCCCGACCGTTATCAGTCGCTCTCGCTTCACGGCAAAATCCTGATCGAGCCGAAGGCACTGCCTGAACTGCGCGCCTTGCTGACGCTCAATCATGTGGAAGGCGCGGCACCGCAGACCAATAGCGTCATCCGCCCCTTCGATGAACACATCGCCTCCTACCCTTTCATGCCGGTCTTTGGCACCAACGCCAATGGCGGCATCGCCGACATTTCGTGGAAATTTTCCGACGTCTGGTCGATCGACAGCATCCTCTCTGCCACCGATCTGCGCGTCAGGCGGTGGGCACTCACGGGCGACGGCAATGCTGAAATCAAGGCGCGCGAATATGTGGCGGAACCGCGCCTGAAGTTTGCTTTCGACAGACTGAACGGCTTCGTCGGCATGCACCTCTTCAGCAATCATCAGGATGAGTGGATCGACCTCTTCGGCGGTGGCAACTTCGACGACAAGACGCTGACCACCGCAGTCTTCGGTGAGGCAACTCTGAAGGCCACCGACAGCATCGACGTGACGCTGGGTGGACGCTTCGAGCGCGAAAAGCGCGACCGCGATGGTGGCGCTGGCCCGTTCTTCATCGACTTCCATGAGACCTATAACGTCTTCCTGCCCAAGGCGACGCTCGCCTGGCATGCGACCGACCAGTTGACTCTCGGCGGCACAGTCTCGCGCGGCTACAATGGCGGTGGCGCTGGGTTCACTTACGACGCCCCCTTCGTCAGCTACACCTACAAGCCCGAATATGTCTGGAACTACGAACTCTTTCAGCGCACCGAACTCGACGATGCGCGGATCGTGCTGACCAGCAATGTCTTCTACAACACGTATAAGGACATGCAGCTTCCCTTCGACCTCAATCCCAGCCCTGCCATCTGGTCCTATGTGGTGCGCAACGCTGATGAAGCCGTTACCTACGGCGCGGAAGTCGGCGCGCGCGCGCTGATCCTTCCGGGTCTCGAAGGCTTCGTCAATTTCGGCCTGCTGCATACCGAGATTACGAAATATCCAGGCTCCGGCGTCGAGGGCAACAGGCTGGCGCGCGCGCCCGCCTTCACGCTCGACTTCGGCGGCTCCTATGCGCTGGAGAACGGCATCGATCTCAGCCTCAACACGCGCTACACCGACGCCTATCAGAGCGAAGTCGAAAACAAGCCGCGCGGCAAGACCGACCCCTATTGGATCACCAACGCCCAGATTGGCTACAATCTGGAAGGCGTGCGCCTCTTTGCCGATGTGAAAAACCTCTTCGACGCAACCGAGCCGGTTCTGCTCGCACCGGGCGCGACAGCCATAGACGATGTCGCCAACCTCACCGACCCGCGCGCGATCACGGTCGGCGTTGATTTCACTTTCTGAAGAAAGACAGATCGATGATGACGCAAAAAAGCATCAAGACCTGGTATCTCGTTCACAAATGGACGAGCCTCATCTGCACGGTCCTTTTGCTTCTGCTCTGCATCACCGGTCTGCCTCTCATCTTCATGGAGGAGCTGGAAGCCCTGACCGGCCTGCACCCTGTCGTGCAGGAAATGGCCGCCGAAACGCCGATGACGAGCCTCGATAATGTGCTCGCATCGGCACTGAAAGCGCATCCCGGCGAGTTTCCGCAATTCATGAGCTTTGACGACGAAGGTCAGCCGATCGTCTATGTGGCGACCGGCATCACACCCTTGTCGCAAGACAAGGACAGCCATTTCGCCGCCTATGACGCGCGGACGGCTGAAATGCTGCCGATGAAGCCCTTCGACGGCAGCCTGATGTCCTATTTCTACCGGCTACATGTGGATCTTTTCGCCGGTCTGCCCGGCACCTTGTTCCTCGGCGTGATGGGGCTGCTCTTCGTTGCTGCCCTCGTCTCCGGCGTCGTCGTCTATGCGCCGTTTATGCGCAAGCTCGACTTCGGCACCGTGCGCAAGGACAAGAACCGGCGCGTGAAATGGCTCGACATGCACAACATGATCGGCGTCATCACGCTCGGCTGGGCGCTGGTGGTGGGCGCCACGGGCGTGGTCAACACGTTGGCACGACCGATCTTGATGCTCTGGCAGTCCGGGCAGCTCGCCGAGATGGTCTTGCCTTACAAGGACAAGCCGGCGCTGGAAAAATTCTCGTCGATCCAGGAGGCCTATGACGTTGCCGTCAAGGCTGCACCGCATATGAAGCCGACTTTCATTGCCTTCCCCGAAACCGCCTTTTCGAGCAAGCACCACTATGCCGTCTTCATGGCGGGTAACACGCCGCTGACGTCGAAGCTGCTGACACCGGCGCTCGTTGACGCCGAGACGGGCCAGCTCACCGAGATGCGCCCGATGCCCTGGTATGTATCGGCGCTCTTCCTCTCTCAGCCACTGCACTTCGGCGACTATGGTGGCATGCCGCTGAAGATCGTCTGGGCGCTGCTCGACCTTGCCACCATCGCGGTGCTCGGCAGCGGCCTTTACCTCTGGCTCGGCCGGCGGCGCTCGTCGCTCAAGGTGCGGCTGGACGAACTTGAAAGCGGCGCCACTGCGCCAGCGAGCCTCTGATGCAACAAATACCCAAGAAGAAAGCTGGAGCGCGCGGCTTCCGGCAAATTTTCGGCGCGCCAGTGATTCTGGGCCTCTTGTCCTGCGCCGGGCTGCTGGCCGCGCTGATCGGCGACGGCCCTTTCGACGCCGCATCATGGTTGATGCTCGGCCTGCCTGTCGGATTGGTTATCTGGTATGCCAGCCGCCGATCATGATGCGCGAGCTTTAATCCCAAGTGAATCAACTACCTATCGGATCGAGCTATCGCGACGCCTGAACGTTGCGTGTAACAACTCGACATTTCAGCGCAAAAAAACATCCGCAAACAGAATGAAATGCCGCAACCTTTTGTGGCTTTTCGGTGTTGAGGATATGACGCGTTTGAGTTGTTGAGGGGCAAGGATATGTCAAAAAAGGACGGTTTATCTCGAGTTCATCTACCCTGCCCGCGCTGCGATCATGAGAACATGTTCGAGGCTGCGGAAATCACCGGCCCTTTGGGTGTCTTCTGCGTGAAATGCGGCTCGTCTTTCGATCGGGCTCAGCTTGCCACCATCCGCCGCGCGCTTGAGCACAAGCCTGTGCATACTGGCGGCACTACTCATTTGGGGCAGGGGAAGTTCACCGACAATGTCCACGCGCCAAGCTCAAATGCCGGGCGTTCATCAAGCTCAGGATGGGACTTGCGATAGTTCAGGATGAGCGTCGCGAAGTCGGTGAATTTGAGCTTTGAGGGCAACCTGAAACAAAGCGACTGATCGCCTGCTGGTCCGATCCTGTGAAACTCGGTGGGCATCCCGGGCTCGGTTGAATCATAGGCCTTCTTCACCATCGTTCCCAGAAAGTCGGAACAGGCCTTGGACGCAAGCTTGCCCGTGTCCGATATGTCGTGCTCGACAAGCGTGGTGCAGGCAGCGACGAGATCGTCGCCATGCCTGATGTCGCCCGCATCACCCGGCAAGGCGGCGAGCGCCGTGCCGGACAATGCGAACGTGGAGATGAAACAAAGGGTGGCAATGCGAAGCTGATTTTTCATGCTTTCAACCCTAACACAGGATGGAGAGGACGCTCCTTAAGAAGACGTAATCTTCCCGATGCCGTTCCTTTTTAATCCGCTGCCTTCAGTTATTCAGCATATTGATGACCTGCGGCGACTTTGTATCGACGCCGCTGAGTGCCTTACGCTCTGCTGCTTTGTCGAAGCCTTGCATAATCCGCGCAAAGCGCTGCTCGACGGCAGACCGCATGTCTGGGTGAGTGAAGATGTAAAGATCGTTGTCGCGCACGGCCTCCAGCACACAGGCACCGACAATATCTGCATTGATGCCCGCCTTCACGAGTTGCTCTCCCGCCGAAGGCATCTCGCTATCGGCCTGCTTCGCCTCTCCGAATTTATCCTGCCTCGTGCGCGAGCTTTCAAAGATGCGCGTGTTGACGAAGCCGGGGCAAAGAACCGAGACACCGATATTCTCCGCCGCAAGTTGCCCTGCCCAGCCTTCCGACATGGCGACGACCGCGAATTTGGTGGCGCAATAAGGCTCCATGCCGGGTGGCGAAATCATGCCCGCCATCGAAGCCGTGTTGACGAAGTGCCCACCTTCTCCATGCGCGCGGATGAGCGGCAGAAACGCTTCGACGCCATAGACGACGCCCATCAGATTGACACCGACAGTCCAGTCCCAATCGCCGGGCCGCAACGTGCCGACCGGTCCGCCCGCACCGACGCCCGCATTGTTGCAGACGACATGCACCTTGCCGAAGGCGTCGATGGTCGCCTTCGCTGCATCTTCGATGGAGGCGCGCTCCGTGACGTCGCAATGAACGCCTTCGGCTTTGATCTGGCGCTCACGCAAATCTTCAAGCGCCTTGGCAAGCGGCTCGCGCTCGATGTCGGCGAGCATGATATTCATGCCCGCCGCACCGAAAGCCTTCGCCATCGCAAAGCCAATGCCGCTCGCTCCGCCTGTGATGAAGGCGGTTTTTCCTTGAAGGTTTTCCATTATGCCGCCGTCGCGCGATCGTCGATGGACTCATAGGTGGCAAGCAGCGCCGAGCCGCCCGGCAACGCGCTGATGCGGCCACGCACGGCTTCATGTGACTGGTCGCGGGCAGCCTCGGCCTGCGTCACGCCATGCCATAGCACCATGCCCTCCCATACCGGATCGATCAGATCCTTGCCGGCAATGGTGCCGCCATCGACCGTCTTGAAGGTAAAGCTGCGCATCTCCGAAACCGTCGTCTGGAGATAGGCAACATGGATCGCTTCATCCGTGCGGATGCGTTCGATCATGGTGGCAGCAAGTTCGGCATCGGGACGACGATCGGTGAAGGTCGCCGGATCGCGCAGCAGCTTGCAATTGAAGCTGAAGCCCGCCTCGGCACGCACCTCGATCATCAGCACGTTCATCAGCAACAGGATGAGCGTTTCAAATCCCGCCGGAATTTGCGGCATCAGACGCCCCTGATCGGGCTTGCTGATATTGTCGGGCACCTCGGGGATCGGATAGCGACCCTTGCCGAAAACAAGATCGCGCGCTGCATACCACATCTGATCATGCGCGCCGAGGCCGTTCGGCACCTTGGGATCGCCGCCTTCATCAATGCCGTGGGCATAAAGCAGGCCTTTGTGCAGGTGGCCGGTGCAGGTGTTGGAAATATCATCGACGATGATCTGCTGGAAATCTGGCGCTTCGAACTGGCAAAGCGCCTGGCCGCGAGCCTCGATGATTCCGGTGATGGTGAGCGAGTTCCACAGCGTCTCACCGAGCCCATTCGACAGCAGCAGCTTCTGCTGGTCGATATTGGGATAATGGCCGCGCTTCAGAAGCTGCACGGTCGCATCGATCAACGGCCAGCCGCGCCCGGTGAGCTGCTTCTGCCATTCTTCCACAGCAGGCCAGCGGTTCAATGTGCGCGGAGAGATATAGGTGCCCGCCGCATCGAAGCCGCCATGAAGATCATAACCGACTTCCTTGTGAGGCCGCGCATAGGCGTGCGAGGCCATCAACTCATCCCGAGTGTAATTGAGCTTTGCCATTCTGTTCGTCCTCTTGTTGGCCTCTGACGGGCCTATTGAGCCTTCAGTGCGCGGACAAAAAACCGCGTCACATTGTCGATATAGAATTCATGGTCGAGGTGATCGCGGCTCGCATAAGCGCCGCCCTGCCTGATAGCGCCGACGATGAGATAGCCGGCTAGTTTGCAATCGACGTCAGATGAAACCTGCTTGCCCTGCTTCAGTTCCTCAAGAGCGCGCGCCCATCCCTCCGACCAACGCGCTGCGGGCGCCTTGCGGCCCACGTCGCCTTTCCAGAGAACGCTCACATCTGTGAGTGCAGCGGCAAGAACGCCGGGATTGCGGGCCGTATATTCAAATGTTCCGCGCAGGATTTCGCGCACAACGGCTTCCAGCGTCCCCGCATTGGCGAGGTGCGTATGAAGAAAGACGTCGAGTTCGTTCGCCGCTTCATCGGTGAAGGCGAGAAAGCAATCGAGCTTGTCTTCGAAATGCAGATAGAAAGTGCCATGGCCGACGCCAGCCTCTCGCGATATGTCCTGCGGTCGCGTGTCGTGATAGCCGCGCTCGACAAACAGCTTCCGCGCGGCGGCCATCAGCTTCCGTCGGCTCTCCATTTTCCTTCGGGAAACGCCGTTACCCGCACCGCCAGCGCCAGCTTGGGTAATCGGCCCTTCCTCAAGCTCCAGAACGGCCGTCTTCGCGGCGCTTGCTCTGGAGATGTCATCCTCCATGGTCATGGGGAAATGCTCGGCGTTAAATGACAATTTGTCAATGAACAAACGGCCTTGCCGAAAGAATCGTTAGGGTGCGTACCCTAGGGCTGGGCCCGCGCGACCAACAGGCGATTGCCGCCGCCTAGCCGGGCACGCGGCTGACGCGATAGGCGTAGATGACCTGAATGACCCAGATGAGAAAAATTCCCAGCGCCATCATTTGTGCAAAGCGGACCGGATCGACATAAGCGCCGACCGTGAAAGCAAAACCTGCAACCCCGAAAATCCCGCCGAACATGCGCAGATAGGGCATGCGCATATCGCTATAGATCGCATACCCCGCCGCGAGTGAGGCCAAACCAAGCGCGAACCACTTGGTCCAGGTGGCGACGATCAGCATGTCGATCAGCGGCAAGACCTCCGCGCCATCCTGCGTCATTTGTAATAGCGCCATGTTCTCACGCATATCGGCGAGCAGCGCGACGATGCCAAGCGCCGACGCGACAAGCCAGCGCCGGTCATTACGTTCCTGCGCCACCGCTGCAAAGAACAGTGCAATGAAAGCGCCGTAAACCGTCATGTAGAGAAAATCCACGCGGTTAACATTGTCGAGGGACTCGCGCAGCGCGCCAAATTGCAATCGGCTTTCGCCGATCACGGCCGTCAGGTCATTGGATGTCCGCACCATTTCGAAGGCGATTACCGGATCGCGATTGTCACCTTCCGCCGGATGCGCGATCTGCTTTGGGCTGATTGTCATAAGCCACGCACTTATGACAAAGACGGCAACGCCCAGCAGCGTCACCAGCGTGAAACGGTTCGACATCATCCCCCTCTATTTTTATTCAGCCGCGTTCTTTTTCGCGTTGATGACGGACCACAGTTTCTGCGGGTTGATCGGCATGTCGATGGTCTCAACGCCATAAGGCTTCAGCGCGTCGATCACGGCGTTGATGAACGAGGCAGGCGCACCAACCGTGCCCGCCTCGCCCGCGCCCTTGACGCCGAGCGCGTTGGAGGTCGATGGGATTTCGTTATACGAGAGGTCGAACGAGGGAAAATCATCGGCGCGCGGCAGCCAATAATCCATCAACGAGCCGGTGACGAGCTGCCCCGTCTCATTGTCGAAGACAGCATGTTCGCCCATCGCCTGCCCGAGTCCTTGCGCAATGCCGCCATGCACCTGCCCCGCAACGATCAGCGGATTGAGGATATGGCCGAAATCATCCACGGCGACGAAGCGCAGAACTTTTAGAACCCCTGTCTCCGGGTCTATCTCGACTTCACAAATATGCGCGCCGTTGGGAAAGGTGTTGCCCTTCTGGCTGTATTCGCCGTCGCCCGACAGTTCGCCAATATCAGCCTGCTTCTCAGCAAGCCGCGCCACCTGAAAGAGATCGATCTTCTTGTCCGTGCCGACGACCGCAAAAACAGGCTCGCCATCTGCGCCGCGATATTCGATATCGGCCTTGGCGGCCTCGAGTTCATTGGCGGCAATCTCGCGGCCCTTCTCGATCAACTTGTCGGAAGCGTCGCCCATTGCGCCGGTGACGAGATAGACGGCTTTGGAGCCGCCCGTGCCTGCGCCGCCCGGTAGCATGTCGCTATCGCCGAGATGCACTTTGATCTTCTCGACATCGAGGCCGAGCCGTGTGGCGAGAAACTGCGTCCAAACTGTTTCATGGCCTTGCCCGTTAGTCTGCTGGCCAGTCCACACATGCACCATGCCGCTCTCGGCATCGATGGAAATGCGCGCATAGTCCGACATGCCAGCCGCTGTCCGCTCGACGTAATAGCTGACGCCTTGGCCCAGCAGCTTGCCCTCCTTGGCCGCCGCCGCGCGCCGCGCTTCAAAGCCCGCCACATCAGCATTCTTGAAAGCATCCGTGAGGTTGCGTTCAAAATCGCCGCTATCGAAGGGAAGCGACGCGCCGCCTGAATAAGGCATCTCCGCCGCCGTGACGAAGTTACGCGTGCGGATTTCATCCTGCCCGATCTTCAATTCGCGCGCTGCCTTGTCCATCAGACGCTCGATGACATACGACGCTTCGGGCCGCCCCGCACCGCGATAGGCATCTACCGGCACGGTGTTGGTGTAAACGGCGCGGACACGATTGAAGAGCACCGGCACCTTATAGACGCCGACCTGCATCCCACGCGGCGCAAGTGAGGGAATGAACGGCCCGAACTGGCTCTGATAGCCGCCGAGATTGGCGATGGTGCTGACCTGCACAGCCAGAATGCGTCCATCCTTGTCGAGCGCCAACGCCGCCTCGGTCACATGATCGCGCCCCTGACTGTCGGTGAGGAAGGCGTCCGAGCGGTCGCCCGTCCACTTCACCGGCCGGCCAAGCATCCGCGAAGCAAACAACACCAGCGGATATTCGGGATAAACGAATGTCTTCATGCCGAAACCGCCGCCGACATCCTCGGTGACGACGCGAAGCTTCTCGACCGGAATCTTCAGCGAATATTGCGCGATGAAATTACGCATCCCGTGTACGCCCTGGCTCGGGCTGTAGAGCGTGTAGTGATCGCGACCCTTGTCATAGACGCCGACAGCTGCGCGCGGCTCCATCGCGTTGACGACGATACGATTGTTGATGAGCTTCAGATGCGTGATGTGATGCGCGGCCTTCATCGCAGCGGCGGCGGCAGCCTCGTCGCCCAGCGACCAGTCGTAAGCGAGATTGGTGCCCGCCTCCTCCCAGACGATCGGCGCAGTAGAATCGAGCGCGCCCGCAGTGTCGGCGACCGCCGGAAGCGATTCATAATCGATGAGCAGAAGATCGGCCGCGTCGCGCGCCTGGTTAACCGTTTCGGCGACGATAACCGCGACCGTATCGCCAGCATAGCGCACGCGCTCTTGTGCAATAAGGTGGCGCGTCGTTTTGAAGATCGCCGAGCCGTCGCGGTTCTTCAACATGTCTGCCGCGGGGCTCGCAACAACGCCCAGACCTTCGCGCTTGGCATCTTCACCGGTGTAAACGGCAAGGACGCCCGGCGCAGCCCTGGCGTCCGTCGTGTCGATGGAGAGGATGCGGGCATTAGCATGGGGCGAGCGCACCATGAAGGCATGCGCCTGATGCTCGAAGGTTATATCATCCGTGTAACGGCCTTTGCCCGTGATCAGTCGCTCGTCCTCAACGCGCCTCATCGGTTGCCCGACACCGAACTTCACCATGCTCGCTCCCTCACGCTTTGCGGAAATGACGGCGGGCACGGGACATCAGCCCTAAACCCGGATTCTTGTGGCGGCCCCGAATGCTTGTAAAGGGCTGCGAGAGATACGGCTGCGGGTTCGCGCCGCCTCGATCTCGCCGCAATTGGGACGGCTGGACGATTTCGTTCATTCTACACGCACCACACCTCCCGCAAAACCGCGAAATTTCCTTTGTTGTGATGCGCGCGACGGAACAGGCGAGGCTCCCCGTATATGGGCTATGGGTACGACACACGAATTGAGGTTTAGAAACCAAATGCGCAAAATCATCCTGGCAGGCGCGGTCCTGCTGACCACGGCAATCGGCGCAAGCTCCTTCGCGATGGCGGACAAAGCCGCTTCGTCGAGCCCCGAAAAAATGCAGCAACGCCTTACAAGCATGTGCACCGACCGCACAGCGCGCGCGACCGGCCATCTCGCCTATCTCGAAGCGAAGCTGAAACCCACATCGGCGCAAACCGCCGCCTGGACGAAATATCGCGACGCGATGACCGCTCAGGCGAAAACAGCCGAACAGAACTGCCTCTCGCGCCCGGCCCGCGTGAAGGGTGAGCGCCCCACTATCGTCGAACGTCAGGCGATGATGGAAAAAGGTCTTGAAGCCAGGCTCGCCAGCCTGAAGGCGACGCAGCCTGCCTTGCAGGGCCTTTACGCCTCGCTGGACGCGGAGCAGAAGCAGGTTCTCGACCGTGAGGGCGGCAACCGTCACTCCGCCAACTGGCGTGGCCATGATCGTCGCGGCGGCATGGACCACAAGGCTCGCTTCGAGCGTCACAATGACAAGGCAGCTCCTGCAGCGCCGACGCAGCAGTAACAATCAAGGCGGCGGGACATATGTTCCGCCGCCTTCTTTTCTTCAAGAGAACTGCATCAGCCCCTTCATTCAGCCGCTTTGGCGTGAGGCGTCACAGGCTCCAGTACCTTGCCCGGATTGAGAATATTCTTGGGATCGAGCGCCTGTTTCAGCAACCGCATCAGCGCCACCTCTTCAGGCGAACGCGACCAGCCGAGATAGGGCCGCTTCTCAAGCCCGATACCATGTTCGGCCGAAACCGAACCGCCGCGCTTTCTAAGCGCGCTATAGACGATGTTCTCCACCGCCTTGCGCATGTCCGGCGAATGTTCTGGCAGGCTGCCCGGAATGACGTGCAGATTGCCATCGCCGAGATGGCCGAAAATCATCAGAGAATGTGAGGGCCACTTCGCGGCAAAATCTCCGCGGATTTCGGCGATGTAGCTTTCCATATCCGCGATCTTGAGGCTGACGTCGAAAGTGAAGATCGGCCAGTTGCGGGCCACCTGCCCCACATCGTCGCGCAAGCCCCACATCTGATCGCGCTCCGCCTGATTTTTGGCGATGACGGCGTCGGATACTTCACCCGCCTCGAGCGCCGCCATCAGCGCCTTTTCAAACCGCGCGCTGTCTTCCTCCTGATCGCCGCCCATGGATTCGACCAGCACATAATAGGGATGCCCATAATCAAGCGGCGCCTTGCCCTTGGCCGGCTCGCTGGTCACGAGTTTATAGAAATCCGCCCACATCACTTCGAAAGCCGAGAGCGTACCGCCAAGCGCGCGCTCCATGTGGCGCAGGAATGTCGGCAGTTGTGCGAAGTCCTCGACCGCGACGAAAGCCGTGTCCTGGCTCATCGGCTTCGGACGCAAGCGCAACACAGCGCGTGTGACGACGCCGAGCGTACCTTCCGAGCCAAGGAAAAGCTGCTTCAGGTCATAGCCCGCATTGTTCTTGATGAGATGGTTCATCGAGGTCATCACCGTGCCGTCAGCCAGCACCGCTTCGAGACCAAGCACCATGTCGCGCATCATGCCGTAGCGAATGACGCGATTGCCGCCCGCATTGGTCGAGATATTACCGCCGATGGTCGCCGAACCGCGCGCCCCGAGATCAAGTGGAAACAGCGCGCCCTTTGCATCGACCGCCTCGCACACCGTCTGCAACACGCATCCCGCCTGCACGGTCGCCGTGCCGCCCGCAACGTCGATCTCTTCGATCTTGTTCATGCGGTCGAGCGATAGCGCGATATGCCCATCCGCTTCGCCGCCTTCGACGAGCCCCGTCTTGCCGCCCCACGGCACAACGCCCTCGCCTGCCGCGTGGCAAAGCTTCAGCGCCTTGGAAACCTCCTCCGTCGAAGCCGGACGCAGCACCACACGAGGGCTGCCAAGCTTGCTCCAGCCGCCCTGCGCCTTGTCGATGGCCTCCTGCCCCTCCAGCACACCGGAAGGCCCGAGCGCGGCTTTAAGCTTCGCAATAAGGTCGTCCATCGGCGTTCTCCCCTAGGCTGTTTGTTGGGCGGAGTATAGCGCGGAAGACAGTCCGCGCTCGCCACATTCTCTACGTGTCACCCCGGCCTTG
>CAZLLB010000048.1:8005-17642 GCA_964560165.1 uncultured Parvibaculum sp. | reverse complement strand
GTGACCTTCGCCGCGATGGAGGCTGCGGCGATCGAAAGCACGAGCGCATCGCCGCTGATAATCGCGCGGCCGGGGCAGGGGATATTCGGCACGCGATTGCCGTCAATCAGCGCAAATTGCGGGGCGACCTGCAGCGCCTCCAGAGCGCGGCTCATGGCGAGCATCGAGGCCCAGAGAATATTGAGCCGGTCGATCTCCTCGACGCTGGCGATGCCGACGCCGATCTCGGCGCAGGTGGTGAGTTTGCCGTAAAGCTCCTCGCGACGGTTGAGGTCGAGTTTCTTGGAATCGTCGAGCCCCTCGGGGCAATTTTCAGGATCAATGACGACGGCAGCAGCAACGACAGGACCGGCCAGCGGCCCGCGTCCCGCTTCGTCGATGCCGCAAATGCGCCGATGAGGCGCGCCATGCTCGATCTCGAAGGCGAAGGTCGGGCCTTGGGAGACGAGTTGAAAGGAGGCCGCGCGTTTACGCTTGGGCTCTTTCGGCGAATCTGGATTTGGCTTGCGCGGCATGGGGCGGAGTGTGCCGCGTGAAGGGGTGTGGTTCAACCTGCTTTACTTAACCTCCCCCTCGTGGGGAGGTCGATCCGCAAAGCGGATCGGGTGGGGGGCGCTGTCGAGCCCGAGGGCGAGGCGTAGCGTTTGCTGCACACCGTCGATATTAAAAAGGACGTCGCTATTCCAGAACCTAAACACACGATAGCCCTGAGTTTCCAGCCAGTCGGTCCGATGAGCATCGGCTTCTAAACCTTCGTCTTCGTTGTGCTGGCCTCCATCGACTTCGATAATGAGCTTCGCGGAATGGCATGCGAAGTCGGCTACATAACGTCCCATCGGCGCTTGCCGCCGGAAATGAAAACCCTCTAGCTTCAGATTTCGTAACTCGCGCCAGAGTTTCCTTTCTGCGTCGGTCTGGGGGTTTCTTAGATTACGCGCGGTTTTTTTCGACACCGTTCCCCCCCCCCCCCCACCCGAAACGCGTTCCGCGTTTCGACCTCCCCACGAGGGGGAGGTTAGAATTTTTTAAAGCAACTCCAACTGCTTGCCTGACCCCGGAACGCGGAACTGGCTGCAATCGAGGTTCCATCTGCCGCGATGGAGGCCGAGGCGTTTGGTGGCGATTTCGAAGCGGCGGCCGATCTGCCAGGCATAGGGGCCGGTGCCTCTCATGCGCTCGCCCCATTTGGCGTCGTAATCCTTGCCGTTGCGCATCGAGCGGATGAGCGACATCACATGCGCGGCGCGGTCGGGCTGGTTTTCCTCAAGCCATTCGCGGAAGAGATCCTTGATCTCAAGCGGCAGGCGCAGCAGCACGAAGCCTGCCGTCTTCGCGCCCGCATAGGCTGCGCCGGTGAGGATTTTTTCGATCTCGCTGTCGTTCAGGGCCGGAATGATCGGCGCGACCATGACGCCGACCGGCACGCCGGATTCAGACAGCAGCTTCATCGCCTCGAACCGGCGCGACGGTGTGGACGCGCGCGGCTCCATGGTGCGGGCGAGCTTTGCATCAAGCGTCGTCACCGATAGCGCGACCTTGACGAGATGGCGTTTGGCCATGTCGCTCAATATATCGAGATCGCGCGTTACCCGCGCGGACTTGGTGACGATGGTGACGGGATGATTGTAAGCCGACAGCACTTCGAGAATGCTGCGGGTGATGCGGTAGCGCTGCTCGATCGGCTGATAGGGGTCGGTATTGGTCCCCATCGCAATCGGCGCGACCTCATAGCCCTTGCGCGACAATTCCTTTTCAAGAAGCGCCGCCGCATTGGGCTTGGCGAATAGCTTCGATTCGAAATCAAGCCCCGGCGACAGGCCGTAATAGGCATGTGAGGGGCGTGCGAAACAATAGACGCAGCCATGCTCGCAACCCCGATAGGGATTGATCGACCGGTCAAAGCTGATATCGGGCGATGAGTTGCGCGTGATGATGGTGCGGGGCGTCTCGTCCGTCACCGTGGTCTTCAGAGGCTGCGGCGCATCATTGACGCCCCAGCCATCGTCGAGCAGCACGCGGGTTTGTGGCTCGAACCGTCCGCTCTCATTGGTAAGCGCACCCCGGCCGCGGCGGCCATCCAGCGGAATCCCATGCGATGCGAGGGGGACGGGATCCGCCAGGCGGTGAGGCCGGGCACCCGCGGGGCCAATAGGGGAATTGGCAGGGGAGCGGGTGGGGCGGCCGGGGCGTGCTATGTCGCGACTCGCGGTCATGGAAATAACTATAGTTAAAAATAAGAACATAACAAGAACATTCTCATCGTTCTTTTCTTCGCACCTGCAGCGGATATGATGCGCGCCATGCTGAGCGTCATTATCCCAACGCTGAACGCCGAGGCGTCATTGCCTCATGTGCTGGCTGCCCTGATCCCGGCTGCGGTGCATGGGCTCGTGCGAGAGGTCATCGTTGTCGATGGCGGCTCGACCGACGCCACGGAGGAAATCGTCGAAGCAACGGGTGCAAAGTTAATCCGCGCGCCCAAGGGCCGGGGCAGCCAGCTTGCGGCGGGCGCAAGGGCGGCCAAGAACGGCGGCTGGCTGATGTTCCTCCATGCCGACACGGTGCTGGAGCAGGGCTGGGATACGGAGGTTGAAAAGCTCTTCGAGCATGTCGCGGCGGGTCGCTTCCGCTCGCCCGAAATCGCCGCCGCCTTCCGTTTCAGGCTGGATGATTTTTCGGGAGCTGCACGGTTTCTCGAGCGTGTCGTTGCGCTGCGCTGCGCGGTTTTGAAATTGCCTTATGGCGATCAGGGACTGATCATCAACAAGCGGCTCTATGATCGCATCGGCGGTTTCCGCGCGCTGCCGCTGATGGAGGATGTCGATCTCGTTCGCCGCATCGGTCGTCGCCGCCTTGTGCTGCTGCGCTCGCGCGCCGTGACGAGTTCGGAGCGTTATCTGAAAGACGGTTTTGTGGCCCGCATGGCGCGCAATGCGCTCTGCATCTCGCTTTACTATTTGCATGTGCCGCCTCGCGTCATTGCCCGTATCTACGCCTGACGACGCGCTATTCAGGAGCTTCCATGCGTATCGATCTCACATCGAAAAAAGCCGTCGTCACAGGCTCGACACAAGGCATCGGCTTTGCGATTGCCGCAGGCCTTGCAGCCGCAGGCGCTTCGGTCGTCATCAATGGACGTAGCGAAAAATCGGTCGGCGCGGCGCTGGCTCGTCTCGGTAAAGCTTTGCCTGATGCGAAGATCGAAGGTGTCGCCGCCGATCTTGCAACGCGTGAAGGTGCCGAGGGTTTCATCGCTCGCGTCGATGATGCCGATATTCTCGTCAACAATCTTGGCATCTTCCAGCCGAAGTCTTTCCTGAAAATCACCGATGACGACTGGTTGCGTTTCTTCGAGACGAATGTGGTGAGCGGGGTGCGCATGGCGCGTCACTACTTTCCGAAAATGAAAGAGCGCAACTGGGGCCGCATCGTTTTCATCTCGAGCGAATCCGCGCTGAATATTCCAACCGAGATGATTCATTATGGCACCACCAAGACCGCGCAGCTCGCCGTCTCGCGCGGCCTCGCAAAACTCGCGCACGGCACCGGCGTCACGGTGAATTCGGTTCTGCCGGGACCGACGAAATCGGAAGGCGTGGAAGTCTTCATCAAGGAATTGGCGAAGGCGCAGGGCATGCCGGAAGCTGAAGCCGAGAAAAGTTTCATCACTGAGAACAGGCCTTCCTCGATCATCGGCCGCCTGGCCAGCGTCGAGGAGGTGGCGAACATGGTCGTCTATGTCTGCTCGCCGCAAGCTTCGGCAACGACCGGCGCGGCCCTGCGTGTCGATGGCGGTCTCGTAGATACGATCGCCTGATCGGATGACGCCGAAGCCCCAGCTTGTCGTGATGGCCAAGCGCCCCTTGCTTGGTGCGGTGAAGACGCGGCTTGCCAGCGGCATTGGTGCGGTCGCGGCGGCGAAGTTCTATCGTCGCACGACACTCGATCTCTTGCGCCGCGTCGGCAGCGATCCGCGCTGGCAAACGCTGCTCGCGCTTTCGCCCGATCGCGCGGTTTATGATGAGGGCTTCTGGCCGCGCGGTGTGCCGCGCATTGCACAAGGGCCGGGCGATCTCGGGGTTCGCATGGGTCGCTTGATGCACGATCTGCCGCCGGGTCCGGTGGTCATTATCGGCAGCGATATTCCTGATATTTCGCGCGATCATATTGCGGCGGCTTTCGCGGGGCTGGGAAAATCGGACGCAGTTTTTGGGCCTTCGGAGGATGGCGGATATTGGCTTGTGGGCTTGCGCCGCCGTCCGCGCATCGTTGAAATATTCGGCAATGTGCGCTGGTCGAGCGAATATGCGCTGGGCGACACGCTGCGCAATGTGGACGCGGCGGGCTTGAGCGTCGCGACGCTCGAAACGCTGAGCGACATAGACACGGGCGAAGATCATGAGCGGTGGCGGCGTGGATATTGATCCCTTCAAGCTCTTCATGGAATTGCAGCTTGCTCTGCCGCGCAACGGGCCCGGCAGCGCGCGGGCGACAGCGCAAGTCTTCGCGTTGCTGCCGCCTCTGCCGCCGAAACCGGCGATTGCCGATCTGGGGTGCGGGCAGGCGGCGCAAGCCTTCGATCTGCTGAAACTCTGCGACGGGCACATCACCGCCGTCGATCTCTTCGAGCCTTTTCTCGACAAGGCGAGTGCGAGAGCGGAGCGCGAGGGCATCTCAGAAGAGCGGCTTTCTTTTGAACGCGCCGACATGAACGATCTGCCTTTCGACGATGGGGACTTCGATCTCATCTGGTCGGAGGGCGCGATCTATCTTCTGGGATTTGAAGAGGGCCTGCGCTTGTGGCGTCGTTTTCTGAGGCCGGGCGGATTTGCCGTCGTCTCGGAACTGACATGGCTTACCGACAAGCCATCGCCTGTCGCTGCACAGTTCTGGGAGAATGGTTATCCGGCGATGGGCAGCATCGAGACGAACAAGGCGGCTGCGATCCGCGCGGGCTATAGCGTCATCGCGACGGTGACGCTGCCGGTCGAAGACTGGTGGACGGATTACTACAAACCGATGCGCGCCGAACTTGGTGCGATGCGCCGCCGCTACGGGCATTTGTCTGTGCTCGACGATATGGGCGAAGAGATCGAAGTCTTTGAGCGCAGTCCCGGTGATTACAGCTATGTGTTTTACGTGCTGGCGCGGGATCAGCCCGGTCGGCGCGCCGCGTCGTAAGCGGCGAGTAGCTTCTTCGGGGCGAAGTGCCGCCAGCTTTGTTCGATCAATGGTGCCAGCGCATCGGCGCGCACATGGGCGAGGCCGACAAGCATGGCAGGCCAGTTGCGATAATGATCGGTGATGTAGAAGGCTTCTGGATTGCGCTCCATCAGCATCTCACGCTCGTCGAACGAGACATGGATGATGACCAGCGACTTGCCATCCTGATGCAGCCGGATGAAGGCTTTTTTGGCGACCTTGAAAGCGGGCGTGCCGTAGCTCGTGCTTTCCTCGACGCCGGGAAGCGTGAGCGCCAGCTTGCGCAATTGCGCGAAGCTGACGCCCTTTTTCGGTGAGGCTTTAGCCACGCGCCTTCAGCGCATCGCGAATTTCTTCCAGCAGAATTTCCTGGCGCGGCTTTTCGGCGGCGGGCGCATCGGGACCGCCTTTGGCGATACGCGCCTTCAACTGGTTCATCTGGCGGATGACCAGAAAGAGCGCGAAGGCGACGATGAGGAAATTGATGACCGCATTGATGAACTTGCCATAGGCCAGCACGGGCACACCCGCTGCCTTTGCCGCTTCGAGCGAGACGGGCGAGGCGGCCGATGTCAGCGAGATGAAGTAGTTTGAAAAATCGACGCCGCCGAGCAACACGCCGATGGGCGGCATGATGATGTCGTTGACGAGCGAGTTGACGATGGTCGTGAAGGCGGCGCCGATGATGATACCGACGGCGAGGTCGAAGGCGTTGCCCTTCAGCGCGAATTCGCGGAATTCCTTGAACATGCTGGCCTCTTGTTTTTGAGTCGATCCGTTCAGGTGGTCGATGACGCAAGAGTGACTTGCGCCCCTCTGGAGATCAACTGGCCTCTTGGAGGCGGGGCAGGATTTCGACGAAGTTGCAGGGCTGGAAGCGATTGTCGAGCTGGTATTTCAGGATCTCGTCCCAACCGTCCTTGCAGGCTCCGGGCGAGCCGGGGAGCGCGAAGAGATATTTGCCGTGCGAGACGCCCGCAGTGGCGCGTGACTGAATGGTCGAAGTGCCGATCTTCTCGAAGCTGACACGGTGAAAAATCGCCGAAAAACCGTCGATCTCCTTGTCATAGACCGATTTGAAAGCCTCTGGCGTCACGTCGCGCGCCGTGAGGCCGGTGCCGCCCGTCGAAATCACGATGTCGATATTTTCTTCCGCGATCCAGGCCAGAAGCTGATTGCGGATCATCTGGATGTCGTCGGAGACGACGGCTCGTCCTGCCAGTTTGTGGCCCGCTGCAGTGAGGCGCTCAGCCAGCACATCGCCCGATGTGTCCGTTGCGCGTGTGCGTGTGTCTGACACGGTGAGCACGGCGATGTTGAGCGGAATGAACGAACGTGAATTGTCGATGCCAGGCATGAGAGGTGCCTTTCAATGCAGGAGGGAAGGGAAATGACGTCTATTGCCGGAATTCAAAGGCTTCATAAACCGGCCAGTCGCCTGAGGCACTCGTGTCGAGCGATCTGGCTGGTTGGCCGAGCTTGGAGCGATAGATCCAGAAATTCGTAAGAACGCGCTCTATATAGCCGCGCGTCTCCGGCGCTGGAATGCTCTCGATGAAGAGAAAGGGGTCGCCCTTGAAATTGATGCTGTCGAGCCAGCGCGAAAGATTGCCCGGCCCGCCATTATAGGCGGTCGTCAGCATATAAAGATTGCCGCGCGGCTCACCGGTCGCCATCAATTTTTCGAGATAATCCTGCGCCAGCGAAAGATTGAATGAGGGATCGAGCAGCTTGTCCTTGTTGTCGCCGGCAAGCGTGCTGTCCTGCGCGAGGCGGCTCGCGGTGGCGGGCATGATCTGCATCAGCCCGCGTGCGCCTGCCACCGACATAGCGTCGGGGCGGAATTTGCTCTCCTGCCGCATCAACGCATAAAAAAGCGCCGGATCGATGCGGAAGCCGTCTTTTGGCTTGTAATAAGGGATCGGATAAAGCCCGGCATTGAGCGCGATTTCGCCGTGACGCGCCGGTGCGGCGGGCTGGGCCGCGCTGCTTGCCACCTGAAGCTCGACGGCGGGCAGCTTGAATGTTGCGGCAAGCGCGATCAGGGCCGGATCGGTGCTGGGATCGAGCCAGCCATGGGCGCGCACAAGCTCGGCCTCGGCCAGATCGCGGCGACCGATCTGCACGAGCGCGACGGCGCGCGCCACAGCGGCGTCGGCGATCAGCGCTTCATATCCGGCGCGGTCGAGTTTGGGTTCGGACCAGACGAAATGCGGTTCGCGACCAAGCTGGCGCATGGCGAGCAGGCCGTAAAAGGTCGCGCCGGTATCGGCTGAAAGTTCAAGCATGTCGGCGACATGCTCGGGCTCGCGGTTGGCCAGATAGGCGCGCGCGGCCCAAAACCCGCCAGCCGCCTTCGACCAGTCGGACACGGTGCTTGAACGCGCGAGCCGCTCGAAGTGAGACGCGGCATCGGCGTAACGCTCCATGCGCCAGGCGGCCAGTCCCGCATACCAGTCGGCAAGAGGCACTTCGCGCGCATGACGATCGGCAATCTCGTTTGCGACCTGATAGGCACGTTCATTTTCATTTTCGACGAAATAGGACGCGGCCACGCGCTCGAGCGCCTTGTCATATTCCAGATCGGATAGCGAATGACGGATCGGGGCGCTGTCGAGATAGGCGAGGGCATCGACGGCTTTCTCGGCGCGCACAAGCTCGCGCACGCGCGCGTCGATCTTGGAAAAGCGGGCGGAGTAAAGCGGCTCGCCGCCATCATCGACCGCATAGGCGACATGGGTGGGTTGGCGGAACCGCTGCACAGCCGGGCGCGCGGGCGCCGAAGCCTTGCGCGGCTTCTTGTGCATGGCGAGTTTGTAGATCGAGTCCGCGCCCGGCGTATTGCCATACTCGGCCATCCAGGCCTTGAGTTCGGCGTATTTGCTGACATAGCGCGGGTGCAGATAGCGCGCCGAAAGCACATAGCCCATCAGCCGCTTGTCGGAGAGTTGGGCGATCAGCCTGTCGGCCTTCTTCCAGTCGCCACGTTTCTGCGTGGCGAAAATCTTCAGATAAAGCTCGCGATCGGCGCCGCTCAAAACTTCCGGGCTCCAGATCTTGGCGCTGGAACTGAGCGGAGCGGTCTGGGGCGCAGGCACCGGAGTGGGAATATCGGCGGCAACGGGGATGGCGATTTTGGAACTGGGCCGGGCGGGAGCGGATTGGGGCGAGGGCACTGGAATGGGAACACGCGCACCCAGTGTGCCGAGCGTTCCCGCCTGAGCCGCGCCACCGGAAGTCGCAAGCGTCAGCGCGGCGGCGAAAACCAACCCGCGCGCTACGTGCAACCCAACCTTACGCTCCGGCAAAGCCGTATGTTTCTGGGACGTCCCCCTGTGCATGGGGCGGCATTCTAACGGTGGAGGCCGATGTGCCAAGCACGTAATGGTTGAATCGTGCTGCGGTGCGAAACACCGTTATAGAGACGGCAATTCCTCGATTCGAGCCTTGAGCGACAGAAGATCGCGCCAAACGAGCCGTTTTTGAGCGGGTTGGCGCAGCAGATAGGCCGGATGCAGGATCGGCAGGGCGGGCAATTCGCGGCTTTGGGCCTTGTAGCTGCTCCAGCGGCCCCGAAGCCGCATGATGCCCGTATTGGTAGCAAGCATCTGCTTGGCTGAGACGCCGCCGACCAGAACCAGGATTTCAGCCGAGGAAAGCTCGATCTGCCTCTCGATGAAGGGCACGCAGATCGCCTGTTCGATGGCGGTGGGCGGCCGGTTGCCTGGCGGACGCCAGGGCAGGGTGTTGGCAATATATACATTCGTGCGATCGAGACCGATGGAGGCCAGCATCCGGTCGAGAAGCTGGCCTGAAGGGCCGACGAAGGGCAGACCCTGAAGGTCCTCATCCTTGCCCGGCGCTTCGCCGACCAGCATCACGCGCGCTTTCGGATTGCCGTCTGCAAAAACAAGGTTCTTGGCCGTATTGCGCAGCGCGCAGCCTTCAAAAGCGGCCAGCGCCTCGCGCAATTCATCAAGCGTCCGGCAGCGCGCGGCGATCTCGCGCGCCGTCTCGGTGGCCTGATGTTCTTCCAGCGGGATGGTGGCAGGGGCCTGCGCGCGAACCGGGGCGGGCTGCTCCTCACGCATAGGCGCGCGGCGCGCCTCGCCGGAGGCGGCGACAGGAGAAGCGGCGGCGGGAGTGGCTGCGCTCTCAGTCGCCAATTGATAACGGTTCTGAACTTCTTCGCTCAAGGCGTCGCTGACGCCCGCTTCCACATAGAAAGCGAGCAGCGCCGCCGCCTCGCCGGGCGTCAGGACTTTGCTGGACTGTTCAGATTGCGTCATGGAGCGGGCGGTTTTGTACGGGGCGAATATGTCATGCTTGACCTAAGCTATCATGGTCCGGCCCGATGTTGACCAAACTCCGGCGAGGCACCATAAAGTGGCCGGGTTTATAAGCCGATCAATGACTTGTTCCCAATCGACAAGCC
>CAZLLB010000048.1:0-7905 GCA_964560165.1 uncultured Parvibaculum sp. | reverse complement strand
AATCGACAAGCCTGAAGAGAGAGATGCGAGATGAGCGAAGACACGCCCGAACGCGAGTTCATGGAATATGACGTCCTGATCGTCGGCGGCGGCCCCGCAGGTCTTTCGGCAGCGATCCGTCTGCGCCAGCTCGCGGCGGAACAGGATTTCGATATTTCGGTCTGCTTGATAGAAAAGGGTTCTGAAGTCGGCGCGCATATTCTTTCCGGCGCGGTCATTGATCCTGTCGGCCTGAACAAGCTGATCCCCGACTGGCGCGAGCAGGGTGCGCCGCTCGATACGCCGGTGACGGCCGATCATTTCCTCTATCTCGGGCCTGCCGGCAGCTTGCGCATCCCGAACTTCATCTTCCCGCCCCTGATGTACAATCACGGCAACTATATTGGCAGCCTTGCCAATCTCTGCCGCTGGCTTGCGACGAAGGCCGAGGAACTCGGCGTTGAGATCTATCCGGGCTTTGCTGGCGCTGAAGTTCTTTATGATGAGAACGGCGCGGTGCGTGGCGTTGCCACTGGCGACATGGGCGTGGCCAAAGACGGCCACCACAAGGACAGCTACACGCGCGGCATGGAACTGCGTGGCAAATACACGCTGTTTGCCGAAGGCGCGCGCGGTTCGCTGACCAAGGAACTGACGCGCAAATTCAAGCTCGACGAAGGCCGCGATCCGCAGAAATACGGCATTGGCCTGAAGGAAGTCTGGCAGATCGACCCGTCAAAGTTCAAAAAGGGCCTGGTGCAGCATTCCTTCGGCTGGCCGCTGAAGAACGACACGGGCGGCGGCTCATTCCTCTATCACTTCGGCGACAATCTCGTGTCGGTGGGCTTCGTGCTGCACCTGAATTACACGAACCCTTATCTCTCGCCCTTCGACGAATTCCAGCGCTTCAAGCAGCATCCCTCGATCCGCGACACGTTTGAAGGCGGCAAGCGCATCGCCTATGGCGCGCGCGCGATTACCGAAGGCGGCTTCCAGTCGGTGCCGAAACTCACCTTCCCCGGCGGCGCGCTTGTCGGCTGTTCAGCCGGTTTTGTGAACGTGCCCCGCATCAAAGGCAGCCATAATGCCATCCTCACCGGCATGATGGGCGCGGAAGCGGCCTTCGACGCGGTGAAGGGCGGTCGCGCGGGCGACGAACTGACGAGCTATGGCGAGGCTTACCTGCACAGCTCCGTCTATAAAGACTTGAAGCGCGTGCGCAACGTGAAGCCCTTCTGGACGCGCTTTGGCTCCATCATCGGCCTGCCGCTTGGCGGCATCGACATGTGGATGAACCAGCTCGGCATCGGTCTGCCCTTCACCCTGAAGCACAAGAAGGCCGACCACGAGACGCTGAAAAAGGCTGAAGACTGCAAGCCGATCGACTACCCCAAGCCCGATGGCAAGATCTCCTTCGACAAACTCTCCTCGGTCTTCATCTCGGCGACCAACCACGAGGAGGACCAGCCGGTCCACCTGAAGCTGAAAGATCCGGCGATCCCGATTGCCTACAACCTGCCGACCTATGCCGAGCCCGCGCAACGCTATTGCCCGGCTGGCGTCTATGAGGTCGTGCTGGATGCGGAGGGCAAGAACCCCCGGTTCCAGATCAACGCTCAGAACTGCGTCCACTGCAAAACCTGCGACATCAAGGACCCGACGCAGAACATCAACTGGACCGTGCCGGAAGGCGCGGGGGGCCCAAATTACCCGAATATGTGAGCGCTAATCCTCACAACCCCACATATCGCTTGGCGCACGAATAGGCTAAGCTCGGACAAAGGGCCGGCGTCCTTCCACGGATAGCCGGCCTCGTTGTGCCTGCGTATGCGCGTAGGCCATGCCGCCAGATGCGTTCAGAGGCTGATAGGGTTATGGCGTCCAGAGACTATGCCCGGTTCCGTCGGGTGATTGCTGCATCGGCTTTCTTGCTGCTGCTTCAGGGGTGCGCGAGTTTGAGCGGTCTTGCCGGAGGCGGCCGCGATGATACGCCTTACGGCGATTATCTCGCCGCGCGCTATGCGAGCGCCAATCACGATTCCGCAGATGCCGGAAAATATTTCGACCGGGCGCTGGCCGCCGATCCGGGCAATCCCATCATCATCGAGCGCGCCTTCATGGTGGCGCTCAATGCGGGCGAGATGGACCGCGCCGTTAGGCTCGCGCGCAAGCTGGTCAAGGTTTCGCCCGATAACCGCATGGGACGCCTTGTCCTTGCGCTCGACGACATCAAGGACCGTGATTACGCGGATGCGGAAAAGCAGATCGGCAATGCCGAAACCGGCGTCTTCGTCGCGCTGGTCGGCTCGCTGACGCAAAGCTGGGCGGCGGCGGGAGACGGCAACGAGGCACTGGCGCTCGCCAAGCTGAAAGCCTTTGAGGGCAAGCCCGCTTTCGATCTTTTCCGCGCCTATCACAAGGCGCTGATCCTCGACATGCTGGCCGACGCCAAGGGTGCCGAAGAATCTTATCTCGCGGCGATGGATGCGAGCGGCGGCACCTCGATCCGCATCGTTCAGTCCTATGCGAGTTTCCTGTCTCGCCAGGGCCGCATGAAGGACGCGCGCGACACTCTCGATCAATATGCCGCGCTGTCGCCCGATCATCCGTTGGTGCTGGCCTCGATCGCGCAACTGAAAAGCGGCAAGCCGATGAAGCCGCTTGTCTCCACCGCCGCCGAAGGCGTTGCCGAAGCGCTCTATGGGCTCGGCAGCGCGCTGGCGCAGGATTCAGGCAACGAGCTTGCGACGCTCTATCTGCAACTGGCGATCTGGATGCGCCCCGACTTCAACGTCGCGCATACTCTGCTGGCCGACACTTACGAACAGAAGAAGCGCTGGGCTGCCGCGATCGACGCCTATAGCCGTGTGGAAAAAGATTCGCCGCTCTACCAGAATGCGCGCATCCAGACCGCGCTCGATCTCGACCGCCTCGACCGGCAGGACGAAGCCATTGCCGTGCTGCGCAAGCTTTCGGCTGAAGAGCCGAAGGCGCTTGAGCCGATGGTGGCACTTGGCGACATTTATCGCGGCAAGGAGAGATACGCCGAAGCCGCCGCCGAATATGGCCACGCGATCTCGATTGCCGGTGCGCCCGCACCCTCGCATTGGTCGCTCTATTATGCGCGCGGCATCTGCAACGAACGCCTCGGCAAATGGCCGGACGCAGAGCGCGACCTGAAAGAGGCGCTCAAGCTCTCCGGCGATCATCCGCTGGTGTTGAACTATCTGGGCTATTCCTGGATCGAAAAAGGCACGCATCTGAAAGAAGCGCTCGCCATGATCGAGAAGGCGGTCGAGCTTCGCCCCACGGATGGTTTCATCGTCGATAGCCTCGGCTGGGCGCAATATCGCCTCGGCGATTACGCGAGCGCGGTGCGCGTGCTGCAACGCGCTGTCGAGCTGGAGCCGGATGATTCGACCATCAACGATCATCTGGGTGACGCCTTCTGGAAAGTCGGACGCAAGATCGAGGCACGTTTCCAGTGGAGCCACGCGCTGGAAATGAAGCCCGAGAAAGACCGCATCGATATTTTGAAGGCAAAGCTCGAGTTCGGCCTTGAAGCGGGTGAAACGGCTGAGCGTCATCGGCAGCCCCCCGCGCCGCGCGGTTCGTAACGCCGATGCCCGCGAGGGAAGCCGCGCCCGCCAAGATCAACCTCTCGCTGAAGGTGCTTGGCCGCCGCGCCGACGGCTATCATGAATTGCAGAGCCTCGTTGTTTTCGCAGATTGCGGCGATGTGCTGACGGGCGAGCCTGCCGCTGGCCTTTCGCTCGAGGTCGCGGGGCCTTTCGCCAATGGGCTGGAAGGCGAGGGTGACAATCTGGTGCTGCGCGCCGCGAAATCTCTGGGCGACCATCTGGGCATCGAACCGGCGGCCCATCTGCGGCTTGAAAAAAACCTTCCCGTCGCGTCGGGCATTGGCGGTGGCTCGGCGGACGCCGCCGCCACGTTCCGCCTTCTGATGAACCTCTGGAATACCCGCGTTGAGCCTGCCGCGCTCACTTCGCTGGCGCTTGCCATCGGCGCCGATGTGCCGGTCTGCCTCGAGACAACGCCCGCGCTGATGTGGGGCAAAGGCGAACATCTTATGCGCCTCGAAGCGCTGCCGCCCTTCTGGCTGGTGCTCGCCAATCCTAGCGTGGCGCTCTCCACCGCCGCCGTCTTTAATGCGCTTGCCGCGCCGGACCATGCCGAAGAACAAACTGCGCCCCTGCCGCCTGTATTCAACAGCCTTGACGCATTGATCGACTGGCTCGGCGGGGAGGGCAACGATCTCGAAGCACCTGCAAAGGCGCTCGCGCCTGCGATTGCCGACGTGATCGCCGCGCTCGCGCGGACGCAAGGCTGCCGCCTCGCCCGCATGTCGGGCTCGGGCGCAACATGCTTTGGGATTTTTGCCGATGAGGCAGGCGCGCGGAACGCCGCAGCGGAAATCTCGGCGGCGCATCCCGCATGGTGGGTTGTCGCCACCAGCAGAATCTAGGTCGTCATTCAAAACGACAATCAGTAAGTCCGGCTGATGCAGAAATCGACCACGTCGATCAGCGCCGTCCGGTAATCGCTCTCCGGGAAAATCGCCAGCGCGTCTTTTGCGATCGCGCCATAATGGCGGGCGCGCGTGATCGTGTCTTCGATCGTCGCGTGTCTTGCCATCAGCGTGCTCGCATGTTCGAGGTCGCCGTCTTTCTGCTCGCCCTGTTGCAGCGTCCGCTCCCAGAAGGCGCGCTCCATCGCGTCGCCACGCCGGAAGGCGAGCACGACCGGCAAGGTGATCTTGCCCTCGCGGAAATCGTCACCGACATTCTTGCCGAGCGAGGCTGCCCGCCCGCCATAATCCAGCGCATCATCGACAAGCTGAAAGGCGATACCGAGATTGCGCCCGTAGGATTCAAGCGCCGCCGCTTCATTGGCGTTGCGGTCGGCGATCACAGCGCCGACTTCGGCAGCAGCGGCAAAGAGCGCGGCGGTCTTCGCTTGAATGACACGCATATAGGCGTCTTCGGTCGTGCCGGTATCCTTGGCGGCGGCAAGCTGCATCACCTCGCCCTCGGCGATGACAGAAGCCGCATTGGCGATGATCTCGAGTGCGCGCAGGCTTTTCGTCTCGACCATCAGCCGGAAGGCGCGGCCGAGCAGAAAGTCGCCAACCAGCACGCTCGCCTGATTGCCCCAGAGCATCCGCGCGGTCTTCTTGCCGCGCCGCAGATCGCTCTCGTCCACCACATCGTCATGGAGCAGCGTGGCCGTGTGCAGAAACTCGACGCTGGCTGCGAGCTTGATGTGATCGCGGCCTTCGTAGCCGCAGATCCGCGATGCTGCGATGGTGAGCATCGGCCGGAGCCGCTTGCCGCCGGAATTGATCAGATGGCTGGCAAGTTCGGGGATCATCGGAACATCGGAACTCATCCGTTCACGGATGAATTCATTGACATCGCCCATATCCTTGGCGACCAGCGCTTGCAACTGGGCGACAGCGTTATGAGCGCGCCCGCGTTCTTCGTCGAGTGGGACAACAACTCCCAATTTTCGCTCCTGAAAATACGGGCTACATATGTGATAATCTTCGGCCCGAGCATAGGTGGGGAGGCTCAATGCGGCAAGTGTGGCCCCCATGCCTCTCGCTAACGTGAAACGGGCGATCAAGGAAGAAAGAACTCATGAAAGAGCTGTTTCGGACGAATGACATGGTTCTGATTTCCTATCTTGAGCACCGGCTGCGCGAGGAGGGGATTGAGCCGCTGACGCTGGATGGCCATATGAGCGTACTCGAAGGCTCGATCGGCGTTCTTCCGCGCCGTATCATGGTGAGCGAGGACAATTACGACGGAGCGGTCGGGGTGCTGGACAGCGTCAAGCAGGAACGGGATCGAAAAGAATGAGTGAAACCGCAAACCAGACGCAGCCCGGAAAAGCCGCTGAAGCCGTCGCCGTGGCTCACACGGATGATGGATTTCTCGGCAGCAGGCTCCAGCTTTTGCAGCCCGCCAAGGGCTATCGCGCCGGCATAGACGCGGTGCTGCTTGCCGCCACCATTCCTGCGCGCAAGGGCGAGCGGGTGCTTGAGGCGGGTGCGGGCGTTGGCGTTGCGAGCCTCTGCCTTGCCTCGCGTGTCGCCGGGGCCGATATTTGCGGCCTCGAATTGCAACCCGACCTCGTGCGTCTGGCGCGCGAAAACGCCCGGCGCAATGCACTCCAGACCCGCGTTACCTTCATCGAAGGCAACATCGGCAGCGCGGTGCGTGATCTTGTCACACAAGGCCTTGAGCCGCAGAGCTGGGATCATGTTTTCGCCAATCCACCTTATTACGACCCAGCGCGCGCCTCTTCCTCGCCCGATGAAAGCAAGGCCCGCTCGCATCTGACGCTCGGCTCCGAACTCGGCGACTGGGTGCGGTTTGCCTGCACCATGGTGCGCCCCAAGGGCACGGTGAGCTTCGTTCATCGCGCCGATGCGATGGGCACTCTGCTTGCCAGATTGCAGGGCCATCTTGGCGGCATCGAAGTCTTTCCGCTCTGGCCCGGCGCGGGCAAACCGGCGAGCCGCGTTATCCTTCGCGGCACGCGCGGCTCGAATGCGCCGCTCGTGCTGCGGCCCGGCCTTGTGCTGCATGGCCTTGATGGGCGCTTCACCGAGCGCGCCGAAAACGTCTTGCGTAATGCGGCAGCGCTCCTTTTTGATCAGCCAACCTGAATGAAAAAGTCTCCGAAAGAAAATATGAAAAAAATGCTCGCGCTTCTGGTGCCGTGGCCGTTCCGCCACCTCGTGCCTGGCTGGACGCCCCCCGCCAATGTCGCGGTGGTCCGCCTCGTCGGCGTCATCGGTGCGGCATCGCCCCTGCGCGGCGGCATCGATCTGGCATCGGTCGCGGGATCGATCGAAGCGGCCTTTTCAATGAAGGACGTGAAGGCTGTTGCGCTGTCGATCAATTCGCCTGGCGGCTCGCCGGTGCAATCTTCGCTGATCTACAAGCGCATCCGTGCGCTGGCGGCTGAAAAGAGCCTTCCCGTCTATGCTTTTGCCGAGGACGTCGCCGCTTCGGGCGGCTACATGCTGGCCTGCGCGGCGGATGAAATCTATGCCGATGAAAGCTCGATTGTCGGCTCCATCGGCGTCGTCTCGGCGGGCTTTGGCTTCACTGGCCTCATCGACAAGCTCGGCGTCGAGCGCCGCGTCCACACATCGGGCGAGAGCAAGTCGATGCTCGATCCCTTCAAGCCCGAAAATCCCGCCGATGTGGAACGCCTCGTAACCTTGCAGCGCGACGTCCATGAAAACTTCAAGAGCCTCGTTCGCCGCGCGCGCGGGGCAAAGCTCGTCGAGCCGTCGGAAGGCCTCTTCACTGGTGAATTCTGGGCGGCATCGGGCGCGCTGGAGCGCGGCCTCATCGACGGCATCGGCGATCTGCGCAGCGTCATGCGCGAGAAATTCGGGACGGAAGTGAAGCTGAGGGTCATGGGCCGCAAAAAACCCTTCTGGCGGCGTGGCATTGGTCTTTCCGTTTCGTCACACCAGTCGGCCAGCGTGCAATCGGCCAATATTGGCGAGGGCTTTGCCCATGGATTGCTCGGCGCGGTCGAAATCCGTTCCCTTTGGAGCCGTTTTGGCCTTTAATGGGCTATAGCGCCGCGACGGGCGGCGCGGATTTGTGCCCAAGAGGGTGAGAGCATGAGCAAGCTCGTCTTTGCAGCAGTTCTGATGGCGGCCTGTTACACGGCCTATAAAGCCATTCTGCGCGCCGCCGAGCGCCAACGCGAAAGCATGGTCCGCGCCCGCGCCCAATCCCGCGTCGAGCCGCGCGACCTCGGCACACTCCGTGAAGTCGAAGATGGCCTCTACATCCCCGACCACCGCCGCTGAGCATTACGCTAGCAGTGAGCTCGCGCGGGCACCATGAGCCCCCGTTGCCATCCGGCTTGTCGCGG
>CAZLLB010000047.1:0-17705 GCA_964560165.1 uncultured Parvibaculum sp. | reverse complement strand
TCTGCCGGATGGGCGCGTCGCCTTCATGTATGCCAAGCCGAAAATTACGGACAACAAACAGCTTGCCGCTGGCGGCATGAAGATCGAGATCATCGAACCCTTCAAGAAATTGCGCGTGACCTATGACGGCAAGGCCGTGGTTCTCGCTCAGCCGCATGATATGGCAGAGCCGTCCAAAGCGTTCCGCGATAACCCGACGATGCCTTGCAAGGTCGAACTCGATTACGAGGGCGTGTCTCCGATGTTCGGTGGCGAAACAGTAAAGGCAGACGGATCATCGCTCGACATTGACCCCGAGAAATCGTTCGCCAAAGCGCATTACGAACAGCATGTGGCGGCGAAGGGGCGTTTCACGGTTGGCGACGAAGTGTTCGAGGTGTCGGGCTTTGGGTTGCGCGACAAAAGCTGGGGGCCACGCTACTGGCAGGCGATCCACTGGTATCGCTGGTGCCCGATGAATTTCGGCCGCGACTTCGGCATGATGCTTTCGATCGTCGCGGGGGAGACGGGCGTGCCGCATCAGGGCGGCATGGTGCTGAAGGACGGCAAATACGATCTCATCAAGGAAGTTTCGATCGACAGCGACTGGGATGAGAACTGGTACCAAACGGCGCTGCGTGCGCATGTCAAAACGGAATCCGGCGCGATCTATGATGTCGAGGGCAAGGTGCTGTCGCTGATCCCGCTGCGCAACCGACGCAAGGCGCCCGATGGCAGCGAACTCAATACGCGCATTACCGAAGGCATGACCGAATATCGCTGCAATGGCATGGTCGGTTACGGACTTTCGGAATATCTCGACCAGATCGTTGACGGCAAGCCGGTGAGCGTGAGCTGAGATGAGCGCAGAGAACAATCCCATCGCCGCACCGCTGGAAGCCGTGACGCGCGAGCATATCGCTGGCGCGACCGGTATCGCCAATCTCCAGCGCCTTTCCGGCGGAGCAAGCCAGGAAATCTGGTCCTTTGACGCCACGACGGCGGGAGGGCCTGTGCCGCTTATTCTGCGGCGCGCACCGGGCGGCGTCAGAACCGCAGGACGCTCGGGCACGGCGATCAGTCTGGAGACGGAAGCGCAGCTTATCGCACTGGCTGGCGAAGTGGGCGTGCCGGTGCCGCCAGTGCGCTATGTGCTGGTGGAAGGCGACGGCGTAGGCCAAGGCTTCATTATGGATTGCGTGCCGGGCGAGACGCTGGCGCGAAAGATTTTGCGCGATGCGGAATTTGCCGAGGCGAGGCCGAAACTCGCGCGGCAGTGCGGCGAGATGCTGGCCAAGCTGCACAAAGTCGATAAGGCCAAGCTGCCGCCGCTGCGTGTGGCGACCGGGCAGATCGAAGTTGATCAATATTTCGAGACGTACAAGGCCTATAAATATCCCCATCCGGTATTTGAGCTGGCCTTTCGCTGGCTCAAGGACAATGCGCCGCCGGATTCTACCGAGCTGACGCTGGTGCATGGCGATTTCCGAAACGGCAATCTGATGATCGGGCCGGACGGAGTGCGCGCTGTGCTCGACTGGGAGATCGCACATGTCGGTGATCCGATGGCTGACCTTTCATGGATATGTATCAATCCATGGCGCTTCGGCAATATCGACAATCCAGTCGGTGGCTTCGGCTCGCGCGAAGATTTGTTTGCAGGCTATGAAGCGGCAGGCGGCGGCAAGGTCGATCCGGCGCGTGTCAAATTCTGGGAAGTTCTCGGCACGCTGAAATGGGGTGTCATGTGCATGGGCATGGCGGCTGCGTTTCTGGAAGGCGATCGCTCGGTTGAGCGCGCCACCATCGGGCGGCGCTCATCGGAAACCGAGGTTGATCTGATGCGCCTTCTCGCGCCGTTGAACAGGAAGGGATAGGAAATGCAGGATCAACCCTCCGCCATCGAGCTTGTCGATATCGTCGCGGATTTCATCCGCAATCATGCGATGCCGCAATTGCAGGGCCATGCCGCGTTTCACGCGCGCGTTGCCGCCAATGCGCTCGACATCGTGAAGCGCGAGCTTGAGATCGCGCCGAAAGCCAGCGCCGACGAGCATCGGCGTTTGGTCACGCTGCTTGGCCAGGATGGCTCCATCGACGAATTGAACCGCAATCTTTGCGCTCGCATCGAGACGGGCGAACTGACGCTGGAAACACCGGGCCTTGCAGACCATCTCTGGGCGATCACGATGACCAAGCTCGCCATCGATCAGCCGCGTTACTCGGGCTATGTCCGGGCACGCGAGGAAGAGGCAGGCGTCAAATGAGCCTTGTAAGCCTTGTTATCGACGAGGGAGTGGCGACGGTCACGTTTCACAATCCGCCGCGCGGCTACATGAACGCGCAGCAGGTGCAGGAGCTGGATGAAATCATAGACGCGGTCGCCACTGACGATGCGGTGCGCGCCGTTGTTTTCACCGGCGGGGTGCCGGGCGTTTTCATCCGGCATTATGACGTGGCGGAAATTCTGGCTGTCGCCGAGATTATCCGCAAAAGCGGACGGAGCGATGACGAGTTGATGGAAGGCGCGAAGGCTGGCAACAACGTGTCGAGCGTCTTCGACAAGGTGGACCGATTTCCCAAACCGACTATTGCGGCGATCAACGGTTTTGCGCAAGGCGGCGGCTTTGAGTTCGCGCTGTGCTGCGATCTGCGGATTGCCGATGCGGGCGATTATCGGATCGGCCTGCCCGAAACCAATATCGGCATTTTCCCCGGCGCAGGCGGCACGGAGCGCCTGCCACGCTTGATCGGCGAGGCAAAGGCGCTGGAACTGATCCTGCGCGGGCGGACGGTGGAGCCCGATGAGGCACTGGCGCTGGGCATGGTGCATGAAGTGCCGCCGCGCGGCGCGCTGGTGCGCGCTACCGAGATCGCGAAAGAGCTAGCGGCAAAGCCCTTGGGCGGTCTGAGGGAAGCCAAGGCGCTGGTTAAGGGAACGGCCGACAAATCGCTCGATGCGGCCTGCGGGCAGGCCCGCGGACGCTTCAGCGTACTGATCGCACGCGACGACGGTGCTGAAGCCGCCATGCGGCGCTTTCTGTCGAGCGGCGAAGACATCAACAGAAGCTGAGATGCCCGACGACCGTACGAGCGCGAGAAACGCGAATTTCATTAAAGAAATGAATGGGTTCCGGTGATTTCTTAGTAAGCTTTGCCTCCTACCATAGGACGACGCATCGGATGCGCGCGGCCTGATCTGGCCTCTCAATTCGGAACGGAGGCCGCCTTGTCTTATCGCGAAATTGAAGCTGCCGAAGTACCTCCGCTTCATCCAGTTTCAAGCTTTTCCGCTTTCTGGCATGACAGGAAGAACGGGGACGCCGTTCCGCTGCGTAGCGATATCGAACCAACCAGAATTCCGGCCATTCTGCCTTGGCTGATGATTCTGGAAGTGGTCGAAATTGAGGGCGTGACGCGGTTTCGCTACCGCCTGACCGGCACAGGTTGCCGGGAGATATTCGGCATCGATTATACCGGCAAGTTGCTTGGAGAAGCCTTGACGCCCGAGGGAGCTGAAATCCGGCGGCGCGAGTTTTTACACGCTATCGATAGCCAGCGCCCGATCTATTCGTGGAGCGAGCTGCCGATTGCCGAGCGCGATTTCATGAAAGTCTATCGCGGCGTATTTCCGGTGAGTTGCGGCGGCGAGCGCGTCGATCAGATATTTCTGGTCATCGCGGCGGAGACGCTGGAATTGAGCGCCGTGACCCATGCGGCGCGCCCTCACCGGCAGCAAGCGCGGATGAATATGCTGTGAGGCGCGCTCTGTAGGCATCAAGGATTTGCCTGCTCGACAATGCGGTCAGATCCAGGCCCTGCGATACCGGTCCATCGGGCAGCGCGGCGGCTATCAGCGCATTTATATCCTCGGAGTAATGCGTCCCGTCATATGTGTTGCCGGGTTCGATCGTGATATCCGACGGTATGCTGAAATCCACAAAACGATCGAAGACGGTGCTGGCATCGCCTAGCGCCTGCGTGTAGCTCGGCAACCAGGCAATCCGCGCATATTCTGCGATAGCCCAGGCGGAGATCGGCGGCGCGTAACCGACATAGCGGGCTTGCGGAAAGACTGAGCGCAATCTGCCATAGAGCGTCAGCGGCTCGCGCCAATCGAAGGGGCCGGAATAAAGGTCGCGGATCGGCTTCTTCGGATCGTAAGGCATGGAGACGGCGACCTGGCAGCGGAAGTCGTGGTCGTAGCTGCGGTCGATGGGCGATGAGCCAAAAAGCGAGCGCCACGACATGCCAAGCACATCAAGCGAGAGATATTCGATGAAGGGCGACGGCGGCTCGCCCCCTTCCCTCACGAAATCCGGCACGTTGTGGGGCATCCGGCGTTTGCGGAAATCACCCGCGCTGACACCGACGATGATCAGCCTGGGCGAGAAGCCGCGCTGCTTGAGCCATTTGGCATAGTCGATGAATTCGCTGACGACGCCGGATGAAAAAGCGAAATTGAAACAACGATAGCCCGAGATCTTCTGCTCCGGGAGCAAGGTGGCGCGGCTGTCGCCGAAGATGACGCAGTCATAGTCGCGTTCGTGCCCTTCGATGAGGTTCGATTTGGAGAGGCGTTCATTGAACGCATAGTTGCTAGGGCCCAAGCGATTCCCGGAAAAATACCAGAGCGGATCGACTGCCGCGTTAAGCGCGAGCGCGGCGGCGAGGCAGACCGCTGCCGTTGTGGCGATCGCCGCAAGGTAACGCATGGCTTGTGCTGATATCGTCATGCTTGCTCAGAACTGAAAATAGAGAAACTCGGAAACTCGCTGGAGGCTGAGCAACGAGGCCGCCACGCCGAGGCCAAGCGCAATAGCAAAAGCCGGGTTCGGTCGCCAGAGCACCAGACGTTGCCAAGGCGTATTGGCGACCGGAACGAGAAGCGGATCTTCGCGCAAATCGGACGATGAATAATTGAACGCGGGACGAACGCGCGCCATCCATTGCTGGGTGTTGGGCCAGAACCAGACGATGCTCATCCAGAAGACGAGCCAGCCGAGATCATACGCAAGAGCCGATGCGGAAATATCGGGCGTCCAGGCGACAAGGCCGCGATAGATGGCGAAGGCGGACTGCATATCGGGTGCGCGGAAGAACACCCATGCGAGCGCGACGCAGAGGAAAGTGATCGCGCGCGCTATGCCACGCGACCACCAGCGGTTGATCGGCGTCTTCCAGACAGCGCGCCAAGCGTGATTGACGATCAGCATTGCACCATGCAGCGCACCCCAGAAAACGAAGGTCCAAGCGGCGCCGTGCCAGAGGCCCCCTATGGCCATGGTGAGAAAGAGATTGATGTAGCGCCGCGTCGGCCCACGCCGGTTTCCGCCAAGCGAGATGTAGAGATAGTCGCGCAGGAAACGCGACAAGGTCATGTGCCAACGCCGCCAGAAATCGGTGATGCTGACTGCCTGATAGGGCGAATGGAAATTCAGCGGCAGTTTGATGCCGAAGATCCGCGAGGCGCCGATGGCCATATCGGAATAGCCGGAGAAATCGAAATAGAGTTGGAACGTATAGGCGAGCATTCCCTCCCAGGCGCGCAGGAAATGAATTTCCTTACCAAGACCCGCATCAGCGAAGACGGAGCTTGCGAGCGGCGCGAGATTGTCGGCCAGAACGACTTTCTTGAAGAGGCCGATAAAAAAAATCGTCAGGCCGATGGCGAGATTCATGCGGTCGAAACGAAAACTGCGCTCGCGCTTTGTCTGGGAGAAAATTTCGTGGTGATGGACAATGGGTCCGGCGATCAGCTGCGGGAAGAACATCACGAAGAAACAATATTCGAGAAATGAATGTGGCTCGACACGGCCCCGCCCGGCATCGACCAGATAGGCAATCTTCTGGAAGGTGAAGAAGGAAATAGCAAGCGGCAGAACGATGTGCTGAAGCTCCCAATGGGTGCCCACAGTTTCGTTTGCGGTGCGGATGAAGAAGTCGGTGTATTTGAAATAAGCCAAAGCCGCGAGATCGACGGTGACGCCGAAAGTCACCAGTAAATTTTTTCTGCCGCCATCAGGTTTGATGCGCTCGTTAAGGATGATCCGGGCGAGCAGGAAGTTGAAGACGGCAAGACCGATCAGCAGCGGCAGATAGATCGGGTTCCACCAGCCATAAAAAAACAGCGATGCCAGAACGAGGAAGCCAAGCGCCGCGTTGCGGCCTACCCGCGCCCGGATCGTGAAACAAAGAATTGCCGTCGCCGGCAGAAAGACAAAAAGGAAAATCGGGGAATTGAAGAGCATTGAGCGTCCATAAAAAAGGGCCGGGATTTCTCCCGGCCCTCGTTTCTATCATATCGGCCGCGCCTACACTCCATGCGCGCCGATGATGGTGACGGAACACACATTCTGCGAGGGCGAGCCACCGAGATTGTGTGTGAGGCCGATGCGCGGATCCTTGAGCTGGCGAGCGCCCGCGCGACCCAATATCTGGAGGTACATCTCATAGGCCATGCGCAAACCGCTGGCGCCGATGGGGTGGCCGAAGCACTTGAGGCCGCCATCGATCTGGCACGGTACCTTGCCGTCGGCATCGTAGAAGCCATCCATCACGTCTTTGACCGCCTGGCCTTCAGCCGAGATGAAAAGGTCTTCCATGGTGACGAGTTCGGTGATCGAGAAGCAGTCATGCACTTCCATCATGCTGACTTCATCGCGCGGATTTTGGATACCGGCTTCCAGATAGGCTTTCTTGGCCGCGATGCGCGCGGTGTGGAAGTAGCTGCCGTCCCAGGAGTTGTGCTGCGACTCAAGGCCATTGGAAACCGAGAGCTGCATCGCCTTGACCGTAACGATATTGGACTTGCCGAGCGCCTTGGCGATCTCCGGTGTAGTGACGATAGCCGCCGCTGCGCCGTCCGAGACACCGCAGCAGTCGAAAAGACCAAGCGGCTCGGCGATCATCGGCGCGTTCATCACCTGCTCTTCAGTAACGGCTTTTTGCAGATGGGCCTTGGGGTTCTTCGCGCCGTTGGTATGGCTCTTCACCGAGACATGCGCGATGGCGCGCTTCAGATCTTCCTTGGATACGCCATGCTTGGCGCGATAGGCAGAGGCGAGCTGGGCGAAGTTGCCCGGCGCGGAGCCAGACGGCGCCCATTGCGGGATCAGCGTACCAGCATTGCCGACCGGCAGGCCGCCGTAACCGGTATCTTTCAGCTTCTCGACGCCAAGCGCGAGCGCGATATCGGCAGCACCCGATGCGACGGCATAGACCGCACCGCGCAGAGCTTCCGAGCCACCGGCGCAGAAGTTTTCAACGCGCGTCACGGCGATGTTGGGCAAGCGCAATGCCAGCGAGAGCGGCGTACCGCCCTTGCCTGTGCCCGCTTCGTCGATATGGGTGGAGAACCAGGCTGCGTCGATCTGCGTGGGTTCGATGCCTGCGTCCTGCATGGCTTCGAGATAAGCCTCGACCATCAGTTCTTCTGGACCGGCATCCCAACGCTCACCGAACTTGGAGCAACCCATGCCGAGGATCGCGACCTTGTCTTTGATACCTGAAGCCATTGTATTTCTCCTTGCTCGATTTATTCAGCCGCCTGGCCGGTTTTGCTCTTTGCATTGGCGCCGGCTACCGGAACTGCTTTCCAGAAATATCTGCGGAAGCCGCGCTTCTCATCGAAGTCCTTGATACGGAAAACGAGGCGCACTTCCATGCCGCTATCGACAGCGCCCTGCTCCACGTCGGTGAAGTCCATCATGATGCGGCCGCCTTCATCGAACACAACCATACCGTAATGGTTCGGCGGGTTCATGCTGAAGGAAAGGAAATCCGCCGACCATGACAGGATCTTCGCCTTGCGCTCGGCGAATTTGTAGGGCTCCTGCGTGTCGATCGTGTGCTTGTTGGGATTGACGGAGATGCGCGAGCGCGGGAACTGGACGACGCCGGTTTCCGTGCAACGACCGCCGACAAGACCCATCAGCATGTCTTCATTGCGATAGAGTGTTGTCAGCGCGGTCTTCTTGTCCTGCTCGCCACGCATGCCTTTTTCCCACTCGACCAGGCCGTTGAAGGTCAGGAATTTCAGATAGTTTGTTTCTTCCTGACGGTTCGCGAGCGAGCCGACGATGCCGCGCTTGCCCGACTGGCTCGAAAGCTTGTCGGTCGCCTCGAAAATCAATGCGTCGCAACCGCCGCCGAAATGGAGGAGGAGAATCTTGTCGCCGGGCTTTGCGTCTTTTTGAAGCGTATGGACGAGCATGACCAGCGAATGGGCTGCACCCGTCTCGCCGCAATTGGCGGCCAGAGTGTCGCGAGCCGTTTCGGGGGCAAGGCCGCTTTTCTTTGCGAGCGTTTCGACGAATTTCGTGCCGAAGATCGTGGGCAGAACGAAATGCTTGATCTCATCAGCGTTGACGCCCGCATTGGCGAGTGCGGCCTTGACGGCACGGGGTACGATCTTGGTGTAGCCCTCGTCGCGGATCCAGCGCTCCTCCCAGTTGTAGTCGAACTGTTCGCCATCGCCGCGGAAGTGATCGACGAAATCAACCGTGAGGCTGGCGCCGCCGAGATATTTGGCAATGATGTTTTCGGTGCCGACCGAGACGGCGGCCGCGCCGTCGCCGAAGTCGAGTTCCTGCGCGCTGGCGGCGCGCGTCTTGCGATGGTCGGCAGCGATGACGAGCGCGTGTTTGGCCTCGCCTGCTTTCACGGTCGTCAGGGCTTGCAGGAGCGCCGAGGTACCCGCTCGCTGGGTAGAGGCGACATCGACCGCGCGCACGGTTTCATCGAGCGTCAGCGCGGCGGCGACGATGCCCGCATTCAGGCGATCCTTGAAGGGCATGGTCGTCGAACCGAAGAACAGCGCATCGACATGGCTGCGGTCGTCATCTGTGCCGAGCAAATCGCGCGCGGCTTCAACTGCCATAGTGACGGCATCCTCATCCCAATTGGCCATGGAGCGCTCGCCCTTCCCCTTGCCGAGAAAATTGGGCGCGATCCATGCGTTCGCTTGGGCGATTGCCTTGCGTTGCAGGCGGAGCCGCGGAATGTATCCCCCAAAGGCCGTAAGCCCGATTGACTGAGGCGCCATCGTCTCCCTTTCGCTAATCGAATTGTTGTTGATCTTGAGTTTACCGACGAAGAGCCCGCCACCACAACAGGTGCGCGCAATCAGCTTGGCGCTCCGCCGCTACGTCAATGCCAAGTTTTGAGCCAAAAAACCTGAACTCGCGCTCAAAATCCTAGCGCGCGACGACGATGCAGTCGATCTGGCTGGCTTCGAAAGCCGCGCAACTCGATTTGGCGTCGGCGGCTGTTTCATAGAAACCTGCCTGCAGACGGTAGTAAGTGCCGCGCTCACCGAGATCGGCCTGCTGGATAGAGTGATCGAGAGAGGCAGTCAGGCTTCCATTGCGCCTGGCGATGTCGCCCCAGGCGTTCTCGGCCTGATCCCGCGCGCGAAAAGCGCCAAGCTGGAGCCTGTAGCGCCCGGTGGTGGCGGCCTGAACTACGGGCGCAGTCGCCTGAGGTGTCGCGACGGCGACTGCCGTTTGACGGGTGGTCGGCGCGGGCACCATATCGATGTCGCGCAGTGACGAGGTTTCGATATCCTTGTCGTCCGCGGGCGATGCGCCTGCCGTGTCATAGCGCACAGCCGTGGTTTCCCAGCCGCCCTGCGAGGAGGTTTTGACAACGCGCCCGTTGCCGGGTTGCAGGACGGGGTCACGTGCGCTTGCAGGCGCGATGGAGCCAGTGGGCAGGTCATTTGCCAGCGAGGCAAGCTCGCTACGCTTGGCGAGCGCCGGTGCATAAGCCGGGTCCAGCGCCAGCACCCGATCCAGGTCGGCCATGGCGGCGCCGACATTGCCGGATTTTTCCTGGGACAGCGCACGGCCCATCAGGGGCAACTTGCGGTCGCTTTCTTTGAGATGGGAAATGGCCACCGTGTAATCACGGATGGAGGTTGGATAGTCCGCCCGCGCACGCTCGAGATTGGCGCGGTTATGATAGGCGGCGGCATAATTCGGCAGGAGTTCGATGGCGCGGGTGTAGTCGCGCTCGGCGCTGATGCGGTCGCCGCCTTCGGAGATGGCGAGGCCGCGATTGTAATAGGCGCGCGCCAATACATCTTTCGGCAAGGCGTTTTGCTCAATGGCAAGGGTGTAATCAAGAACCGCCATGCCGTCGAAACCGAGCTTCTGGCGCGCAATGCCACGATGATGATAGGCGAGCGCCAGCGCTTCGCCCTCAAGCGTATGGCTGTCGATGGCGCGGGTGAGGCGCTGCACGGCGACGTCATATTGGCGACTCTCCACGGCCTTGGCTCCCGCGTCGAGATCCATAGTGGCCGTGGCGGATGGCAGAACAGGCGCGGCGCTGCGCGAAGTGGAAACCGGTGTGGCAGGCGCAGAAACGAGCATGAGCGCGACAAAGGCTGCGCCGGTGAGCAAATGCTTCGTTAGTGGTAGCCGCATCGAATCCCTCCTTGCGCAATTCTACCACGCGCAAACGAGGTTTTGTCGTTGCCAGTCAAAAATGACTGAGTCCGGAATGGATTAGAGCCATTTATTGGTGATCTAGTGGAGGTTAGATCGTGACGAATCACATTATTCGACGGTGACGGACTTGGCCAGATTGCGCGGCTGATCGACGTCGGTGCCCTTCAATACTGCCGCATGATAGGCGAGTAACTGGACTGGAACCGCCGCGATGATGGGAGCGATCAGCGGATCGACGGCTGGCACTTCAATGGTCGCCCAGGCATCCATGCCGGCGCGCGCAATGCCTTCCTTGTCGGAAATGAGGGTGACCTTGCCGCCGCGCGCGATCACCTCCTGCATATTGGAGACGGTCTTGTCGAACAGTTGATCGACGGGAGCGATGACAATGACCGGAACGTCTTCATCGATAAGGGCGATGGGGCCGTGCTTTAGCTCGCCTGCTGCGTAGCCCTCGGCGTGGATATAAGAAATTTCCTTGAGCTTTAGCGCGCCTTCAAGCGCGAGCGGGAAAAAATGCCCCCGACCTAGGTAGAGCACATCGCGGGCTTTGGAGATGTCGGCGGCCAGAGCACGAATATGATCGTCCTGGGCCAAAGCATCGGCGGCGTGGCGCGGCGTTTCCAAAAGTACCCGCACGAGCCTTTGCGCTTCTGCGCGATCAAGTGTGCCCCGCGTCACCGCAGTCTTAAGAACCAGCGCGGCGAGCGCGGTCAACTGGCAGGTGAAAGCCTTGGTGGAGGCGACACCGATTTCGGGGCCGGCGAAAGTCGGCATAACGATATCGGACTCGCGGGCGATGGAGCTTTCGATCACGTTGACGATCGAGAGAATGGTTTGCCCCTGCGACTTGCAATAGCGCAGAGCCGCCAGTGTGTCCGCTGTTTCACCCGACTGCGAAATGAAAACAGCAAGCCCGCCTTCCGGCATCGCCGCCTCGCGGTAGCGGAACTCCGAGGCGATGTCGAATTCAACCGAAACGCGCGCATAACGCTCGAACCAGTATTTGGCGACATGGCCCGCATAGGAGGCCGTGCCGCAGGCAATGATGGTGATGCGCGGCACTTGGGCAAGATCAATGGGCAGATCCGGCAGGCGCAAAGTATCGTCTAGCGGATTGATGTATTGGCTAAGCGTGTGGCCGATCACTTCGGGCTGCTCGAAGATTTCCTTGGCCATGAAGTGCCGGAAATTGCCCTTATCGACCATGATGGAAGACACATCGGTGATGCGGATGGCGCGCTCGACAATCACGCCCGATGCATCATGGAAAACTGCGCCTGCCCGCGTAACTTCGACCCGGTCGCCCTCCTCCATGAAGGCGATGCGGTTGGTCATGGGCGCAAGCGCGAAAGCGTCCGAGCCGAGATACATCGCGCCGTCGCCATAGCCGACCGCGAGCGGACAGCCGCGGCGAGCGCCAATAATGAGATCATCCTCACCTTTGAAGATGATGCCGAGCGCAAAGGCTCCCTTGAGTTCGGTCAGCGCAGCAGCGGCGGCGGCGCGAGGCGCGAGGCCGCTACTGAGATGATAGGTGATGAGATGGGCGATGACTTCGGAGTCGGTTTCAGTTGCGAATTTTGCGCCGTCTTTGGTCAGGCGTTGGCGTAACTCACGGAAGTTTTCGATGATGCCGTTGTGAACGATGGCCACACGCTCGGTCGCATGAGGATGGGCGTTTATCTCATTCGGTGCACCATGAGTGGCCCAGCGCGTATGGCCGATGCCGATGGTGCCTTCGAGCGGCGTTGCGTCGAGAGCCTTTTCGAGATTGAAAAGCTTGCCTTCGGCGCGGCGGCGTTCGATGTGGCCGTGTGTCAAGGTAGCGATACCCGCGGAATCGTAGCCGCGATATTCCAGACGCTTCAGTGCTTCAAGAATGATGGGGGCAGCGGGCCTTGAGCCCAGCGCGCCAACGATACCGCACATTATTCGCCTGCCTTTTTATGGCCGGAATGTTTGGCGCGGAACGCAGCCGCCCAGCCCGGTTTTTCAAATTGCTTGCTGCGCTCGACGGCCAGAGCATCGGCCTCAACGTCCTTGGTGATGACGCTGCCTGAGCCTGTATAGGCGCCGTCGCCGATTTTTACCGGTGCGACGAGAGAGGAGTTTGAGCCGATGAAGGCACCTGCGCCTATGTCGGTGAAATGCTTGTTGAAGCCGTCATAGTTGCAGGTAATCGTACCCGCACCGATATTGGCACGCGCGCCGACGCGGGCGTCACCGATATAGGTAAGGTGGTTGATCTTGGCGCCTTCCTCCACCTTCGCCTTTTTGGTTTCGACGAAGTTGCCAATATGTGCGTCGCGCCCGATATCCGAGCCGGGACGGATGCGGGCGAAGGGACCGATTTGCGCGCCCTCCCCGATCTTGCCGCCCTCGATATGGCAGAAGGGTTTGATGGTGGCGCCGGAAGCAATTTCGACACCCGGCCCAATGACGACATTCTGGCCGATGGTGACATCCTGGCCGATGACCGTATCAGCGGAGAGATAGACTGTGTCGGGATCGGAGAGTGTAACACCCTGCTCCATCACGCGGCGACGCAGGCGGTTTTGCATTTCGGCTTCGACGGCAGCGAGATCGACACGACTGTTGACGCCTTGAATGTCAACTTCCGGTGCACGCACGACAGCGCAGGCAAGTCCGCCCGCGCGCGCATGTTCGACAACATCTGTGAGATAGAATTCTCCAGCCTTGTTGTCGTCGCGAAGTTTACCGAGGAGATCGCGAAGATGTTCAAGGCGGATCGCCATTGCGCCGCCATTGCAAAGCGTAATGCGCCGTTCGTCCTCGTTTGCGTCCTTGCGCTCGACGATGCGCGTCAGAAGCCCTTTGCCATCGAGAACGAGGCGGCCATAGGCAGCGGGATCACGGGCCTCAAAGCCGAGAACAACGACAGGCGTTTCAGCGCTGCAAGCTGATGTCATTTCGGCGAGTGTTTCGTGACGCACCAGCGGCGTATCACCAAAGATCACCAGCGCGACGCCCGCGCCAGAAAGCACGTGCGGCAACGCGGCCTTCACCGCATCGCCAGTACCACGTTGATTTTCCTGAATGGCGACGGAAAGACCGGAGGCGATGCCACGCGCATAATCGGCAACAGAGTCCATGCCGGGGCCAACGACGAGCACGTGGTGTGCATTTGCAAGGCTTGAGGCAGCCGCGAGAACATAGCCGAGCATCGGCCGCCCGGCGATGGCGTGAAGCGCCTTCGGCAAATTCGATTTCATCCGCGTGCTTTTTCCGGCAGCAAGGATGATGGTCAACACAGAGTTTTGCGTCATGCGGCTTGTTGAATCCTGCGGGAGGCTATGGGCCCGGCGAGGGGAAGATGGCACAAGCTACATTTAGCGGCGAAATAAAATTATATTTCACTATGTTGCGTCGCGGAAATACTGGATTCAGATGCCTTCATCGACTGCGTGTCATTCCTTTTGGCAAAATCGGTGACTGAAATTTCCATCAGACCCAGCACCCCATCGCCGTCATGACGCAAGGCCGCTTCAATAAGCTGGTTCACCATGCGTTGAACGAAAGCGTGATCAGGCACATGGGAGTGCGCAACCATCAAATCCTTGTAACTGGTGCCGACAAGTTTTTCGTCCGTTTGAAAGAGAATCTCCGACAAACGCTCACCGGGACGCAAGCCAGTAAAGACGATTTTGATGTCCTTGTCGGGCTGCAGATCAGCAAGTTTTATCATCTGCCGCGCCATGGTGAGAATACTGACCGGATCACCCATATCGAGAACGACGATGTGCCCCCGGCCCAATTCGCTGTCTTGGAGGGTGGCGGCTTGCAAGACCAGCTCGACGGCCTCACGGATCGTCATGAAATAGCGCGTCATCTCCGGATGCGTGACGGTGATGGGGCCACCCGCTTCAAGCTGCTTCTGAAAGAGCGGAACCACAGATCCTGCCGAACCCAAGACGTTGCCGAACCGGACGGTCACAAAACGAGTCTCGCCACGCTTCTCGTCATCCATATCCAGCGATTGGCAATAACTTTCGGCAATGCGCTTCGATGCGCCCATGACACTTATGGGATGAGCCGCCTTGTCGGTCGAGATCATGACCATCGCGGCGACATGGTGACGAACGCAAGCATCCGCTATATGGCGCGTTCCCATTACGTTGGTAAGGACAGCTTGCACCGGCTGAGTTTCAAGTAACGGCACATGTTTGAGCGCGGCGGCATGAAAAACAATTTCAGGCTGCTCTTCGCGGAACATATGAGCCACTCGCGATGCATCGCGAACATCGACCAGCAATGCGGCGTGTGGAATGGAAGGAAAACAAGCCTTAAACTGCCGATCAATCTCATAGAGATTATACTCGGAAATATCAGCAAGCGTCACATGTGCGGGGCCTAGCGCCGCAATCTGACGAACAAGTTCCGCACCTATGCTGCCGCCAGCGCCCGTTATGAGAACCCGCTTACCGCCCACGAGGCGCGCCATCGCTAGCCGATCGAGTACGGCTTCTTCACGGCTGAGCAGGTCTTCAACGTTGACGGGCCGGATTCGCATAAGCCCGCCTGGTCCTCGCAATTCAGACTTTGAAGGCAGCCTATTCAGCTTGATTGATTGCGTGCTGGCGACATCGACGATGTGATGCAACGGGCGGCCGCGCAGATCGGGATCTGAAATGATAATGATTTCGGGACGTGAGCCGCGTAGCGTGAGGCTAGCAATCTCGACATCTATATTCCGGATCTCGCCAAGTACGGACACACCACGGATCAAACTACCGACAGGGCGCATGCCGGAATCTATAACTCCCACAACCCGGAAGGGACTTTCGCGATCCCGCGTCGTGGTCATGATAAAGGCTTCGGCTTCATCGGTTGCGCCGACGAGCAAAACGGGAGATGGGCCCGTGCCATTTCCTCCGGTGTAAATTGAAGTTGCACGCTCGTGCCACAGGCGGAGCATTAATCGGCTGCCGATCATCAAACTCGTCAGCAGGAAAATATTGATTAGTACGGCGGAGCGCGGCACGCCCTCTAGGCGCGACACAAAGAACATCAATGCAAGAAAACAAAGATTGATCGCGACGCTGGTGCCGGCCACCAATAAAGCATCATTGGCCGAAATAAAACGCCACGACACGCGCTGAAGTTGCGCTCGCAAAAGCACCACTGCGGCGACCACGGTAAATAATGCCGTCATCTCGCCGATCAGTTCAAAATTACGAATGAAACTCGGCCAACCAAGTCGCAAGATAATCGCTAGCGGTAACGAAATGGTCGCCACCGCCAGATCAAAAGCAAAGATAACAGGTGTACGGAGTCGCTGAGTATTCATGCTTTCGGAGATTAACCGATATTGCGGTCTTGTATTCAAAATAAAATTGAAAATTTAACTAGCGATTATTCCGTTCGCGTAAACGAGACTCCCACGCCAGCGCGTGGCTGACGATGGTTTCCAGATCATCATAAACGGGCTTCCAGCCAAAGGTGGCCTTGGCGCGTGCGGGATCGGAGACGACCGAAGCCGGATCGCCGGGCCGCCGGGCTGCCTTGCGGATTTCGAAAGAATGTCCTGCCGCGCGCTCGACGGCTTGCAGGACCTGACGAACCGAGAAGCCGTGGCCATAACCGCAATTGGCGACAATGCTCTCGCCGCCGCCACGCAGATAGTTGAGCGCCGCCGTGTGAGCCCCCGCTAAATCGCTGACGTGGATGTAATCACGAATGCAGGTACCATCCGTAGTCGGATAATCGTCGCCGAAAACGTCAATATGATCGCGAAAGCCCAGGGCCGTCTGGCAGGCGACTTTGATGAGATGAGTGGCGTTGGCCGTGGATTGTCCGACGCGGCCCTTGGGATCGCCGCCCGCAACATTGAAATAACGAAGCGCCGCAAAGCTCATATCATGGGCCGCGGCCACATCGCGCAGCATCCACTCGGTCATGAGCTTTGAACGACCATAGGGCGACAGTGGGTTAAGCGGCGCGTCTTCGCTGACGGCGGCTGTGTCCGGCATCCCGTAAACAGCAGCGGTGGACGAAAAAATGAAATGCTTTACTCCGCCCTTCACGCATCGCTCGATTAGTGTTCGCGATTTGGCAGTGTTATTTGAATAATATTTAAGGGGATCGACCACAGACTCGGGGACGATGATCGAGCCGGCAAAATGAATGACGGCCTCGACCTTGTGGTCGGCGATAACCTTGTCAACCAACGCCTCGTCGGCAATATCCCCGATGTGAAGTTTATCGGGAACTTGCACGGCCCAATCAAATCCGGTCGAGAGATTGTCGATAACGACAACGTCCTCGCCCGCGTTGACAAGATCGATCACCATATGGCTGCCGATATAACCGGCGCCGCCGGTGACGAGAACGCTCATGTCAAAACTCCAGGATTTCAGATTGCGAGGTGCAATCCTTATACCCTGAACTTCGCCTCGACATAACTGACAAGCTCTTCAACGCACTCGTCCAACGGTGTCAAAGCCGTGTCAATGACAAGCTCCGGGTTCTCAGGCGCCTCATAAGGTGCGGAGATGCCGGTGAAATCCTTGATTTCGCCAGAGCGCGCCTTCGCATAGAGGCCCTTGGGGTCGCGGCTTTCGCATGTGGCAACGTCGGCCTTGACGTAGATTTCATGAAAACCCGCGCCTGCCGCCTCGCGCGCGCGATCGCGGTCGGATCGATAAGGCGAAATGAAGGCCGTGATCGCGAGCATGCCGGAGCGCTCGAAAAGGGCCGCAACTTCACCGACGCGACGGATATTCTCGGCGCGGTCTTCTGGTGAAAAGCTCAGATTGGCATTGAGGCCGTGACGTACATTGTCGCCATCGAGCACATAGACGTTGTAGCCCTTCTCAAAGAGCCTCTTTTCGAGCGCCATGGCAAGCGTCGATTTGCCGGCTCCCGAGAGGCCAGTGAACCAGAGGGTGCCCCCCTTGTGGCCGTTGCGGAAAGCGCGAGCTTCCTCAGTGATGCCGTTTTCAACGCGGGTGATGTTTGTGCCGCGCGAGGTGATAAGATCGCGCTGGTCGGCATAGCCGTCCATCGAGATGATCCCGCCGCCCGCTATGTCGAATTTTTCGACCAGCACGAAGCGCCCGGTATGAGGAAAATCCGTAAAGGCATCAAGCGCCAGCATGCGCCGTGAACGCAGGACGACTTCGGCAACCTGATTGCGCTCGACCTGCGGAGCCGATGAGTTGGAAAGATCAGATGTGTCGATAATGCGTTCGATTGACTGCACCGTCACCGGGGCCTCAAGCGTACCGAGCTTCAGCTTGTAACTCTTGT
>CAZLLB010000046.1:13392-17859 GCA_964560165.1 uncultured Parvibaculum sp. | reverse complement strand
TGCGGCACCCCGCGTTTACCATACGAAACCCCAATAAGGTGCGGGCGCTCATCACGAGCTTTGCAACGGCCAACCAGGTTCGCTTTCACGCGGCCGATGGCGCAGGCTATGCTCTGGTCGCAGATAAGGTGTTGGAGCTGGATGCACTGAACCCGCAAGTGGCCGCGAGGCTCTTGGGCGCGTTCAAGAGCTGGCGGCAGTTCGAGCCAAAGCGGCGTAAGTTGATGTCGAGGCAACTCGCCCGCATTTCTGGTACTGAGGGCATATCGCGCGATGTGTTCGAGATAGCGGCCAAAACGCTCGCCTGACCCATGCGGTTTGGTGGGAGCCGGAGTGGAACCCGCCGAGGTGAGTCTCAAATGCACCGATTTTCAAAAAGCGACCTCGCTGCCCAAGGCAAAGGCCCGCCCATGCTGGACAAAGGAAGGCCCAACTCGAATCATCGGATTTCGAATAATGATTCGGCTGAAGCGAGCGCCGAGCGGCCGGTGCGGCGGCTCATGCCCGGTCCGCTCGATTCGGCAAAGCAAATTGAAGAAGGCGTGGCCGATACAGGCCCTCCTCATGTGGTGCAGATGAGTATCCCCGAAGCAAGCATACGCGCGGAAACAATGGCCTGGCAGGAGCGCACCGCGGGACGAAACCGCTCTTCCATGCCCTCAGTATGGATTGCGCGGACAGCTCTCGTTCTGTCTGGTCTCGCTTTGGCTGCGATCGCCACTGCCCTTTACCTTCAGGACGGCTTTTCCCGAGCTCTCGGCTTTGCCGCGATGCTGTCAGTCGGCTATGTGGTTCTGGCTTATCTACTGGTCCATCTGCGCGAGCGCCGCGTGGATGCCGAGACCGCGCTTGTCGAAAACCAGTTGCGCTTCGACATGGCCTTTGCCGGTGCGCGTTGCGGCATCTGGGATTGGGATCTGACTGCGAACCGGGTTTACTGGTCCTCGGCCATGTTCGACATGCTGGGCCTGCGCCAACCTTCCAAGCGCCTTTCGCCCAGCGAGATCAAATCGCTCGCTCACCCCGAAGACGTTCAAGCGATTGACGATATTATCGGAGCAGCATCGCGGCCCTCGCGTTCCTACGATACTGCATTCCGACTGCGTCATTCCGACGGAAGCTGGGTGTGGGTACGCGCCAAGGGGCAGGTTTGGGGCGGCGGTCGCATTTCCGGCGAGCGCCTTGTCGGCATTACCATCGACATCACCGAGCAGAAACTTGCCGAAGCGCGCGAACACGACGCCAACGATCGGCTGCGTGACGCCATCGAGAGCATCGGTGAGGCATTTGCGCTGTGGGACAACGACAATCGCCTTGTTACAGCCAACAGCAAGTTCGCTGAATTTCTGCAACTCCCGGGCGACGGCATAGCTGAAGGCACGACGCTTGAAGACGTGATGGCGGAAGCGGGCATCGGTTCTGATTGGCCGCGCGCGGGCGGGCTTGAGGAAAGCGTTTGGGAAATTCGCCTGCCGGGCGGACGCTGGCTGCAAATCAGCGAAAGGCCTACGAATGGCGGGGGCCACGTCAATGTCGGCACTGACATTACGCCGATCAAGGTTCAGGAATCGGCGCTGACGACAAACAAGTCGGCACTGGAAAAAACGGTGCGCGATCTGGAGGCATCGCGGCTGAAATTGCAGCATCAAGCGCGCCAGCTTGTCGATCTCGCCGAAAAATATGCCGCAGAAAAGACGCGCGCCGAGAGCGCCAATCGGTCGAAATCAGAATTCCTGGCCAACATGAGCCACGAGCTTCGCACGCCATTGAATGCGATCATCGGCTTCTCGGAGATCATGGAAGCTTCGATGTTTGGCCCCCTTGGTTCAGCGAAATATGTCGAATATGCCCATGATATTCACTCTAGCGGCCAGCACCTTCTGGAGCTGATCAACGACATTCTCGACCTGTCGAAGATCGAAGCGGGCCGGATGACGCTGGAAAAGCAGCCGACCGACCTTGCGACAGTGATCGAAGAGTCGCTGCGGCTTGTCTCGGGGCGCGCCGAAATCGCCTCCGTAAAAGTGCTGAACGAAGCCAGCGCTCTGCCGCATATCGAGGCCGACAAGCGAGCAATCAAACAGGTGCTGCTCAATTTGCTGTCCAACGCGATCAAGTTCACGCCAGCCGGAGGCATCATTCGCGTCCACAGCATGGCCGACAGCCAGAATATCACGATCTCGGTCGAGGATTCAGGGATCGGAATTCCTGCACATGCATTACCGAAAATCGGCCGGCCTTTCGAGCAGGTCGAAAGCCAGCATTCGAAGAAGCACAAAGGCACGGGCCTCGGCCTTGCTCTATCGCGCTCGCTGGTCGAAATGCACGGCGGTTCGCTGAAGATCGAGAGCACCGAAGGCGTCGGCACACGCGTGACGTTCACCCTGCCCGCCGAATAACATCACCGGCTTATTGCGTGTCCATGATTTCTTGTGTGATGCGATAAGCGCCATCGAGCCAAGCAACGATTTCACGCGCGCCCGGATGGTCGATGGCTGCGTAGCGAGCGCGGAGTTTTTCCGACGCGCCGCCAAGGCGGTCAAGGCCGGTATCGTTGAGCAATAGCAGATCGCCGACGACGCGCCGCGCCAGACCTTCCCCGAGAACGGCTGCGGCGGCTTCTTCGAGCGCGCGGCCATATTCGTAATCGTCGCCACGTTTGTAGCTCTTCGCCAGGGTCAACGCCGGAATGCGGCTCAACACGGGCTGAGAAGCCGGATTGACGCCATGCGCCGCGATATGCGCGCCGATGCCCGCAGGGCGACCGCTAAATCCGCGCAGATGCAGAAATTGCGACATGCGGGGCCCATCATTGACCGGGTAATTGTCCCAAATGAAAGGCTTGCGGCGCAACTGCCCCGATACGCGAGCGAGATGACCGGGGGAGAATTCGCGCGAACAGACTTCTTCGCCCGTCCATAAAATTTCAATCGCGGGGTCGAGAAGCCGCCCCAAATCCTCCAGATAGTTTTCCGGGCGATCACCGAAGATACGATCTAGAACGGGGTCGTCAGTATAATAGCTAGGACAAACGAGAAGGCGCGTCGCTGCGGTGCGCTCGCGCAGCCAATGCGCAATCTCTGCCTGGCGCTCAGCAAGCTCCGGCACATCGCCGCGCATGTCATCGAAAAGCACGGCAAGGTCGTCGATGCCGATTTCGTCCAGAAACGCGAGCTTGCGCGTCAATGCCTCACGAACACCGCTATTGAAGTCGAGATAGATTTCATAGGGGCTGAGGCCGACGCCAAAACGCATGCCGAGCGAGCGGCATTTGCGAGAGAGGTCGGCCAGACCTTTTGCCTCTTCCGCCGGATGCGGCTCCTGCCAGCGACGACGGAGATAGAGATCGGCCTTCGGCGCGTAGTGATAGAAGCGATAGCCATGCGGCGCGAGATAAGCGGCTACTTCCTGCCGCTCGCTCCACGTCCAGGGCTTGCCGTAGAAACCCTCTATGATCCCAAGTTCGACGCTCACAGGTACCAGTCGTATTCGAGCGGCGAAATCGTGCGCTGGAATTTTTCAAATTCGAGCAGCTTGGTTTCGGCATAGACATCGACATAAAGATCGCCGAGATATTCGCGCATCACCGTGGACTGGCGCAGCCGCTTCAGCGCACTGGGCAGAATGAACGGAATGCCGTCATCCATCACGTCGCAGGCATTGCCTTCGGCGGGCTCGCCGGGGTCAATCTCATTGACGATGCCATAGTGAATACCGGCAAGGATCGCTGCCAATACAAGATAGGGATTTGCGTCAGCGCCCGAGACGCGATGTTCGATGCGGCGGCTCTCCGGCGCACCTGCCGGAACCCGGAACGCGACCGAGCGATTGTTGTAACCCCAGGCGCGATTAACAGGCACGAAAAGGTTGGGACCGAAGCGGCGATAGGAATTGAGGTTCGGAGCAAAAAGCGCCATGGCGTCGCCAAGTGTCGCCTGCAATCCGCCAATGGCGTGACGCAACCTGCTGCTGCCCTCATCCGATCCGTCGTCGAAAATATTATTGCCCTTCTCATCGAGAATGGAGCAATGAACGTGCAACCCGTTGCCGGTCTGATTGGCGAAAGGCTTGGCCATGAAACTGGAGACGAAATTGTGTTTGCGGGTAATGGTACCGATCAGATGTCTCAGCATCACCGCATGGTCGCCGGCGAGCAAAACGTCGTTCTCGTGGTTGAGATTGATCTCATATTGACCTGGTGCATATTCCGCTGTGGCGCCTGAGGCCGGGACGCCCTGCGCAGCCGCCGCCTCGTCAATATCTTTGAGCAGCGCCATGAAGCCATCGAGTTCGGTGATGCCATAGACTTCATTGGCAGTCTCGCGCGCGCCGGTTGCAGGATTGATCGGCGCTTGCGGAGCATCTTCCGTGATGGGCAGCGTCGCCGGCACGCCGAAGGTGGCGCAGGTCGAAGAGAACACGAATTTCTTCACCCCCGCGGCGCTCATTGCTTTCAGCAGATGCAGC
>CAZLLB010000046.1:0-13382 GCA_964560165.1 uncultured Parvibaculum sp. | reverse complement strand
GACTTCATTGGCAGTCTCGCGCGCGCCGGTTGCAGGATTGATCGGCGCTTGCGGCAAACCTTTGCGATCGCGTTCACGGTCAAGAACGTAGAATTCAAATTCGCAAGCGGAGACGGCGTGAAGACCAAGCTCTGCAAGTTTTGCCGCTACGTTCGCGAGCACGACGCGCGGCTCAAGCAAGATCGGCGAGCCGCCATCGTCTTCCATGGTCATCATGACCTGGGCTTGTTTCATCGACGCCCATGGCACGGGCACGATAGAGCCGGAAATGGGGCGCGCCTGTCCGTCAGGGTCGCCGTCGGAAAACCCCATTCCAAGGATGTCTTCGTTGACGCCAGTGACGTCGAAGAAATAAAGCGACTTCGGCATCTGGACGCCCGACGTGAAGACCCGCTCGGCTTCTTCAATCGGAAAACGCTTGCCTCGCACCGTGCCGCACATATCGACGAAAACGGCATCGAGATAATCGATGTCGCCATTCTCGGCGAGAAACGCCTTGAACTCGGCCAGGGTGGCGTGTCCGTCAGCGCGCGGCTTTTCGCGATCGCTCATTGTCATTCCAAAATCTGATTAGTTGTCCTTGAAACGATAGTAGCCGAGAGCAGCCCCAAGATACCAGCGTCGCAATGAGGGAAAAGGAATGCGTGGCGGAATCCCGCGGAAAGGCGCGGGAATTTCCTGAAAAGAGAGCCCGCCGCCGATGAGTTGTGCGATCGCACGCCCGGCCCATGGGGCGGCTGAAACTCCATCGCCATGATAGGCAAGAGCGAAATAAACGCTGGAATCGTCGGGCATTTGCCCTATGGCCGGCGTCAAACGTGCATTCATGCAGACAAAGCCGCGCCAATAATGCGTCGTCGGAATATTTCGCCAGTGCGGAAAAACGTCGCCCAAACGCCGCTCCATCAAGGCGCGCATGCGTTGGCCATCCTTCGGCGCGCCCGTCAAATCTCCCCGAGCGCCGAAGAGGAAGCGGCCGCTTGGCAGCATTCGATAGTAAAAAAGCAAGCGGCGCGTATTGCTGCAAGGGCGTTCGGTGCGCCAGTTATGGGCGGCTAGTTCATCATCTTTCAGTGGGCGAGTGACGATGATGTTGGAGAGAACCGGCACCAACCGGTCGGCAAGGGACTGGTTCAGATTACCATGCGTGAAACCATTCGTGGCTACGATCACGCGCCGAGCCCGCAATATGCCTGCCTTTGTAATAAGGCGATGTTCGGCACCGATTTTCTCCCAGCGCAACACCTCGGTTTTGCCATGCAGTTTTGCACCATGCCGCGCTGCGGTGGCAGCAAGACCGCGCGCAAATCGTAAGGGATGAAGGCCGAAACCGATGCGGCTGAGCAACGCTCCGAATTGTTCTTTTGAATCATATTGCGTCTCGGCGACTTCCTCTCGCGACAGCAATTTGACGGGCAGACCAAACTTCCCGCCAAGTATCGCTGCCTCTTGTTCAAGATCGCGAAATCGGTCCGGCGCGTGAGCAACATGCAGCGTGCCATCGCCTTGAGGTTCAATATCCATATTCTCATCGCGCGCGAGCGTGCGAACGAGTTCAATGGCGTCCACTTGCGATGAGATAAACCGTCTTGCTTCGTCTTCGCCGTAGCGCCGGATCAATTCCGCTAGCGAAAGACCAGTGGGCGGCAATGTACAAAAACCTCCATTTCGGCCCGAGGCTCCCCAGCCCAAAGGCCCCGCTTCGAGGAGGCGGACATCTATGTGATGATCGCGAGCGAGGTGGAGCGCGGCTGACAGACCGGTATAGCCACCGCCGATAATGGCAACGTCGCAAACCGCTTCTCCATTGAGGTAGCCGAGATCGACGTCATCACCGATTGCGGGCGCATCATCTTCCCAGAGGCTGCCGACAGGCACCTCCGCGTCATACATGCTTTCGTGATACCAGCTCATGCGCCCTCACGTCTTTGCCTCGTGACGCGGAGCTTACCCGCCAATCGCGGCGACTGGGAGCTGCCTCTACCTTGCGCCCGCTTCCTCATGCGCATTCGCATCGCGGGGATTCTTCAAACGGCGATCGGCCTGTTTGCGCATTGCATCGGCGAGGCGGGCGCGCTGATCATTGCTCATTTTTCCAAAACCCTGGATCATCGCATTGCGCGTTGCTCGCACCATTTCCGCCTGCACAGCATCGACTTTCGCGAAGGCAGCGCCGACTTTTTCTGAATCATAGGGGTTAGCCGCAATTACGTCGGCAAGATCACGTCGCGCAAGATCTATCTTGGTGAAGTAGGGCCGAATGATCGGGAATTGCTGCACCATGATGTCGCGCATCGCGGCGCGATCACCCGGTGGTAAATCTGCCGCGCCACGCTTCATCATGCCGAAGAAGGAAGGCGGCGGGGATCGGAAATCGGCGTGCTTTCCTGGCCGATGCACAATCATCGCCGTCGCGATCATTCCAATAAGGAAGACATTAAGGACCATCGAGATCAGCAATGCCGGGCCGAGCCAGCGGCGCAAACGATCGGAAGCCGGTGTCTGGGGCGAAAGCGGATCGCTCATTTCTTCCAATCCTCGGGGTATTCAGTTTCGGCCAGCGCAAACGCCAAAAGCTGTTCGCCAGCCGCGCTCGTCGTTGCACTCGCAGTCGCCGTGGAAGAGAGGCCGAGTGCGCTCACCGCGACAGGCGACGCCATTCCCAGGCCAATGCCAAGCGCGACCGACGCGGCAAGTGCGCCTGCGGGAAATGCCGGCGAGCCATATGGCCAAATGATCTGAACCAGGAGACGCCACATACCAGTCTTGGCGCTTCTGGCGGCCACGGTTCCCTCCACATTGCCCGGAAGGGCACGGGGGCGGGCTGCCATGACGCGGGAGATCAGCGCCTGCGAGGCAGCACTTTCGGGCGAGGCATCGAGAATGGAATCGAGATGACGAGCTTCCTCGATCAGCACTCGCGCCTGCGGATCGCGCGCGACAAATGCCTGCGCCGCCTCACGTTCGGCCAGAGGCCAGCGAAAGGCAGAGGCACCATAGGCCCCAACAATCTCCGCCAGACGCTCGAATGTCATTTCTGTGCTCATACCAATTCCAACCCGTCAGGCCTCTTTCATACCGGTTTTACGTAGCCACTCGTCCCGTTCCGTCGCCAGAGCAGTGCGGAGCTGACGCCGCGCCCGGCCGAGGAGGGATTCGACGGCCTCGACGCTTATCTCCAGCGTTTCCGCGGCTTCTATGTTGGTCAGGCCCTGATAATGCGTCAGCATGACAGCCGCACGTTGGCGCGCCGGCAGGGCTTGCAGAGCCATATCCACACGTTTTGCCAGTTGCTGTTGCTCAAGCAACACATCTGGGCCTGGCTGATCGCTTTGCGGCTCGGGAATCGCATCTATGTCGTCCATGGTGTGGCGGCGCAGACGGTCGAGGCAGAGATTGGTCGCGACACGGTGCAACCATGTACGAAATTGCGCCCTGCCCGGCTCCCAACGCGCCGCATGCGTCCACACGCGCAGGAAGACTTCCTGGGCTACTTCTTCAGCGTCTGCCTGATTGCCGAGCATACGGCGCGCGAGCGACACCATGCGCGAAAGGTGCCGGTCAACGAGAAGCTGACAAGCCGCCTCGTCTCCTTGCGCCACGCGGGCTACCAATACATCGTCTGACGCCTCGTCCAAGCGAGCGCGCCCCCTTTTCAAATTCAGATCAATCACGTTCTCTGAACAGCGTCCCCGCGGGTCCGCCGTTAAGCTGGCCATCCGACGATCTTACTCTGCTTTGGCGGGCGGCGCATCGGGTGCAGCAGCCTTCCGCGCTTGCATCCGATCATACATCTTCTGGCTCGCCGCCTCATATTCAGCTTCGGACAGCTTGCCATCGCTGTTCGTATCCGCGCGCTCGAACATTTTTTCCGAGCGGTTCTTCTGGTCGTCCGCGCGCGCAGCAGCTCGCTTCTGAGCTGCTGCTTGCATTTCATCGCGGGAGATGAAGCCATCGCTATTGGCATCCATCATCTTGAAGCGCGTGTCCGTTGCCGCTTTCCATTCGGCGGATGAAATCTTGCCGTCATGATCGGTATCGATTTTCATCATCATTCCACTGCGTTCACTGCCGGTGTCGGCAGCCATCGCAGGCACAACCAAGGGCATCGAAACGCCAAGAACAATGGCGGCGACGCCAATCCATACTTCCGGCTTTAGACTGCTCATTTCATCCTCCCAACAGACCGAAAATATGGCCGGGAGCGCGGGGCACCCTTTGAAAAAAGTTCGCTCTCCCGGCCTGAGCGACAGGAGGTTTGCCGGACCAGGGGGGCGGGCCCGGGGGAACGTCGTCCTGTCACTCACCTACATAACGGGGGCGCTCGCTTATTCCGTCGCGCCGTTCAGAAAAATTGGCGGCGCGTTAGTCGCTGGAAATTATGGGTGCCGGAACGAGGTGCCGGGCTGGCAAGGACAATGCCGGGCCCGCAATGATGCGCGCAGGCGCTTTCAGCAAGGTCAGATCAAGTTCGCGCCTGACCTCCACCTCCACATGAAGTGCGGTCTCACCATTTATGGCCGAAGGCTTCAGCGTCGCGAGAGCGACATTGAGTTCGAGCGAAGGTGAAAATGCCGTGCTCGTGGCGACACCTGCAATGCCGCGCCCGTCCCGAATGCCGATGAAATGCAGCGGCTCACTCCAATCGACCGCCAGCGACGCCAGTATATGGCGCGGCGCAACGGATTTCACCGCGCGCAAAGCATCGCGTCCTGTGAAATGCTCCCGATCGAGTTCCACCAATGATGCAAAGCCAAGCTCAAAGGGTGTCGAAGCATGTGCTGGATCGACGGCGGAGAAAGCACCAAGATAGTCCACACCCGCGCGCGGCAATCCAGCTTCGATGCGCGCGAGTTCGCGGAGTGCAAACCCGCCCGCGCTCACCCCGAAGCCTGAGCCCTTTTCGAGAAGCTTGAGCCAAAGTGAAGGCGCATCTTCCGGATCGATCCAGAGTTCATAACCAAGATCACCGGAATTGCCCGTCCGGCTCACATAGACCGGCATGCCAAGCACTTCAAACCAGCGCGCGGCATAAGGACGAAGTGCCTCGATACCCACGAGACCGACTTCGTGCAGAACGGTGCAAGAAAGCGGACCCTGAAGGCTCAGCACCGCAAGCGATGTCGTGACATCCTCCACCACCGCGCGCATGCCGATTGCACTGTCGATGAGCCAGGCGAGATGCGTGCATTCCGTTATCAATCTGTATTCGTTTTCCGCCAAGCGGAAGAGCAGCCCATCTCCAACCACCAGACCACGGTCTTCGCAGAAGACGACCGGCATCGTCTCGTTCACGGAAAGGGAGACAAGATTTCCGGTCACAAGGCGCGCGAGATAAGCGGCTGCGTCCTGCCCTGTGATCCGGTACTTGATCAGCGGCGACACATCAGCAAGCACGGCGGCGTGGCGCAGCGCACGATACTCATCTTCGAGATTCGTCAGCACATCCGGCGTCGTATAGCCGTTCCAATGCGTCCAGAGATTGGTTCCGCTCTCCGCCGCAATGTTCAGGTGCAGCGGCGTCGTCAGAACTGCCCGCGTGAAAGGCGGCTCCACCGCTGCACGCTCGAATAGAGACGGATCGGCGCGCGAGGCTTCATCCTGCGCCGCAAGATCGATGCGCGGCGATACCTCCACCTGCTCGGCGGCCAGCCCATCACTTGACGAAAGGATATCGGTGTCGTCGCTCATGCGCGCCTCCGATCCTTCATCGCCGCGCGCGCTGCGAGTTGCCCCGGCAAGCCGGAGATACCCCCACCCGGATGACTGCCGGTGCCACAGAGATAAAGACCTCTCAAGGGTGTTCGGTAGCGCGCCAATCCCGGCGTGGGCCGAAACATCAAAAGCTGATCCAGCTCCATATCGCCGTGATACCAGCTGCCTCCCGGCAGGCCGAACTTACGTTCTATATCGGGCGGCAGCATCAGTTCCCCGGCAACGATGCGCTGTTTAATTCCGGGCGCGTAGCATGCCAACGTCTCGACGATACGAGCAATCAACCTGTCGCGGTTTGTCTCCCAGCCCCCTGCTGCTTCGTAGGGCACATATTGGACGACAATCGACATCACATGCTGCCCGGGCGGCGCAAGCGGCGCGTCATATACACTCGGTATCGTGACTTCCATTGGCAGGTCTGATGAAAAATCATCGTGCTTGAACCGCGAGAAGGCCTCGTCAAGGAATTGCAGCGACGGTGCGATCAGCAGTCGCGCTCCGTACTCAACCGGCGCAAGACCCTGAATTGTCGGCAACCCGTCAAGTGCCAGATTGAGCTTGGCGGTGGTGCCGCTATCGGCGATATGCAAGAGGCGTTTGACCAAACCGGCGTCGAGATGTTTTGCGCCGACAAGACCAAGCATGGTTGCGCGAGGATGCGCGCTCGACAGGATCAGCGGCGCTTCAAAGATTTCACCCTGTTCCGTTTCAACGCCCTTGGCCTCATCGCCTTCTACCAGAATGCGTTTCACTGCTGAGGAGGCTCTGATGATGACGCCGAAATCCGCCGCAGCCGCGGCTAAGGCATCGACGAATGCGCCAAGCCCACCTTCAATCATATGCGGGCCTGTGGAGGCGTTGCGCAATCCACCCCGATAGACGGACGAAAGAACCGTTCCCGCAGCATAGGGGCCTTCGCGCGAGCCGAGCAAGGTATCGAGAGCCAGCGCTCCCTTCAGCAAAGGCGTTTCGAACGTGTCATCCAAAAGATCGCCGATGCTGCCCGGCATCTGGCGCAGAAAGGATTCGAGCGAGGCAGATCCCATCAATTCGGCACGCCAGACAATACGGTGTAACGCAGATCGCAGTTGTTCCATGCCTGCGGACGGAATCGTTTCCGTGATCAGCGGCGTCAGCAACGATGCATAGGATTTCATGCGCGCCACATAGGCGGGATAGGCGTCGGCATCAGCCGCACTATGGCGGCGCATGATTTCAAGATCGGCGCGGCGCGTCGATAGAACTATATGCTGCTTGTCGCGATCGAGCACAATTGTTGGCACCCGGCGGGCCGCATAGCGCAGGCCATGTTTGACGAGCTTCAGATCCTTTTCGATCTGGCGTGGCATGGCGTCAAGCAGATGAGCACCAGTCGATATTTTATAGTCGGGCGATATTTCGTCGGTCGTCAACGCACCACCGAGGCGGTCGCTCGCTTCGAGCAACAGAACGCGCTTGCCTGCCTTGCCCAGATAAGCCGCTGCGACAAGGCCATTATGGCCGCCACCAATGACGATGGCGTCAAAGCTTCTGTCGTGAATGTCCATGAACCCTACCCTCGCTTTCCGAGGGCGGCGGCAACAACCGTTGCCGCACCTGCACCCGCACCGCCAGATACCAGCGTGCCGGGATGAGCGCTGCCTGAGCAGAGATAGAAATTTCCAACTGGCGTTTCGTAGCCGGCAAGGCCTGCCATTGGCCTGTTGAAGAACATCTGGTCGAGCGTCATCTCGCCCTGCTCGAAATCGCCCGCCGTCAGACCGACTTCGCTTTCAATGTCGGGCGGCACCAGCGTATCCAGCGCGAGGATATGTTCCCTGAGACCCGGACTTCTTTCGGCAAGCTGCGCAACCACAAGATCGCCGAGTTCGTCTTTGCGCGCACCTGTCCAAGCGCCATCGTGCAACATTTCGGGCACGTAATGCACGGCGACCGACATCACATGTCTTCCATGCGGGGCGAGAGAGCGATCAACGAGAGAGGGGATCAGCGCTTCGATAACAGGTGTGCGTGGCGGAATGCGGTCGCGCCAATCATCGAAAGCCTTTTCCATCTTCTGCATGGATCCCGCAAGGCGGATGCCGCCGAGGAGCGCGGGGCAATCCTGTCGTACGCCCAGGAATTCCGGCGCGCGGTCCAGCGCGATATTGACCTTCGCCGTCACGCCGCGCATACGAAATCTACCGACGCGCTCGACAAATCCTTTCGGCAACTCTTTCCATGGAAAGAGCGCGAGGAAGGTGCGCTTGAGATCGAGATCGGAGAGCAAGGCATTGGCGAAAATTTCCTCGCCATTCGCCAGTGCAACGCCGCGCGCCTTGCCGTCGCGGATCAAGACGTCTGTTACTTCCGCTTCGGTGCGGACGATACCGCCATTCGCCCTTATGGATGCAGCGAGCGCGTCTGCGATGGCCTGCGGCCCACCGAGCGGGATAACGGTCGCTGGCGCACCACCGCTCGCACCCACGGTTTCTTCCATGAAGGCTTGCATCAGCAAGCGCCCGCTGGTCGGCGAGAACGGCCCCATGGTCGCGCCCGCCAGTGCCGCTGCCGCGAGATGCACCTTGAGTTCATCGGATTCGAAATAACCGTCGAGCAGGTCGGCGCATGACAATGTCCACAAGCGCACCAGATCGTGCAGCTCGTCGGTGGGCTTGTCCGCCAGCCTGTCAGCGCGCGCCAGCAACCCGCGAAATGCGGCGAGAGAGCGCCGAGCCGGATTTTGCAGCGGTTGAGCTAGCGTCGTGCGGAGATGGGCGACGGCGCGCAGCATGTCACGGCGAAAGCCGGTCCACGCCTCAGCGTCTCTCAGCGAGTGGCGGGCAATTTCGCGGCGATGCGTGACGCCATCGCGATAGTTGGCATGATATGCACCACCGGGCAGCAAGCTGACACCGCCATCGACACGAAGAAGGCGAAGGCCAAATCTGGGCAATTCAAGGTCGGCCACGATGCGTGCGGGGAAGCTTGCCGTGCCGAGTTCATAGCGCGGCATGTGGAAGCCGGGCAGGATTTCATAACTCGCCGCTGCGCTGCCAAGCGCCGCATTGCGTTCGACAAGCAACACATCGGCACCGGCGCGCGCGAGATAAGCCGCGGCCGTGAGGCCATTGAGGCCACCTCCGATGACGATTGCGTCGTGACGCTTCATGCGCCCAGCCCCAACTCAAATCCCGCAAGCGCGGTTCGCGGATCGTACCGCATTGGGACGATCCGAATGAACACCGTATGGCTGTCACGTCGGCGCAAGCCAATGCGTTAACCACAGCTTTCCAGGAAATCTCCGAGATTCCGATGCGTCTCGCTCATATGGTTAACGGACGCAGCCTCTGGTCAGCACGGGAAACCTGCAATTTCCCAGCCAGAGGGTCTGTCTCAAGGCTGGGCGGCGGCCGCGACAACGATGCGTTCAAAAGCCTCGCGCACATCGCTCTGTGCCTCGCGAAGCTGCGCCTCCAGAGTGTTGAAATCCGGCGCGTTGCCAGCCCGTGCGAGGAGACCCTTCAGGCCCGGCGTCGCGTCGTCTGGGTTGAAAACGCCTTCGACGCAGATGCGGATAACCTGTGTCAGGTTATGAGTAAGGCCGACTGCGGAAATCAGCATGTCGGCGGTCTCCGAAGGCAGCAACCGTGCATCTGCGATGCGCGCAAGCGCAGTGCGCGTATGGGGGTGCAATACCTCCGGATGCGCATGGGCGTGGATCAGTTGCAGGTATTGGCAGATGAATTCCAGATCGACCAGCCCGCCCCGCACATGTTTAAGCTCCCAAGGGTTTTTACTAGGAAATTCACGCTCGACGCGCGCCCGCATGTCGGCGACATCAAAGGCGGTCTTTCCCATATCGCGCGGCCTGCGCAGCGTCTCTGTGACGGCGGCGGAAACGCGGGTTCTCAATTCATCGGGACCGAAGAGAACACGGGCGCGGGTCAGCGCCATATGCTCCCACGTCCAGGCTTCGGAATTTTGGTAGCTTACAAAACTGCTCAGATGGGTGGCGATGGGACCGGAATTTCCCGACGGTCGCAAACGCAGATCGACTTCATAAAGCTTGCCCTCCGTCGTCGGCGCAGTCAGGGCACCGATAAGCTGCTGGCAAACACGCGCGTAATATTGCGAAGCGAATACGGGCTTGGCTCCATCCGAAAGAGCTTCCGGATCGTCAACATCATAAATGACGATCAGGTCCAGATCCGACGCCGCGCTCATTTCTTCGCTGCCGAGCTTGCCCATGGCGACGACGGCGAAGCTCCCGCCTTCAACACGACCAAAGCGCTCGGCCACTTTATCCTCGGCAACAGGCGACAGCGCTTCGACAAGCTCGCCTGCCAGCGCCGCATAAGCCGGGCCGGCCTCTTCTGCATCCGTATTGCCGGTCAATATGCGAACGCCGAGCCGGAAACGATGCTCGCGCGCGAAGACGCGGGTAAAATCGAGTACGTCCTGATAATCGCGCGCGTGCACCAGCGCCGCTTCAAGGCTCGCGTGAAGCGCTTCCCGGTTCGGGATCACCTTGAAGAAATCAGGCGCGACCACTGCTTCGAGAACGGCCGAATTCTGCGCCAGATAGGAGGCGAGACGCGGCGCGGTGCCGCAAATCCCGGCGATCAAGTCGAGCAGGCCGGGGTTGGAATAGAGCATCGAAAAAAGCTGTACACCCGCAGGCAGTTTCGTGAGGAACTGATCGAAGCGTGTGAAAGCCGTATCGGGGTTTGAAGTGCGCGACAAAGCCCGGAGAATGGCGGGCATCAGCGCGGTCAGAAGCTCGCGAGAACGCGGCGAGCGCGTCGAGGCAAAACGGCCCGTGTGCCAGGCGCGAATCGTCGCCGCCATTTCGGAAGCCTGCACGAAGCCAAGCTTGCGCAACGTCTCAAGCGTCTCGGGATCATCCTCGGTTCCAGTAAAGACGAGGCTGCCACCTTCCTCGGCTAACGGCGGCGCAGATTCAAAGAGCCGCGCGTAATGGCCTTGCACACGGCGCATATGGCCGGTCAGCACCTCAGCGAAGTCAGCGCGATTGTCGAAACCGAGAAAACAGGCGACGTGATCGAGACCCTCATCGGTGGCGGGAAGCGTATGCGTCTGCTCATCGGCAATCATTTGCAAGCGGTGCTCAAGCCTGCGGAGAAAGCGATAGGCGCCTTTCATTTCCTCGGCAGCTTCGGGCTCGATCCAATGTTTCTTTGCCAATTCGTCGAGCATTGCACAGGTCTGCTGTCCGCGCAGTTCATAGTCACGACCGCCCGCAATCAATTGCTGCGTCTGAACGAAAAATTCGATTTCGCGAATACCGCCACGCCCCAGCTTGATGTTGTGGCCGGCAACCGCAATGACACTATGGCCACCGACGGCGTGGATCTGCCGCTTCATCGAATGAATATCGTCGATGGCGGCGAAGTCGAGATTCTTGCGCCAGATATAGGGCGTAAGCATTTTCAGGAAACGCTTGCCCGCCTCGAAATCCCCGGCCACGGCGCGCGCCTTGATGAAGGCCGCGCGCTCCCAGTTCTGCCCTCGGCTCTCGTAATAATGCTCAGCGGCAGGCAGCGACACAGCAACGGGTGTGCCGCCGGGGTCAGGTCGCAAGCGCAAGTCAGTGCGGAAGACATAGCCGTCCTCGGTCCGCTCCTGAAGAATCTTCACCAGCGCCTTGGTCATCCGGACAAAGAACTCGCCATCGTCGAGCCCTTCCTTCAGCGGCAATTGGCCGGGCTCATAGAAAACGACAATGTCGATGTCGCTCGAATAGTTGAGTTCGCGCGAGCCGTATTTCCCCATACCGAGAATGGCGAGGCCGCTACCTTCCGCTGTCAACCCCTGTGGTTCACGCAATATCTGCCCGCGTCGCGCTCCGTCGCGAAGCAGCCACTCGATGCTCGCTACAACAGCAGCATCGGCAAAAGCGGTCAGAGCTTCCGTGACCTCCTCAAGCGACCATGCGTCGGCGATGTCTGCCAGTGCGATCAATATCGCCGCTTCGGATTTGGCAATGCGCAATGCGCGCATCAATTCCGCTTGCGTTGCGAGTTCGGAAGCGGCGCGGGTGCGGGCGAGCAATGCTGCAAGTGTTTGCAACGGCGGCTCGTCCAGCAACCTAGGCAACCACTGGGGGTGATTGTGGATGATGCGCGTCAGGAAAGGCGAGTTTCCGAAAATTCCGCTCAGCAGGCGCCGCGCATCCGCATCTTCGACCAGCGCGACGGCCCGCGCCTTGATGGAGATATCCTCGATCCGGGCCGCCGATACCACGATGTCCTGAATTTCACCGAGCGCCCGTTCGGCGTCATACGGCTTTGGCGCTCTCGCGGCCTGTTCGCGCAAAGTCGCGCCCGTCACTTTGATCCTCCCACCCGGCTTTGCGGGAGATTATCATATTCCATCAAGGCATATCCATTTTCACCGTGCCACTAACGGAAGCGACAGCGTAACCCTCAGGCCCGGCTTGTTGTCTTCGAAATCGACGCGCCCGCCATGGAGCCGCGCAACCGCCGAGGCAAGGCTGAGGCCGAGGCCGCTGCCGGGCGTGTTGCGGCTCGCTTCAAGGCGAACGAAACGCTCCAGCACGCGAGCATGTTCATGTCGCGGAATGCCCTGCCCGTGATCGGCGACGGACAATTGAATGCGCCCACCCGAATCCGGCATTGCCGAAATTTCGATCAGGGGTTCAGCACCCTCCGTCTCCGCCACGGGCTTGCCATGCTTGATGGCATTGTCGATCAGATTGGTCAGCACTTGCGAGAGCAATTCACGATTGCCGCGCACCTGCAAGCCATCCTGCACGTTGACACGGATGGCAAGACCGCTTTCCTCCGCTACCGGCTCATAGAGTTCAGCGACATCGCGCACGATGGTGGCCGGGTCCACGCTCGTCATCGACTCGCGTAGCGATCCAGCTTCGGCCCGCGCAATCATCAAAAGTGCGTTGAAGGTCGTCAGCAAATGATCGGCCTCGGCAATCGTGCGCTCCAGAACCTGCCGGTATTCCTCTTGCGACGATTCATTGAGCAGCGTCACTTCGAGGCGATTGCGCAATCGGTTGAGCGGGCTTCGCAGATCATGGGCGACATTGTCCGTCACCTGACGCATGCCCGTCATCAGCTTCTCGATTTGATCGAGCATCGCATTCAGGTTGCGACCGAGCTGGTCGAGTTCGTCACCCGTTCCCGCAATCGGCAGGCGGCGCGACAGATCGCCTTCCATGATGTCCTGGCTCGATTTATTGATTTCATCGACACGCGCCAGCATATTGCGGCTCATGAAAAGGCCGCCGACAAGGCCGAGCCCCAATGTCAGCACGATGGCCCAGACAAGCGCACTGGTAATCAGGCTTTCGATTTCGCGGCGCTCCTGCACATCGCGACCGACCAGCAGATAGAAGCCTTCAGGCAGATAAAACGCGCGGGCGCGCGCCGCCTTCATCTCGACGCCTTCAAGCGCCCGACGGCTATAGATGAAATCCATCCAGCCATCCGCGCCCGGCGCAACGGAAGGCCGGACGTCCAGATTGCCCGCGAGCACCCGTCCGGCAGGGTCCAGCACCAGATAAAGGCTCTGGCCCGGATCGCGCGACCGCTGGATGACAGTGTGAACGAGAAGCGGAAGTCCGCCTTGCGCATATTGTTCGGCAAGGCCGGTGATTTCGGCCTGCACCGCCTCGTCAGTCTGGCGAA
>CAZLLB010000045.1:0-17989 GCA_964560165.1 uncultured Parvibaculum sp. | reverse complement strand
ATGATGAAAAAACGGTCGGTGTCGATGGGTTTACCCGGCCCGATCATCTGCGACCACCAGCCACCCGGCTTGCCCGTGAGCGGGTGGCGGCTTGCAGCATATTGGTCGAGGGTCAGCGCATGGCAGATCAGCACGACATTGGATTTGTCGGCATTGAGGCGGCCATAGGTTTCATAGGCGATGGTAAACGGCGAGAGGCTGACGCCGCTGTCGAGCGCCAGCGGTGCGTCGGGGCCAAAAACCTCGATTGCGCTGACGGCATTGATGCTTGCGGCGGCGGTATCGCCGTCCGGCTCAGCCCTAAGTTCGCGCGTTTCGCTCATCGGCCGGTTCACTCGGAGGGAAGCGCCGCCCGGATGGAGCCTTTTGGCCCCGTGGCGACAGGTGCCTAGCTAGAGATGCACCCCCCTAAATGTCAATGTTTTCTTTGATTTTAGCAGGTTAGCCGCTTATGAATACCGCTCTTGCAGGCTGGGTTTCGGGGGAGCGTCCGGCCTCTTTTCGCGTCTGCTATCTGAAGGATCATTCCTCCGGCGACGAGAGTTATACATGGCAACCATGCAGCCAAAGCCGGCGCGCGATCTGACGGATGTCCGGCAAGAGATCGACACTATCGATGACGCTATTCAGGACCTCCTGATGAAGCGCACGGAGCTTGTCGTCGAGGTGGCCGAAGCCAAGGCGCGCACCGCCAGCGCCGCCGGGCAGGGTAGCTTCATCGCCTTCCGGCCAGGGCGCGAAGCCGAGGTGCTGCGCAGGCTTGCGGGCCGCCAGAGCGGGCATTTTCCGCTGAAGGTCGTCTTTCGCATTTTCCGCGAAGTCATCGCGACCATGACGCGTATTCAGGGGCCCTTTCGCGTCGATATATTTGGCGCTGAGAAGAAGCTCGCCTATTGGGATCTGGCGCGCAGCTATTACGGCTCGTCAACGGAGATGGAGCTGCATGAGCATGTGCGTGGTGTCTTGCAGCGCATATCGCAGGACCGCTCGGTCGTCGGCATTCTGCCGGAGCCGGGAAATTACGAAGGCGGCGACTGGTGGCCGGCACTCGCAACCACGGGCAAGGGCGTCGCTCGCGTCGTAGCGCGGCTTCCCTTCCTGGACATAGAAAGTGAATTCGATGCGCCGGTTGCTCTCGTCGTCACGCAGGCGGCTTTTGAGCCGACCGGCGACGATACGAGCCTCCTCGTGGTATCCGCACCCGAAAAAGTCAGCGAAGCCTCTATCGCGGCACGGGTGAAGGCGGTCGGCTTTGACGCCACGCGTGTCAGCGTCGCGCTGACGCGGGACGGGGGTGCTTCGCGCCACAATCTTTTCGCGGTTCAGGGTCATGTTGCTGAAGACGATCCGCGTCTCGCGGCTTTGACATCGGAAGGGCCAGCCGAGATCGCCGTGGTGATCGGCGGCTATGCCAATCCGGTCAAGCGTGAGAAAGACGGCCAATGACCGCCAATCGTCCTGCGCCGCAGCCCGGTATTCTGGCTATCGAACCTTATGTGCCCGGTCGCGCGGGTAGCGATAGTGTCGGTCGGGTTTTCAAGCTGTCGTCGAACGAAACGCCGCTTGGGCCTTCGCCGCGCGCCAGACAGGCCTATATTGAGGCTGCCGCAGAGCTTGAGCGCTACCCGGAAGGATCGTCCTCGGTTTTGCGCGCGGCTATCGCGGAGCGCTATGGCCTCAATGCGGAGCGCATCGTTTGTGGTTCCGGTTCTGATGAACTTCTGCATTTGCTCGCGCAGGCTTATCTGGGCGAGGGCGATGAGGCGATCGCGACCGAACACGGTTTTCTCGTTTATCCGATCGTCACGAAGGCGGCTGGGGCCAAGCTCGTATCGGTGAAGGAGAAAGACCTCAGGGCCGATGTCGATGCGATCCTCGCCGCCGTCACGCCGAAGACGAAGATCGTCTTCCTCGCCAATCCAAACAATCCGACGGGCAGCTATCTGCCGGTAGATGAAGTGAAGCGGCTACATGCGGGGCTGCGGTCGGACATTCTCTTCGTCGTCGATGCGGCCTATTGCGAATATGTGCAGCGCAACGACTATGAGAGCGGCATCGAACTGGTCGCGACATCGGACAATGTGGTGATGACGCGCACTTTCTCGAAGATTTACGGGCTCGCGTCACTTCGGCTCGGCTGGATCTATGCGCCTGCCCATGTGATTGATGTCGTCAACCGTATTCGCGGGCCTTTCAACGTATCGGTTGCCGCCATGGAGGCCGGGGTCGCGGCTATTCGCGATTCAGAGCATTTCGAAAAGGCGCGTGCGCATAACGAAAAGTGGCTCGGCTGGTTGACGACTGAAATAGGCAAGCTCGGGCTTAGCGTCGCGCCGAGCGTCGCGAATTTTCTGTTGATCCGTTTTCCTGACGATGCAGGCCACACTGCAAAGGAGGCCGATCTATTCCTGACGCAGCGCGGGCTCATCCTGCGTCAGGTCGCATCTTACGGTTTGCCCGCATATCTGCGGCTGACCATCGGCACTGAAGAGGCAAACCGGCTGGTCGTGCAGGCGCTTGCCGATTTCATGAGTGCAAAGCGATGAGTGACCTTGACCCTCGTTTCAAGCGCATTGCGATCATCGGCCTTGGTTTGATTGGCGGTTCGCTCGGCCATGCGATCAAGCGCGGCAAGCTTGCCGACAGCATCGTTGGATATGCCCATTCGGAAGCGACACGCAAACGCGCCGAGGAAATCGGCTTTGTCGATGAAGTTGCTGCGAGCGCAGCCGAAGCGGTAAAGGACGCAGATCTTGTCGTGCTTTGCGTTCCCGTAGGCGTGCTTGGGCAGATCGGTGCCGAGATCGAGACATTCTTGAAGCCGGGCACGACGGTTACGGATGTCGGTTCAGTGAAGAACGCGGTGGTGCGCGACGTTGGTCCCTTCATCCCCGATGGGGTGCATTTCATTCCCGGCCACCCGATTGCCGGCACGGAGCAGTCAGGACCCGATGCGGGCTTTGCCGAACTCTTCGATGGCCGCTGGTGCATTCTGACGCCCGGTCCGGGCGTGAACCGGGAGGCGGTCGCCAAGCTTGCGGCTTTCTGGGAGGCCTGCGGCTCGAAGGTCGATTTCATGGAACCCAAGCACCACGATCTCGTGCTTGCGATCACCAGCCATCTGCCACATCTCATCGCCTATAATATCGTCGGTACGGCCGGTGACATGGAAACGGTGACGCGGTCTGAGGTCATTAAATACTCGGCGGGTGGGTTCCGCGATTTCACGCGTCTTGCCGCCTCCGATCCGACCATGTGGCGCGACGTTTGCCTCAACAATAAAGACGCCATTCTGGAAATGCTGGGACGCTTTTCCGAAGACCTGTCAGCGTTGCAGAGATCGATCCGTTGGGGTGACGGCGAGGGGTTGTTTGAGCTGTTCACTCGGACGCGGGCGATCCGCCGTTCGATCATCGACGCAGGACAGGATGATCCTGCGCCGAATTTCGGGCGCAATCCGACCCATGCCGCTTCCGATTCCAAGGATCAGTAAACAGGGTTGAGCGTCGCAACGACGATGGGGCCGAGATAGAGCTTGCCGTCATTCATGACGATCGGCACTCGCAGCTTTCCTTCCTTCGAGCCTTGCAATTGTGCGACGAGGCCCATACCGACAAGCGCCACTTTCGCGTCGCGCTCGCTGACGATGCCACCTTTGACCAATGCCGTGAGCAAGCCGGGATAATCGGAAATTTCAGCGTCGAATGTGCCTTTGGGCCGCGCCTTGTCGTCGAGCGTTACTTTGCCCTGCGCCCACATGTCGAGCGGCCCCCATTTCACCATGAGGTCGGAGACTGCAAGCGTGCCGCCTTGCTGGAGCCAATCGCGCGACAATTCGACGAGGCTTGCCTTCGTGCTCTCCGGCATGTTGCGCAGACGCGCCTGAACGGCGACGAAGCTGATCTTGGGGCCGAGGATGGGTATCGCGTCAGCGCGGTCGATCACCACGTTGTTACCTTGCAAGGCGAGGTCGTAACTGTTCGCATCGGTGGCAAGCACGGGGGCCGCCGAGCCTGTCACGGCTTCTTCCGTTGGCCGGAGGTGAAGCTGCAGGCGCTCTGCCGTAAAACGCTCGGCAGAACCCGGTTTGCTGGTTTTCTGGTCGCCCTCGTCTCTCACTGCCACGAGCTTGTCGATGTCGATAGCCAAGCGCCCGAAGGGTACGTTCTTGATATCGACATAGCTTGCCCATGTGCCTTCCGCCTTGGCGTGGACGATATGTTGGCGAGGTAGCGGGCCGCTTACATCGCGATAGCGCAGCACCTGTTCGCCATCCACCTTCAGGACGACATGGCGCAGGTTGTAGGGCAGGAAATCGGCTTCAAGGCTTTCAGCCTGCCAGGACCAGTCTTCGGGCGCTTGTGGGGCGGTGATGGTGGGTTCGGTGAAAGTCGCGGCGATGCGGTAGGGGTAACCAGAAAAGGAAAGCGCGCTCCAGCCGACTGCGACATCGCCCGGATGTGCGCTCGTTGCGAATGTTTCAATGCCGGTTTGCAACTTTCCTGCGGCGACGTACCAATAGACCGAATAAATGCCAAGGATGATCCCCACGCCGATCAGTGGCGCGAAGATGCGCAAGGGCGTACGAACCCTCGCTGCCGTTGCTGGTGGTGTGCTGGTCATGGTCTCGCTAGAGTGGCCTCGTTCATTGAGGCATAAGATGCAGGATTTATGGGTTTTTGGATATGGCTCGCTGATGTGGCGGCCGGGCTTTGAGTTTAAGGAGCGCTGCCCCGCCTTGCTGCGTGGCTATCATCGTGGGTTCTGTGTGTTCAGTCACGTCCATCGGGGGACGCCTGAGCGGCCCGGTCTGGTTTTCGGGCTGGATGTGGGTGGCTCCTGCCGGGGCGCGGCCTTTCGGGTCGAGGCGGCGCGCGCCGAGGCGACACGGCGCTATCTTCAGGAACGTGAGCAAGTCACATCGGTTTATGTCGAAACGATGAAGGCGATAGAGCTTGTCGATAGCAAGGAGCGGGTTGAGGCGCTGTGCTTCGTCGTTGATCGCAAACATTTACAATATGCCGGTGCGCTTGAGTTCGACCGGCAAGTCGAATTGATTGCGGCGGGTGAAGGGCAGTCGGGCAAGAATCCGGATTACCTTGAGAGCACGGTACGCCACCTTGAAGAAGCGGGGATCGCGGATGCAGAGCTTAGTCGGCTTTGGCGCGCCGTAGAGGAGCGCCTGCATCAACCCGCTCCGTCCCCGTGAAACGACTTAGCTCGTCAAGCGCTGCTTCAAAGGCAATCTTTCGCGACTTGTCGAGCTTCACACCCGGCTCCAGCCATAGGCCCTTCACCTCAAGGCGGCTCTCGCCGCGATGCGCCTTCAGGTCGGCGCGGCCCGTGAAACGATCGCCTTCGATGATGGGCAGGACGTAATAGCCGTAGCGGCGCTTTTTTTCCGGCACAAAAATTTCGATTGTGTAGTCGAAGCCGAAAAGCCGGATCGCACGCTTGCGATCGCGAATGGCCGGATCAAAAGGCGAGAGAAAGCGCGCGGGCGCATGCGGTTCTTCAAGCGCCGCGATATGCATTTCAATATCGGGCAAGGCGAGCGCGGGTTTGGTGCTGCCATCGGCGCAGGTCACGATGACTTCGATAATCTCTTTGCGTTTCAAGGCAGTCTTTGCCCAATCTTTCGCCTCGGCGATTTCGATAAGGTCGAAAAAGGCCGCTAGTTCCTGCGGTGTTGCGAAGCCGAGACGTTCGAGTGCGGCGCGCGCTGCCCAGTCGATGGTCTGCTTTCTCGTCGGTCGCTGCGTGCGGTGCTCGGCCGCGATCACGCGCTCTGCAAGGTCATAGACTTTCTCGAAGCCCTCGCGGCGCGGGATGGCGAGTTCGCCAGCGCGCCAGAGGAATTCGAGTGCCGTTTTGGATGGACCCCAGCCCCACCACCCGCCACCGCCCTTGTCCTCGAAGTCGCGCGCCATCGACGCGCCGTGCTTGCCGATATGGCTACGGACACGGCGGATCACTTTTTCTCCGTCAGGGCCGAGACGCTCCTGCCAGCGCGGATGCTTGAGGCGCTCCTTGGCGGCGCTGAAGCGATGTCGCCAATGGGGATAGAATTCGATGGGCACCAGAGAGGCGTCGTGGGTCCAGTGTTCAAAGAGCTTCGCATGGTCTTGATGAAGCGTGTGCAGCAGCTCCCTGCGATAGCCGACGCCGCGCGAGAAAAGGATCATGTGATGAGCGCGCTCGACGGCATTCACCGAATCGAGCTGCACGAAACCGAGTTTGCGGATCAGCGCCAGCACATGCGCGGCGTCGAGCGCATGATCGGGGCGTGCGGATAGTGCGTGACGGTCGAGGAAAAGTCGCCGTGCTTCGACATTGGAAACTGTGAGGGCTGTCATCGGCGTGGCTCGAAGACATATTCGAGTTTCAATCCGTCCGGGTCGGCAAACATCACCGCGTAATAACCTTTGCCATATTCAGGGTAGTCGGCGGGTGGATCGAGGACGGTGGCCTTGAGGTCGAGCAACAGCTTGTAGAGCGCCTCAACATCTTTGCGGCTGTCGGCGCTCCAGGCGACATGGTGCAGGCCGGGCGAATAGCGGTCGTGATGCCGCGCTGCGCCATCGCCTTGCGCACGGAAAATTCCGACGCTCGGCAGCCGGTTGGGTGATGTGGCGTGTTCCCAGTCGATGCCGCGCTCGTCCTCTGCGCAACGGCGATAACCCATATGTCCTAACACCGCGTCGTAGAAGGGCGCGGAGGCTTCGGGATCTTTGACTGTCAGATCGAGATGATGAACGAAGCCGCGCATCGTTCGGTCAGCGCCCGTTCCACGGCATTACAGGTACGCTCGACACGGCATTATAGGGCGAGCCATCGACGATCTTGTCGCTGATTGCGAGATAAACGAGCGTGTGGCGCTTCGCATCGACGATGCGATAGACATGCGTGCTTTTGAAAAAGAGCGACGTACGCTCGGAGTAAACTTCTTCTCGCTTTTTCAGCTTGGCAAGATCGGCGATGATCGGGCCGGTCTGGTTGCAGGAGAGCGAGAAGCGCGAGGGGTCTTCCGCCACGCCGACCATGCCCTTCACTCCGCCAGTGCGGGCCTGCGCGACATAACAAGTAACGCCGCCGACTTTTTCATCGTCAAAGCCAGAGACGCAAACCTTGTCGTTGGTGCCGACCATGCGGAAGGTCGTGCTCGCGCAATCGAGGTCGTCGGCTTGAGCGGGTGCGATAGTGAAAAAGGCGAGAACGAAAATGAAAACCGAAAAAAGTGATTTCATGATTGTTGATGTTCTCCTGCCTCTATTCGCGTCGGAATTCACTCAACTGCACTTCGAGAAGCCGCAAGAGGTGCAGGTTTCGCAACCTTCCTGCTGGATGAGCGCGCGTTCGCCGCAGCGGGGGCAGGCTTTGAGCTTGACCGCGACGGCACCGGGTTCGATGGGTTCGCCCACGACCGCACGGATCGCTTTGCTGACGGGGCGGCCATCTTCCCTGGTGATGAAGCCGGTATCGATCATGTGCTGCTCGATGACTTCGCCGATGGCCGCAAGAAGGCTCGGCACATAGCGCCCCTTCATCCATGAGCCGCCGCGCGGATCGAAGACGGCCTTCAATTCTTCAACGACGAAGGTGACGTCGCCGCCGCGGCGGAAAACGGCAGAGATCATGCGCGTCAGCGCGACCGTCCAGGCGTAGTGCTCCATGTTCTTGGAGTTGATGAAAATCTCGAAGGGCCTGCGTCTGCCATCCTGCACGATGTCATTGATAGTGATGTATATGGCGTGATCGGACTCGGGCCATTGCAGCTTGTAGGTGAAGCCCGGCAGCACGGTTTCGCGCTCCAGTGGCTTCGACATATAGACGACGCCATCTTTTTCGTAGGGCGCGGGCTTTTGCGGCGCATCAAGCGCGAGAGCCGATTGTGTCTCAAGCTTCGGCGCGGGGTCGATCGATAGGACGGAGCCGCGCACGTCACTCGGACGATAGGTCGTGCAGCCTTTGAGGCCCTGCTCATAGGCTTGTGTGTAGATATCCTTGAAGGCTTCAAAGGAAATGTCTTCAGGCACGTTGATCGTCTTGGAGATCGAACTGTCGATATAGTCCTGCATGGCAGCTTGCACGGCCAGATGCTCAGACGGTGCGAGTTCCTGCGCGTTGACGAAATACTCAGGCAGAGCGGTTGCTTCGCCGAACATTTCATAGAACTGCGTGATCGCATAATCGGTGACGCGCTCTTCGCGGCGTGTGCCGTCCGGCATCAGGACTTTGCGCGTGTAGCCATAGGCGAAAACGGGCTCTATGCCCGATGAGACGTTGCCCGCAAAAAGCGAGATCGTGCCGGTCGGCGCAATCGAGGTGACGAGGGCGTTGCGAATGCCGTGGGCAGCGATTGCCTCGCGCACATCTTCATCAAGCGCGCCGATTGTCTGGCCGGAAAGATAGCTGTCGCGGTCGAAAAGCGGGAAAGGGCCTTTCTCTTTTGCGATATCGACGGAGGCGAGATAGGCGGCGCGCGAAAGCGTGTGCATCCATTGGCGGATAAGTTTGATCGAGGCATCAGAGCCGTAGCGTGTGCGGCACATGATGAGCGCATCGGCAAGGCCGGTGACGCCGAGGCCGATGCGGCGCTTGGCCTGCGCTTCCTGCTTCTGGGCTTCGAGTGGAAAGCGCGAGACGTCGATCACATTGTCCATCGCGCGCACCGCGACGCGCACGAGATCGTCGAGTTCTGCCTCGTCGATATGGGCCTTATCGGTGAAAGGTTCTTTGACCAGCGCGGCAAGATTGATCGAGCCGAGAAGACAGGCGCCATAAGGCGGCAGCGGTTGCTCGCCGCAAGGGTTCGTTGCGTGGATCGTCTCGCAATAATGGAGGTTGTTTCGCGCATTGATGCGGTCGATGAAGATGACGCCGGGCTCCGCATAGGCGTAGGTCGCGGCGATGATCTTGTCCCAGAGTGCGCGAGCCTTGATCGTCTTATAGATGCGCTGGTCGAACTGGAGAGGCCAGTCGGCATCGGCCTTCACCGCTGCCATGAAGGGGTCGCTCACGAGCACAGAGAGGTTGAACATCGTCAACCTGCCCGGTTCGCGCTTGGCGTCGATGAAGCTCTCGATATCGGGATGATCGCAGCGCATGACCGCCATCATCGCGCCACGGCGCGAGCCCGCAGACATGATGGTGCGGCACATGGCGTCCCAAACATCCATGAAGGAGAGCGGCCCGGAGGCATCTGCGCCGACGCCCATAACCGGCGCGCCCTTGGGGCGCAGGGTCGAAAAATTGTAACCGATGCCGCCACCCTGCTGCATGGTCAGCGCGGCTTCCTTCAGGTTCTCGAAAATACCGGCCATCGTGTCGGGGATCGCGCCCATCACGAAGCAGTTAAAAAGCGTCACGTCGCGGCCCGTACCCGCGCCTGCGAGAATGCGGCCAGCGGGCAGAAAACGGTGGCCGGACATTGCTGCTTCAAAGCGTTTGGCCCAGGCGGCGCGTGCCTCGGGCGCTTCTGCTTCGGCCACGGCGTTTGCAACGCGCGCGAAAGTGTCCGCCACGGTCAGATCGACGGGTGTGCCGTCTTCGCCGTGGAGGCGATATTTCATATCCCAGATCTGTTCGGCGATCGGTTGCATCGGTCAATACTCTGAATACGGGCCTGGCAGCTTAGCACAGGCACGTTCTCTTTTTGTCCACAAAGAGTGCCTGATAATTGATCGGCCAATTGGCTGAAATTACGATGTAATTACTGTTATCCCCTTTATCCACCGGGGCTCCGTGAGGACTTACCCACAGGTCAGGGCGTTTTCATGCCGCCTTCGGCCAGCAATCGCGTGGTCGCCGTTTCGATGCGGGTTTCGAGTTCGGCCATGAAAGTCTGGCGATCAAGTCCCGGAGCAATGGGGTCGAGAAATTCCAGCACGATGGTGCCGGGCTTTCGCAGAAAGCGGCGGCGCGGCCAATAGAGGCCGGAATTGACCGCGGCGGGCACGCACGGCACGCCCAATTGGCGGTAGAGCGCGGCAACGCCGGGCTTGTAGTCGAGTTTGGCACCGGGTGCAGCGCGGGTGCCTTCGGGAAAGATGACGATCTGCCGGTTTGCAGCGAGCGCCGCTTTGCCTTGCGCGCTGAGGCGACGAATCGCGGAAGCGCCAGCGCCGCGGTCGATGGCGATCATGTTCGCCTTTTTCGAGAACCAACCGTAATAGGGAATCCAGAGCAGTTCGGCTTTCAGCACCATGGCCGGATCGTTGAGGATGGCGGTGAAGATGATCGTGTCCCACATCGACTGATGTTTCGACGCGATGAGCGCGGGCCCGGTGGGAAGCGTTCCCCGGATTTCATAGCGTGTGCCCGCTGTCACTTTCAAAAGCCAGATGACGAGGCGCGACAGATTGCCGATCACCCAGACGGCCGCACCACGCGGCAGCAAAAGCGCGGGCGTAGCGACAAGGCCGATGGCGACGGCCGTGACGTAGAGTGAAAGATTGAACGCAATCGAGCGAAGCCGGAGGAGCAAGACCTGGTTCCTTTCAGGTGTGCGTGGTCAGCGGCGCGGGATCATGCGGTGCGGATCAGCGGCCGGGCATGGGCGAGCGTCAGCAGATATTTGGAATATTCCGAGATCAGCAGCCGCGTCGTGCCCGGAAAGTCCCACCAGCCATCGAGATGCAGCGTGTCCTGCACGACGGGGAAGGGTGTGATGCTGACGCCAGGCATGGCGCGGCGAAGCTCCAGCGCAGCGCGTGGCATGTGATAGGTGGAGGTGACGAGAATGATCGAACGGTATTGGTGACGCCGCACCCAGGCTGCCGTCTCGCTCGCATTGCCGATCGTATCCTCCGCCTGGCGACCGAGATCGACGCAACAGTCGAATTTGGTCGAAGGGCTGCGGACAGCTTTTTTCAGCGAGGCGATTTTGACTTCGGGATGGACGCCGGTGATAAGAAGGCGCGCGCCCTTGCCATCGTCAAGCAGCTTCACGGCTTCGGCAATACGGCCTTCCCCACCCGTTAGCGCGACAATGGCGTCGGCAACCGGCACATCAATCGGTGGCCGTCGATCGAGTTCGGCAGCAAAGATCACGAAGCCCACGGCGTAAACCGCGATGGCCGCGCCGATAAGGCTGACCAGCAGACGCATGAACCGATGTTTCAATCTGTCCAGAGTAATATCCCCAGCCGCCATACTTGCTCGCGTTCGAGATTGCCGGAAATTTCCCGCCTGTGCAGGACATTATCATAAGAGAGCGAGATGACGCATAGGCGCTAATTCGGTGAATTTGGCAGCTTGGCGCTCGCTTTATAGCAGGCGATGCAGCGTTCGCAGAACAGTTATCCGGGCAGTCACCACGCCAACAAGAGCTGCGGCGAGGGGGATGCAGATCAAAGCGGGATAATATTCGAGCCGGAGGCCGGTGACGGGAACCAGAAACATGCTGGTTGCCCCATCCTGCGCGCCGAGCGCCAGAAAGGTTGCGACAGACAAAAGAAGGCCGATGACGCCGCCGCGCAGACCGAGGTGCAGGAAGTGCCTTTGCACCTCGGCAGCGATGAAGCGGTCGCGCGCGCCGGTCAGATGCAAAACTTCGACGACATCACGGTTGGCGGAAAGGCCGGCGCGGGTTGCGAAAGTGACGATGGCGATCGTCGTCGCGGCGACGACGGCAAGAATCGCATAGGCCAGCCATTCGGCGGAGCGGGCTGCGCGCATCAATTGCCATTGCCATTGGCGATGAGTGTCGAGAAGTGCGCCTGGTACGCCGTCGGCGATATTTTGCACGAGGGAATCGAAATCGGGCGGAGAGGCGGGGTCGATCCGGATGTCGATGAGGCGCGGCAGGGGCAGGTCCTGCGTCACATTCCCCTTGCCGAGCCAGGGTTCGAGCAGCGCGGTCGTGTCGGCGGTGGTGAGGACGCGCGCGGAAAGAATGCCTTTCGTCGAATGCAGAAGGTCGAGGATCGCCTGCGTCTGGTCTTCCGGCGTCATTCGCGGCGAAGGCTTTATTTCGATGGTCAGCGCCCCGGAAAGTTCGCGTGTCCAGTCCGACGTGACATGGGCGACCGAAAGCGCCGCCCCCAATGCGAGGCTGGCGAGAAAGCACATGGCGGCGATGACGAGAACGAGAGACAGGCCGGTGGCACCCGCCGCAGGCATGACGCTGCGCGTCTCAATGAGCAGTGCAGCCAGCCGAGTGCCGAAGCTCGCGCGCTCGGGCGCTGTGTCCTTATCAGGTGTGGACGGCGCAAGATCAGCCACGGACGCTCAGCCTCCCGCCCTTAAGCACAAGTTCAGGTGCGCGGGCTTCTTCCACCAGTGCACGGTCATGGGTGGCGATCAGGATCGAGGTGCCGAGCCGGTTCAATTCCATGAACAGGCGCAAGAGCCGCTTGCCCATCTCGGGATCGACATTGCCCGTCGGTTCGTCGGCCAGCAGCAGATCGGGCTGGGCGACGACGGCGCGGGCAATTGCGGCGCGCTGTTTTTCGCCGCCCGAAAGTGTCGGGGGTTTGGCCTGCATGCGCTCGCCGAGGCCCACCCAGGCGAGCAGTTCCTTCACGTCGGCCTGGTAGCTCGCCTCAGCCCGGCCTTGAATTTTGAGAGGCAAGGCGACGTTCTCATAGGTCGTCAGGTGGTCGAGAAGGCGGAACTCCTGAAAGACGACGCCGACGCGGCGGCGCAGGTCGGGAAGTTCAGCGCGGGGAAGGGTCGCGATGTCGCGCCCGAACATGGTGATGAGGCCGCGCGAGGGCCGTGACGCCATGAACATCAGCTTCAGCAGGGAGGTTTTACCGGCTCCCGAAGGGCCGGTCAGAAAATGTAGCGACCCCGGCGCGAGGTGAAAACTCACATCGCGCAGGACTTCCGGCCCCATGCCGTAACGCATGCCTACATTCTCGAAACGAATCATGCACGGCAAGGTATCATGGAAGGCAATATTGGGGAGCGAGCCGGAAAAACATGTCGTGCGATATGTTGCTTAACCGGGCTTTAACCTTGAGCCGGGTTTCAATAGGCTCAAGAAATCGCCCCTCGGACGCCATTCCGGCGAGCGGCTCGTTTGCCTGCACCACCCTTCACCTCGGCTTTGGTCCGGATGATCATTACTTGCCCGTCTTGTTCTGCGCGTTATCCGGTGGATGCAGCGTCTTTCGCGCCCGCTGGGCGTAAGGTCCGCTGCGCCAAATGCGGACACACCTGGCATCAGGCGCCGCCGACCGATATGCCGCGCCCGGGCAGCGATGACGCGGATGTTGCGAGCGTCGAGGCGAGCGTTTCCGAACCAGCGTCCGAGCCTGTGGAGGATGTGCAGCCCGAAGCCGAGCCTCAGGCCGACTTCGTTGCGCCGCAAAAGCCGCTTTTCAAATCCGATACCGCTCATCTCGCCAGAGCGCGCGAACAGGCAGTTGACGAGGCAGGTGCCGAAAATGCCGAAGCGGACACCACCGGCGCTTCGCTAGCCGAGCCGCAAGCGGGCACGGGCGGCAAGCTGCGGACTTATCTCAACGATGTTGCCTCCATGCGGCGTGGCCGTGTGCTCGGGGCCATCGGCTGGGTGCTGCTTGTCCTGTTCGTCGCGAGCACGGTCTATGGCGTTGTCCAGTATCGCAAGGAGATCGCCGCATTCTGGCCCTCCACGACCAAGCTCTATGCGGCAGCGGGTGCGCCTATCAATCTGCTCGGCCTGGAATTCCGCGATATTTCTTATGAGCGCCAGCATGAGAACGGTTTGCCCGTACTGGCGGTCAAGGGTTCGGTGGTGAATGTCAGCGGTGAGGCGAAGACATTGCCGCGCCTGCGTGTCAGCCTGCGCGATGCAAAGCAACAGGAGCTTTATCACTGGACTTTCGCGCTGGCTGAAAAAGAGCTTCAGCCCAAGCAGTCGGCGGCTTTTACGACGCGATTGTCGAGCCCGCCGGTTGACGCGCGCGACATTGAAGTCCGCTTTGTGCAGGCGGGCGAAGATTCCGAGGCGATGCCCGCACCAGATGCGGCACCGGCCAAAACCGTTCCCGACACCCCGTAGTAGTGACAAGGCCATGAGCACACTCGCACCCGGCGCCCGTATTTCGGTTCTTTATGATGCGGAGACGCTTGGCCGGCGCGTGCGCGAGCTTGCGGGCGAGATTGTTTCGAGCATGGGGCGGGAAATGCTGGTTGTTCCGGTCCTCAAGAGCAGTTTCATTTTTGCCGCCGATCTCCTGCGTGCGCTGCATGACGCGGGCGCCGAGCCGGATGTGGATTTCCTCAGCCTATCGAGTTACGGCCGGGGCACCTTGTCTCTTGGCGAGGTGAAGATCGTTCGCGATACGGAAGTCGAGATCGCGGGCCGCGACGTGCTGATCGTGGACGACATTCTGGAATCGGGCCGTACGCTTGCCTTTGCCAAGGATCTGATGACGGCGCGGCGCGCTCGCCAGGTGAAGACCTGCGTGCTGCTCGACAAGCCCGGCAAGCTCGCAGTGCCGATGAAGACCGATTTCACCGGCTTTCAATGTCCCGATAAATTCGTCATCGGCTATGGCATGGACGTGGCTCATGCCTATCGCCAGCTTCCCTTCGTCGGCGTTGTGGAAGGATAGACGGATGGCGCGCATTCTCATTGCCGAGGACGAGCCGAGTGTGCGTGACTTCATCAGCCGCGCGCTCAAAAGCGTTGGCCATACGGTCGAAGTGGTGGTCGATGGTAGCGATGCTCTGGCGGCACTTGCCCGCGCCCGCGCCCGAGGTGAGCCGCATGAGTTGTTGCTGACCGATATTCTGATGCCGGTCATGGATGGGATTTCGCTCGCACTTTCAGCGGCGCGTGATGCGCCGGGCCTGCCCATCGTGCTGATGACCGGCTATTCCGATCAACGCGAGCGGGCTTATGGGCTCGAGGCGATCATCAAGGATATTTTGCTGAAGCCGTTCACGCTGGCTGAGCTTGTCGAACGCATAGATGCGGTGCTTTCCGACACGGCTCCGCGCTAATCAGAATCTCTCGAGCAATCTGTCGAGATAATCGAGTTCGATTTTCGGACGACCGAGTTCGCTGGCACGACGGCGCAATTCCTCAATGATGTGGCGGGCAGCCTGCGTGTCGATCGTCTTTGGAACATCGACATGCGATCCCTGCGCTTGGGGATCACCGAACGGGTTGTCTGAACCGGAACTTTGCCCCGGCCTCGGTTTTCCCTGTTTTCCAGCCATCAATTTATCGGCAAGGCCCTGCGCGGCAGAACGCAGGCTGCTGATCGCCTGCCCTTGCGATGATGTTGCCCGATCGGTGCGGCCATCGCCGAGGCGCTGTTCGGCGTTCTTCATTTGTGTTTGCGCCTTGCTAAAATCCGCTGGCGCGCCGGCTTTTGCCTTTTCGAGATCGGCGAGAAGGCCTTCCAGTTCCTTTGTCAGGTCTTCCTGGCGGTGCTTTAGAGCTTGCAGCGCATTCTTGCCGTCTTTGCCGAGGCTTGCGCCATCGGAATTTTCGCCGTTCTTTTCGCCGAGGCGGAATGTCTCGTCCATCAATTGCCGCTGCGCGTCGATCAGTTTGCCGGCACGGTCGATGGCGGCGGCCATGGCCTTGTCGCCTTCGCTCATATTGGCGTTCTGATTGGGCACCTGCATATTTTCCATGATCGCCTGCAACTGCTCGAGCATGGCTTTGGCCTGCTCGCGCGCGCCGCTGCGAGCCAGCTCGCCGATGGTCGCCATCATTTTTTCGAGTTGGTCGCGATCAATGGTCTGGCCATCCTGGGGGGCGAACTGGTCTGTCAGGTTTGCGTCGGGATTTCCGTTTTTGGCGATCAAGGCCTCCATATAGCGCTGGAAGGCCTGTTTCATTTCATCCATCAGGCGCGAGATTTCGTCATTGCCTGCGCCGTCCGAAAGGGCTTGCGCCAGCGCGTCTCGAGTGCGGCGAACTTCGCTTTCGGCCAGTGAAATGTCGCCGTCTTCGATGTGCAGCGCGATCGACCACAACAAATCGAAAATGCCGGTGAGATCGCTGTCGCGCTGAGCGACGACGAGCCGCCAATAGGCGGCGCGTAGCGCGAGATAGACGGTTTTGTCGTCGATATAACGTGCGCCGTCGAATGTCAGATCGTCGAGAATGCGCGCCACGCGGGTCGTGGATGACGGATCGAAGGCAAGCGCGCGACGCTGCTCGACTACGGCGGCGGCGAGCGGTTTGGTGAAATTGCGCGCGGGCAGCGTGAGATTGACGGGATCGCTCAGGCCTTCGTGGCCCGCATCGTCCTTGGCGACAAGCGTGATCGTGACCGGCAGCCCGGCCCAGGGGTGCGGTGTGAGGTCGATATAGGTTTCGGCGCTGGCGTCCTTTGGGCGCTGGGCGCGCAGGGGCAGGATGATGGTGGGTGGCGCGACGCGAGGTGCGGCGCGTGCGTGGCGCGTTTCGCCGGAAAATTCTGCGCCGAGCGAATTTGCGCGTGGCGCGTCGGCAAGCGCGACCTGAGCTTGTGCGGCGGTTACGCCGTAATCGTCATGAACCTTGTAGGCAAAGCGCAATGTGCCCGAAGCGGTGCGTTGCAGGGGTTTCGTGAAGGCGATGGTTGGTGCGTTGTCGGGAATGATCTCGATATTCCAGCCGCGCATCAGCTTTCCGCCCTGGGTGAGGGCGAATTCGGCGGAACTCTGGATCGGAAGGTCGAGGGCGTAATTGTCGGAGCCGAGGTCCTTCAGCGGCTCGGGTTTGCCGCGATCTTCGCGGCCTGTTTCGAGCGAGGGCGCGGTGCGTAAACCATGGACGCGCAAAGATAATGTGCTGCCAACGGGTACTTTGAGAGCAGCGTCGGCGGTCGCTGTTTCGCCCGTGGCGGGATCGCGGCGCTCAAGATAGACCGGCATCTGGCCCGTATAGGAAGGTGGCGTAATCCAGGCTTCGATGGAAATTGTCCTTGGACTGCCGACGCCGGGCAGCAATGCGCCTGCGACGCGCGCGAAACGACCGGGGCCAGTGCCGGCAACGCCGATGACCAGCAACAGGATGATGATGGCGCGCACACCATAGGGATCGTGGGCGGCGAGGCCGGGGGAGACGAAACCGAGCTTCAGATGGCGCAGGCGCTCGCTGATCCAGCGTTGATGGGCGATCCAGAAGGCGCGGTCGCCGGTGCCCTGGGCGGGGACATCCTCATAGGCGCCCAGAGGCTGATGGGAGAGGCCTGAGGTCTGTTCGAGGTGGCGAAGGGCCTCGTCCCGGCTCGGCCAGCGAAAGGCTCTGAGCCCACGCCAGAGGGCTGTGGCGAGGGCGAGGGCGAAGATGGTCAGAAGCGCCCAATGGAGGGCCATGGGAAGGCCGGTGAAGAGGCCGAGAAGGGCCAGCGCCACGAAAAGACCGGCAAGGGCCGCTGCGTGCCAGAGGCCCGGCCAGAGGCTCTCCCAGATCAGTATGACACGGGCGAGGGTAATGCGGCGTTCGATACGCCTCGGCAGGCGGCGAGCAGGCTTTGTTGCCTGTTGCCGGTAGACGTCTGAATCGTTGTCGTGGTTGTCTGCGGAGCCGCTCACGTCAGTTGCCATTCAACTTGTCAGCGCGAACCTGCCCGATGGGTCCGTCAGCGCGTGGGAATTTCCTCCGGCTCTAGCCAGACCGGAATCTTATCCTGCTTCAGGATTTCGTCATAATCGGGGCGCGCGCGGATAAGTGCGTAATCCCCGCCTTTGACCAGCACCTCCGGGACGAGGGGCCTCGTATTGTAGCTCGAGGCCTGAACTGCGCCGTAAGCGCCCGCCGACATGATGGCGACGAGGTCGCCCGCCTTGAGGCGCGGCATGGCGCGACTCTTGGCGAGAAAATCCCCGGTTTCGCAAACCGGGCCGACGACGTCGTAAGTGACGGTTTGCGCGTTTGCCGGTTCGGTGACGGCGCGGATTTCGTGAAACGCGTCGTAGAGCGTCGGGCGGATCAGATCGTTCATGGCGGCATCGATAATGAGGAAGCGGCGGTCGTCGCCTTCTTTTTCATAAATGACGCGCGAGACGAGGATGCCCGCATTGCCGACGATGAGGCGGCCCGGCTCGA
>CAZLLB010000044.1:0-18092 GCA_964560165.1 uncultured Parvibaculum sp. | reverse complement strand
GGACCTCTAGATCCACAATCTAGCGCTCTAACCAGCTGAGCTATGGCTGCACCGAAGCATCGGCGGCTCGAGAGCCAACCTGCTTGCGGGCCGGAACTTAATTCGCGCCGCGCACAATGACAAGTGCGACGGTGAAGAGCCGCTGAATGCAGCCCCCACCCCTCGCACAAACCGGAAAAAGCCCGGTCTCACCCCGTTTTCGAGGCTTTTGGGGAACCTGAAGAGGCCGCGCCGATTGCTTCGCGCCACGGGGAATGGCTTATAGTCGCCCCTCGATCAACGCCCCCCGGAACGATACGAGGAAGACATGGCCGACCAGACGATCCGAACAGCCTATATCGAGGCCAATGGGCTCGCCTTTGAAGTCGATATGTGCGGGAACGGCCAGAAATTCGCATTGCTGCTGCATGGCTTCCCCGAAAGCAAATATTCCTGGAGGGCGCAATTGCCGCTTCTCGCGGAGCTTGGCTATACGGCCTGGGCACCCAATCTGCGCGGCTATGGCGGAAGCTCGAGGCCGAAAGGCGTCAAATCCTACCGCATGGAACATTTGCTCGCCGACGTTGCGGGGCTGATCGACGCAGCGCGAGCGCGCGGCATCGAAGGCCCGACGACGCTGATCGCCCATGACTGGGGCGGCGCCATAGGCTGGAGCTTTGCGCTGTCGGGCGCGCGACCGCTGGAGCGTTTCATCGTGATGAACCTGCCGCATCCGGCGCTGTTTCTCAAAGCCTTGCGGACATGGGCGCAGCTCAAGCGCTCCTGGTATGTTTTCTTTTTCCAGCTTCCCTGGCTGCCGGAAAAAGTCTTCACCATGAATAATGCGAATGCGATCGCTGAAGCCTTTCGCGGCATGGCGATCGACAAGAACCGGTTTCCCGATAGCGTTCTCGACGAGTATCGCAAAAATGCGCTCATTCCCGGCGCGATGACTGCGATGATCAATTATTACCGCGCCAATTTCCGCAACAGTTCCGCGCAGACGTCATGGACCAATGCGCCCGTCCTCACGACGCCCACGCTGATGCTCTGGGGCGAGGAAGACGTGGCGCTCGGCAAGGAACTGACCTATGGCACCGACGCGCTGGTGCACGACTTCACGCTTCGCTACCTGCCGCAGGTATCGCATTGGGTTCAGCAGGAAGCGCCGGAAACCGTCAACGAAATGATCCGCGCCTGGATCGAAGGTCGCCCGGTGCCTGAAGCCGGGATTCCCCGTCAGTTGCTCATCGACAATCCACCTCAGCCGGTGGCTTGACGCCAGACTCATTTGCCTTGCCCGGCACGACCGTCACCGTGGCGGTTTGCCCGGCGGCGAGGCGGATACCGCAAGGCACACCGTCAATGGCGATACGAACCGGGATGCGCTGTGCGAGGCGCACCCAGCTAAAAGTCGGGTTGACGTTCGCAAGCATGTTGGCGCTGCTCGCCAGTTCATGATCGACAATGCCACGAGCAACGCCTTCGACATGGCCGCGCAGCGGCGTGTCGATACCCATCAGATGAATGGAAACGCGAGCGCCATCTTTTATGTGCGGCAATTTCGTCTCCTCGAAATAGCCGTTTATGTGAAAGCTGTCGGCATCGACAATCGCGACGAGCGGCGTTCCGGCGTGGCCGAAATTGCCTTTGCGCAATTGCAGATTGGTGATGTGACCATTGACGGGCGCGCGGATTGTTGTGCGCTCAAGATCGAGCCTGGCGACATCCAATGCGGCCAGCGCCTCGCGGTAGCTCGCGGCGGCGGCTGCCGCGCTTGCCTCGGCCTGCTCGCGCACCGATTTGCTTACGGCAGCGCTGTGCAACTCCTCCTTGCGCCGTGCATCGCGCGCGAGTTGTGCCATCTCGATCTGGCGGCTTTCGGCGGTAGCGCTGGCTTGCGCCAGAGCCAATTTGTAACGCGCCTGATCGATCATAAAGAGAACGTCGCCCGTGTGGACTAGTTGATTGTCCGAGACGGCTACCTCAGTGACCATGCCCGACACATCAGGCGCAACCTCGACGACATCGGCGCTGACGCGCGCGTCGCGTGTCCAGGGTTCGCTCATGTAATAGGTCCAGAGGTGATAGCCGGCGAAGATCGCAAAGAGCACCGCAACAAGCGTGATCGCGATGCGGACGGGCAGAGGGGCCTGCATGTCAAATCTCCGGGAAGGCCGCGCGCGCGGTAACCGCGGCAAACAACAAGACGAAAAGAGCTATATCGAAAAGCGCCGGATGCCAGACCCAGCGATAAAGATCGGCGCGCGCAAGACCGGCGCGCAAGGGGAACCAGAGAAGCAGTGCGACGACGGCGCTGGCGACCAGCGGTGCGAAAAAAAGCCCGCCAATATCGAGTTCGCGGATCATGACATTGCCTCGTCGCTGTGCTTCCAGAATTGCAAGCCGCTCCAGAGCCGCGCCGAAGACTGAGTTCGAGCAGGCGCTGTGATGAAGAAGATTTTGTGCAGCGTCATGATGTGGCGCAATTGGCCGAGCACGATCAGAATGGCGCTCGCTCTTTCAGTGTCTATTTCAGATGCGGCAGCAATAGCCTCCGTGAGCGCCCCTTCAAGGCGGGCGAGTGATTTTTCGCGGTCGCGATTGGCAGGCGCAAAGTGCAGAACCACGGCAGCAAAAACACGACCCAGCACACGCCCCACCCCTCTGGGCAGTGCGTCGGCCTGTTCGCGCAACAGACGCAGATTGAGGCCGAAGCGCAAAGCGGCGAGCGCGCCGTCTATCGTTCGCTCCAGCGCTTCGCCGCCGCCCGCACGCCGTTGCAGCAACCCATCCACACGGTCGAACATCCGGCTTTCAAAGCGTGCCCGTGTTAGCGCCCGGTCGCCACGTGCGAGCCGGGCAAGATCACGCTGGATCAAGGCAACGATGCGCCCGATGGCGAATTGCACGCCGGAGGCACGCGCAACGCGCAGTGCTGCGGCAGCGACGGCCATGGCGACAAGCTGGGCGATAGCCGCATTGGTGAAGGCCGAGAAATCGAAATTCATGCGATTTTCCAGCCCCAGCATCGTGCTGACACCGAGGAGAACCGGAAGTGCCATCGGAAAATAAACCGGCATGGCGGCAAAGGCCGCGAGCGCGATGAAGAGCGGCGCGAGCACCAACGCCAGCATCGCAAAGCCCGAGATAGTGGGCAGGATGGCAAAGAGATAGACGCCTGCGATGACGATGCCGACCGCCGTTCCGATCAGAAAATTCAGAACGAAGGTCGCAGGGTCGTCAAGCGACGCGCCGAGGCTACAGGCGACGGCCACCATCATTGCCGCCAATGCGCCTTCAGGCCAGGCGGTGCCGATCCAGAAAGCGCAGATCAGCACGATGACGATCGTTGCCGTCAGACCGGCAAGAGCCGCCATCAAATGATCGGCGTGGAACTCGCGCATGGAGGCAATCTTGCCGGTGGATCGCCCGGCGGCGATGTCGGCGCGCAGTGCAAGGCTTTCCTCCCAGGCGGCGACCAGATCATCAAGGCGCTGGAGGAGAGCCGCGAGAAGAAGCACATGGCGATCTTGCCTCATCGCCTCTGCGGAAGGCGCTATGCGGGCAAGGCTTGCGCGCAACTCTGCGGCATCATGCGCGCTAGGCGCGGCGCTGCGGAACCATGCGGCAAAAGGTGCTCGCAAGGTTGAAAGATCGGCCAGAAGGTCAGGGCGTTCGGTACGAAGGATATACAATCTGTCTTCGACCGCCAGCAGGAAGGAGACAATCGCCTGCATGCGCTCTTGCAAGCGCGCGAAGGACCCGGCAGCGGCCTTGAAGTCGGGACTGTCGTAAAGCGCGTGAATGCGCAGGCGTTCGAGCGCGGCATTGTCGGCGATGAGGCGGCGGTGATCGCCTTCCATACGCGTGGCATCAGTCGTGCGGATCAGCATGTCTTCGATCCAGTTCGCGGCATCGGCGAACCAGCCATCGAGATTGGCCTTCAGCACAGGGCCGACGCGCTGCGGCAGGATGACGGCATGAACGAGCGTGGCGCAGAGAATGCCGAGCGAGATTTCCTCGCTTCGGGCGAGCGCCGTGTCGAAGATCGTCAGCGGCACTTCGACGGATGGAAACCCGATGATCGCCGCCGTGTAACCGGAGAGCATGAAGGCATAGCCGCGCGGTGTCCGGTCGAGGCAGGAAAGATAGACGCAGAGCCCCACCCATGACGCGAGCGCCAGAACCTGAAGGCTCGGCAGGTCGGCAAAGCCGATCAGAATGAAGCCTGCCGCGAAAGCGCCAATGAGCGTTCCGCCGATGCGATAGATCGCCTTTGACATCACCATGCCCGCAAAAGGCTGGGAGACGATGAAGACGCTGGCCATGGCCCATGACGGGCGCGGCAGGCCGATGGAGAAAGCGATGAAGAGCGCAAGCAGCGCCGCGCCGAATGCCTTGACGGCGAAGACGTAATTTTGCGCGCTCGGCATGGCCTCGCTCCGCTTACGTTTGCTGCGGTCGGCGCCTTGCGGCGGCGGCCTCGATCCTCTCCAACACGGAGAAACATGCCGCCAGTTCAGCATCGCTTACTTCGGCGAGAAGCGCTTGCCGAATTTCACCAAGGACAGGGTCGATTTTTTTGACGAGCATCCGGCCCTGCACCGTCAGGTAGAGCGCCTTGGCGCGCCTGTCGGTGGGATCGGCGCGGCGCGTCAGGTAGCCCGCCTTTTCCAGCGCATCAAGCTGGGGCACCAGCGATGGCGCTTCGATGCCGAGACGGGTGGCCAGTACGTTCTGCCGGGTGCCGTCGCCCATGCGCGAAAGCTGCACAATGGGCAACACAGTTGCTTCCGAAAGACCATATCGTTTGACTGCAGCGTCCGCCTCACGCCGCCAGAGGCGGGAGATATAAAGAAGACGGAGGCCGAATTCGCTGCGGGGTGCGCTCATTAAAAATAGATAGAAATCTATCTATTAGGCTTCAACAGGAATCTGCGGTTTGCGGATATGTCCCGTCGCAAATATTTCCGCCTGATCACACAACCATGCGGCCAAACATTCCGGTGAAGCTGCGCACGACCCATTTGGGCGCGGCGCGGGCGGCAATGCTGGCGGCAAAATTGAGCGCGCCGGGCACGCGGATCACTTCGCCCGCCATGCAAGCGGCATAGCCCTGCGCTGCCACATCATCGACATCGCCGATCATGAAGGGCGGAAGCTGCGAGGCGGCGGCATTGCTCTCGCGCGCTGTCGCAACCATGTCCGTCTCGGTGATGCCGGGGCAAAGCGCCGTGATCGAAACGCCGGAGCCCTTTAACTCTTCAGACAAGGCTTCCGTCAGCGACAGCACATAGGCTTTGGTCGCCGCATAGGTGGCGAGCGAAGGCACGGGCTGAAAGGCTGCGATGGAGGCGACGTTGAGGATGCGGCCGCGCCCGCGCTCCAGCATCGGCGCGAGGAAGCGGCTCGTCATATCGGTCAGGGTCGCGACATTGAGGCCGATCAATTCCTGATGGCGCTCCGGCGTCATGGCTCGGAAGGCACCCATCTCGAGGACGCCTGCATTGTTGACGAGAATGTCGATGGCGAGTTTGCGCTTCTTCACCGCATCGAAAAGCGTTTTCGGTGCGCCGCGAACCGAAAGGTCCGTGGGTAACACTACCACATCGACGCTATGCTCGGCCTTCAACGCTTCGGCCAGCGCCTCCAGCTTGTCGCGGCTGCGAGCAACGAGAACGAGATCGAAACCGCCCGCCGCGAATTGTTTTGCAAGCGCCGCGCCAATGCCCGCCGAAGCGCCCGTGATGAGCACCGTCTCGCGTGTCGATGGTTTTGTCCGTGCCGCCATGATGTCCCCCTGTTTGGAGGAAAGCATAGCGGGCCTAGCTCTGAAGTTCTTTCAGATTCTTGAAGAGATCCAGCGCTTCGGGATTTGCCAGCGCCTCGGCATTGTTGATGGCGCGACCGTGAACGACGTCGCGCACCGCAAGCTCGGTGATCTTGCCTGACTTGGTGCGCGGAATATCGGCCACGGCGATGATCTTTGCGGGCACATGGCGGGGGCTCGCGCCCTCGCGGATGCGTTTGCGGATTTTTGCCTGAAGCGCTTCATCGAGCTTGGTGCCCGGCCTCATCACGACGAACAGCACTACGCGCGCATCGCCCTCCCAGTCCTGGCCGATGGCGAGCGCTTCCTGCACTTCGGGGAGCTGCTCGACCTGCGCATAGATTTCCGCGGTGCCAATGCGGACGCCGCCGGGATTGAGCGTCGCATCGGAGCGGCCATGAATGATGAAGCCGCCATGCGCGGTGATCTCGGCGAAATCGCCATGGCACCAGATGCCGGAGAAACGCTCGAAATAGGTGGCCTTGTATTTCGCACCGTCCTTGTCGTTCCAGAAGCCCACCGGCATGGAGGGAAATGATTTCGTGCAGACAAGTTCGCCCTTCTCGCCGATGACGGGCTTGCCGTTTTCATTCCAGACTTCTGTTGCCATGCCGAGCATTCTGGCCTGAATTTCGCCGCGCCAGACCGGCAGCAGCGGCGAGCCGCCCACAAAACATGCGAGAATATCGGTGCCGCCGGATATGGAGCTAAGCGCCACGTCGCTCTTGATCTCGTCATAGACGAAATCAAAACTTTCGGGCACCAGCGGTGATCCGGTCGAGAGGATCAATCTCACCGAGGACAGATCATGCGTCTCGCGCGGCTTCGCGCCAGCCTTCTTCAGTGCATCGATGAACTTTGCCGAGGTGCCGAAAACATTGATGCCGACCTCATCGGCATAGTTGAAGAGGACGCTCTCATCGGGCGCAAAGGGCGAGCCGTCGTAGAGCGCCAGCGTCGCTTCGACGGCAAGACCCGAGACGAGCCAGTTCCACATCATCCAGCCGCAGGTCGAAAAATAGAAAAGCCGCTCGCCGGGCTTCAGCCCGCAATGCAGCTTATGCTCCTTCATGTGCTGAAGAAGCGTGCCGCCCGCCGAATGGATAATGCATTTGGGCACGCCGGTCGTGCCGCTCGAATACATGATGTAGAGCGGATGGGCGAAGGGAAGCCGTGCGAAGCTCAGCGGCGCTATGGGCGCTTTGTCGAGCAGCATTGTCCAGTCTTCGGCCTTCGGCAGAGCCTTGGGGCCGAGATCGATGAATGGAACGATCGCCACATGAGCCAGGCTCGGCAATCCGACGATGATTTCAGCGAGCTTGTCGTGGCTCGGCAATATCTTGCCCGCATAGCGATAGCCGTCGCAGGCGACGAGAACCTTGGGTTCTATCTGGCCGAAGCGGTCGAGTACACCGCGCACACCGAAATCAGGCGAGCAGGACGAAAACACCGCGCCGAGGCTCGTCGCCGCAAGCATAGCGATGATGACTTCGGGACAATTGGGCATGAAGGCTGCAACACGGTCGCCGGGCACGATACCCCAACCGCGCAGCACAGATGCAAAGCGCGAAACCTCGGCACGCAGATCATTCCAGCTCAGCGGCTTTGCGGTGACGCCTTCATTGTTGAAAAAGATCGCCGGGCCGTCGCCCTGATGGGAGAGGAGATTTTCGGCGAAGTTCAATTGGGCATCGGGAAAAAACTGCGCGCCGGGCATCGTGTCGTCGATCAGGATGCGCTCACCCTTTTCTCCGATCACACCGCAAAAATCCCATACCTCGTCCCAGAAGGCTTCACGGTGGTCGATCGACCATTGATGGAGCGCATCATAGTTGGAAAAGCGGGCACCATGGCGGGCGGCCAGATGGGCCATGAAATCCGCTATATTGGAGCCGACGAGATCCTCCGGCACCGGACTCCAGAGTGGGCGATCGTTGCCGTGAACAGTCTTGTCGCTTGTCATGTTGCTCGCCCCCGCTGGCCCTCTGCCCCGCTGCATTGCAATATGTTTTAGGAGCCGCTCAAGTCTGGATCAAGCGCTTCGCAAAAACTTGCATCCGGGTCACAATTGCGCCCGACTGGTCTGATTGTTTCCCGCTTCCTTCAATCCGACGCCTTGTGCTGCCGAGCCTGGCGCCAGACAAATCTGGAGAATGCCGAATGTCGCGCTGGATCGCCATTATCGCAGGCATCATCGTCTTGCTGATCGCCATCGTAGTCGCCGTGCCGCTGTTGATCCCAAGCAGCGTGTACAAGCAACGGGTCGTGGCGCTGGTCAAGGCGCAGACGGGCCGCGATCTCACCATCGGCGGCGACGTGGGCCTGTCTTTCTTTCCGCGTCTCGCCGTCAAGGTGGACGATGTGCGCTTCTCCAACGCCACATGGGCAAAAGACCCCGACATGGCGGCGATGAAGGAGATGCGCGCAGCGCTGAAGATCATGCCGCTCTTCAGGGGTGAGGTGGAAATCGACAGCTTCGTGCTGGTCGATCCTGTCATTCATCTGGAAGTGAAAAGCGACGGCACACCCAACTGGCAATTTGAAACGGCCAAGCCCGCCGCTCCCACCCCCTCCGAAACCTCCGCCGCCACAGGCGGAAACTCGAGCTCCAGCGCGTCGCTGCGCGAGGTCAGGCTCGGCGAAGTTTCGATCCAGAACGGCGCGGCGACTTATCGCAATGCGCAGACGGGCGGCTCCCTCGCCTTCGAGAAAGTCAATGTGGACCTGTCCCTTCCGGGGCTCGATCAACCCTTCGAGGCGGATGGCTCGCTCGTCTGGAACAGCGAACCGCTGAAAGTGTCTCTGAAAGCGGATCGTCCGCGTGCGCTGACCGAAGGCGGCGAAACGCCGATCGAACTCGCACTCACGTCCTCCAAGATCGGCGCGAGCTACAAGGGGTCGATCCAGGCATTGGGCGGCACACGCTTTTCCGGCGCTGTCGATCTCAATGTGCCGTCGGTGCGTATCTTTGCGCAATGGCTCGGCAATCCGTTGCCCGCAGGCAATGGTTTTGGCCCGCTCACCATCAAGGGAAATGCGCAAGGTAGCGGCAATAGCTACACGTTCAGCGATGCCAAGATCGGTTTTGACGGCATGAACGCGACGGGCAAGCTCGCCGTGCAGACCGGCGGCGCGCGACCGCTCATCAGAGGCGGCCTCGCCTTCGATCGCATCGACACCAATATCTATATGGCGTCGAGCAACAGCACCCCTGCGACCACGCCCGTCCCCACTCAAGCCCCCGCCTCTCCGGCCAGCAATTCTGGTGGCAACAGCTCCGCCAGCGGATGGAGCAGCGAGCCCATTGATCTGTCGGGCCTCAAGGCGGCGGATGCCGATATCGCACTCTCGACGAAAGAGCTTCTCGTCAAGGACATCAAGATCGGCGAAAGCGCACTCAATCTCAAACTCGCCAATGGCGTGCTGACGGCCGATCTGAACAAGCTGGCGCTCTACAAGGGTGCGGGTTCAGGCTCGCTGATCCTGAACGGCGCGGGCCGTGTGCCACAAGTCGCCGCCGCTTTCTCCATTGCCGGCGTGCAGGCGCTACCCCTGCTCACCGATGCGGCGGGCTTTGAACGCCTCGACGGCTTGAGCGCGATCAGCTTCTCGGTCGATGGTTCAGGCCGCAGCCAGCGCGAGATCGTCGGCACGCTCAACGGCAAGGGTGAGGTCAAATTCACCAATGGCGCGATCAAGGGCGTCAATCTCGCTCAGCTCGTGCGTACGGTGCTGACAGCGCCCGCCACCGGCTGGCAGAGCGGCGGCTCGCAGGATACGGACTTTTCCGAACTGGGTGGCACTTTCACCATCGCCAGCGGCATTCTCTCCAATAGCGACCTGAAACTGCTGAGCCCGCTCCTGCGCCTCAATGGCTCGGGCAAGGTCGATCTGCCGAACCAGTCGCTCAACTATCGCGTGGAGCCGAAGATCGCGGCGACGCTGGAAGGCCAGGGCGGCGGCGAAGCCAAGGGCATCGAAGTCCCCATCATCATTGATGGCCCCTGGGCCTCCCCGCGCTTCCGCCCCGACCTCGCCTCGATGCTCCAGAACCGTGAACAGACCATCGAAACGATCAAAAATCTCAAGGGCGAAGGCGGCAAGGAATTGCTGAAGGGCCTGCTCGGCGGCCAGACGGGCGCGACACCTCCCGCCGACGCCTCCCAAACGGGCGGCGCAACGCAGCCCGAAGGCCAGAAGCCCAAACCGGCCGATGCCCTGAAAAAGCTCTTCGGCAACTAGGCCGCATGCGGCCTTCGGGGGTGTAGCCCTCGAAGGCCCGTCGTTCTAGACTGTCCTATTATTGGATTCATCAGCCGGGGCATCTGCGGCCCATGATCTGCCCATGATCTACAACGCCTTATCGACGGCTGTGAAATTCACTCTGGTGGCTGTGCTCATCGGCGCCATCCTGAATGAGTTCAATATCAGCGCGGACGAGGTTCTGAGCGATGTGGGGTTCACTCCTCAGCACATCATGACGATCCTGCGCGAGGGTATCGATTGGGCGCTGCCTCATTTCATCCTCGGCGCGCTGGTATTGATCCCGATATGGCTGGTGATCTTTCTCCTGAAACCCCCGCGGCTTGGCAAATGAACCTGTGGGCGAAGCGTTTTCTGCTCGCGGCGGCGTTCGCCGCCCTGTGGCAGGTTGCGCCCACATGGGCTGCCGGACGCAATGTCGGCAGTGGGCTCATCGGCAATACGGTCGAGCTTGTCGGCCCCACTGGCACCACCAAAATCTATTACTCCAACCGCGACAACCTCATCGTGCGGTTGGCCGACGGCAAGAAGATGCGAGGCTGGTGGCGCATCAAAGGCCGCGCTATCTGCACGAAAATGGGCGACAAGCCGGAAAATTGCACCGATCCCATCGACGAGCCGCCAGTGGCGGGAAGCTCGGGCGTGATTACCGGTCCGGGCGGCGATATCACATGGGCGGTGACGAAGGGGCGCGGCTTCTGAACGGCGGCGGGCATCTGTTCCCGGCGGTTTCAACGCCTTAAAGTCACGTCAAACAGATTTCATTCGATTCGTGGGGAACAGACATGGGAAGACTTTCAGGCAAGCGCGCCATCGTGACAGGTGCGGGCAGCGGCATCGGACGGGCCAGCGCCGTTCTCTTCGCGCTTGAAGGCGCGCAGGTCGTGGCGGTTGACCGGGTCGAAGACGCGGTCGATGAAACGGCGGCGATGATCCGCGCCAATGGCGGCGCCGTCACCTCGATTGCAGCCGACGCGGGCGACGAGGTTGCGGTCAAAGGCATGATCGACCATTGCCTGAAGGAATATGGCGGGCTCGACGTCGTCTATGCCAATGCCGGCATCAGTGGCGGCATGGTGCCCTTCCATGAACAAACGGTGGATTACTGGACCGAAATCCTGCGCATCAACCTTATCGGCCCGTTCCTCGCGATCAAACATGCCAGCCCCCACATGATCAAACAGGGTCACGGCTCCATCGTCTGCACGGCCTCGGTCGCGGGCCTGCGAGCCAATGCGGGCGGCTCGCCCTATAGCGCCAGCAAGGCAGGCGTCATCAGCCTTGTGCAGACGACGGCGAATGCCTTTTACGGCACCGGCGTCCGCGTCAATGCGATCTGCCCCGGCCTCATCGAAACCGGCATGACCAAGCCGATTTTCGACGGCGCACGGGCGCGCGGCACCGAGGGCAAGATCGGCCAGCTCAATCCGCTGAAGCGCAATGGCGTACCCGAAGAAATCGCCCAGATGGCGCTGTTTCTCGCCAGCGACGATGCCTCCTATGTCAACGGACAGGCGATGGCCGTCGATGGCGGGCTGTCGAGCACCCATCCGTTTTCGGGCAAGCGCTAAGCGGTGCCCGCCTCGATTGGCAAATATGCCGCTTTCGGACTAGATTGCAGCGGCATATTCCACGCGAGCGGACGAGGCTTCACGCGATGAACGCTGTCACGCCAATCGGCGAGCGCACCGAGTCCCTCTCGCCCGCCAAGGCGGTCGAGATCGCGCGTCGTCATGTGAAGACCGGCATCGACTGGACAACGATCGCCTGGACCATATTTGGCCTTTCGGTGATCGCCGTATCGACATGGGCCGGATGGACCGGGCGCGCGCCGCTATGGCTCTCGTTTCTCGCCAATATGTATTTCATGTTCTTCATCTTCGCGACGATGCACGAAGCCTCGCACGGCAATATCGGGCACGGCCGTTCCGCTTGGCTCAACACGGCGCTAGGCTGGCTCTGCGGCTCGATCAATCTCGTTCCCTATCGCGGCTGGGGCGATCTGCATGTCTGGCATCACGCTCATGTCAATAATGGTGAGCTGGATCCGGACGAATGGGTCAAGGGTACCAATCCTTTTGCCGTCGTGTTCCGCGCCGCGACGATCCCCCAGCACTATCTCTATTTCTACGTCCACTCTCGCGCCTATGACAAAGTGCGCGGCGGACGCTTTGCTTTTTTCTGGATCGTGATGACCTGGGTGATTTCGCTCACCATCAGCGCGGGGTTATGGGCGACAACCGGCAACTACAAGATGCTCGTGCTGTGGCCGCTTGCCGGATACATGAATATTTTTCTGATGGGCATGATGTTCGTCTGGTTTCCACATTTCCCGCGCGCTGGCAAAGGGCGAACCGACAACAGCACGACTTATGTGTTTCACGGTATCAAAGGCGCGCTGCTGCGCCCGTTTGATCTGTGGCAGTCTTATCATCTTGTCCATCACGCGTTTCCGCGAGTGCCCTTCTACCGGCAGGGCAAGCTCTTTGACGATATTCGTCCCCATATCGAGGCGGACGGCTCGCGGATCATAGAGATCTAGCTGCGACGCAATTCGTCCAGTTCCTTTTGCAGCTCTTCGGCGCGCCGCTCGGCCACACTCGCGCGGACATAGAGCACGAGGAACATCGCGGCGAGAAAAACGCCGCCAATCACGATCAATACACCTTGCACTGAAGCCCCCGCTTTTGCCTTCGCGCCGCCATCATACTCCGGTGGCGGCGCGAAGAACCAGCCTCAGGCAGAGGCGAATATATTCGTGCTGCCTGTCGCGCCCGAGACCGTCGCACGCAGCTTGCACGGCGACAGCGAAAAAGCACCTATGCCGTCCTCTATGAAGGACACCGCAGAGCCGACCGCGATCCAATGCGCACCGTCGGGACTTGCTTCCAGCGTCACCGTCGCGCCGCCAAACGTGCCCCATGCCCAAAACGTCCCCGTTCCGCCTGTCCACTCGATGAGAGCAGAGCTGCCATTCGCCGTCACACCGTTCAAGATCGTCGCCATATTTCTGTCCTCGCTTTGCCGCGCTGATGCGCCAATTCACGGGCATAGTTTCAGCGGTTTGGGAGGACTGAGGATTACTTGCCTCAAAGAGCGCCGCTGCGTTTGTACTCGCGGACGGAATCCCTAGAATCGCGATCGGGCGGGGATAATGTGCGGCCGGAGACTTCATGCTGACCCAGAAACTCGCCGTTGCCGGTTGCGTTGCCTTTTTCGCACTTGTCGGCTGCACGACCGAACGCAGTTCCTCGCCGGTGCGCACCGCGACCGAACAACTTCTGATTTCAACGGCGGCCGACAGGGCGGCGAAAAACCTTGCGCTGCAAATGCCGCGGGACAAGAAGCTCTATATCGACACATCCAATTTTGACGGCACCGACGGCAAATATGCAGTCAGCGCCATCAAGGCCGAATTGCTCCGGCGCGGCGGACGCCTCGTCCTCGACCGCGATCAGGCCGACGCCGTCGTCGAGGTCAGTTCGGGGGCGCTTTCCATCGACGAGAGCAGCGCCATTGTCGGCATCCCGGAATTCAACATTCCAATTCCGGCGGCGGGCAATCTGACCTTTCCCGAAATTGCCCTCTTCAAGAAGCAAGAGCGGCAGGGCGTCGCCAAGTTCGCAGCTTTCGGCTATGACGCGCGAACTGGCGCGCTGCTCGCCGCCGCGCGGCCCGACTACGGCTATTCGCACACAACGCAATGGGTCGTGGCGCTATTCATCTCATGGAACACCAACGACATCGTCCCCGACGACACCAAAAGCGATGACGGACGCTATTTCTTCAGCGAGCCTCTGCCGTTCCGGCAGCAGGATTTGCCCGATTGGCTCTAGGCAAAACCCAGACGCGCGAACTGGCTATCGGGCGCATCGAGCTCCTGAAGAGCGACACGCAGCCGTTCGGCGAGGTCTTTCTCGATGGGTGTGCCCGCGAGATTGCGGTTCTCGCCCGCGTCTTCTTCCAGATCGTAAAGATGATGGCCGGTGAAGCGCGTGAAGGCCCAGAACGGCACCTTGTCGCCTTCCTGCCAATCCTGACGGATCACCGGGATGGTGCTGCCCGGCATATGATCGAGAAAGGCGCGATCATCGGGAAAGGGCAGCTCCTGCTCGCGCGTTAGATGATGCGTGGGCATGGTGGACCAGCGGTTCGACAGCATGGTGAGCGGCGCATTGGCGGCCTTGGGCCCGCGCGCATATTTATAGCGCCCATCCACGAAATGCACCTCGCGGCCCCAGACGCCGGTGAGCAGCCAATCGCGGACGCTCGAAGCCTGCTTGTGCAATAGCGGCAGCAGCGAGTGCCCATGCGTACGCTGGCGCACCGTGACGCCGAAGACATCCGCCAGCGTCGCAAAAAGATCGACACTCGTCGTCAGCGCATCGCATGTGCCGGGCGCGATGCCGGGATGGGCGATCAGCAGCGGAATATGGCCGAGCGTTTGATAGATCGGCACACCGGGTTTGCCCCAGATATCCTTTTCGCCGAGATAGTGCCCGTGGTCGGTGCAGAGAATGACCAGCGTGTCTTCCCACAACCCCTTGCGGTCGAGCGCGTCCATGATCTTGCCGAACCAATGATCGATCATGGTGAGCTTGCCGCCATAGCTGGCGCGAATCTGGTGCGCCTGCTTCTCGGTCAGCACGCCTTTTTCCAGCGCGCCTTTCATATAAGGCGGCCAGATGATGTGCGGGCCTTCCCAGTCCTTGTCATACATTGAGGCATAGGGCTCGGGCGTATCGAAGGGCTCATGCGGATCGAATTCATCGACGAACAACATGAAGCGATCGTGATGGCCCGCATTGTCGTCGATCCATTTCGCCGCCGCGCCCATGGTGCGAGGCCCCGGAAAATCTTCTTCGCCGCGAAAGTAACCGCGCGAGTTGTCATAAGGCATATTGGGGCGGAACGAATCGGGCGCACCCGTCCAGCTTGGGTCGGGCTGCGTCTTCCAGGCGTCGCCCTCATGGCCACGCTGATAATCCCAGGCTGAAAAATCGACGTGAAAATTCTCGCCGCCCGTTTCAAACAGATGCGGATGGTCGGAGATAAGCTGCGTGACGACACCAGCCTTGCGCAACTCATAGGTGATTGCGTCTTCCCACAGCTCGACCGATCCCCATGGTTTCCACAGGAAATCCAGCGCGCCGCATAAAATGTCGTGCCGCGCAGGCATACAAGGCAAGGAGCCCGTGTAGTGCTTGGTGAAGCGCGTCGCGCGCGCGGCGAAGCGATCGAGATTGGGCGTTGCGAACTCTGCGCCGCCATAACTCCCGAGCATATGCCGATTGAGACTATCGAGCAGAATGACGACGGCGTTTTTAGGTTTCCGGGTAGTGGACTGATCGGACATGGCTTTTCTTCGATGCTTGGAGATGCGAGAGCGTCAGCCATAACATGCCCGGAGTCAAAATCAGCGTCGATGCCAGATTTTTGCCATTTTCCATTCAGGTCTCGTTCAAGGTCAAAAGACCAGACTGATGCCGATGTCATTGCGGGCGGCGGCTTGCCCTCCCGAGAGACAGGAGGCATCGATGATGAAGCTCGCAGATATTGCCTTCATGGCGCTGGTCGTTCTGGTCCTGATCGGCGGCCTTATGGAGGCTCGAGAGCGGCAGAAACAGCAGGCCAGGCTCGTATCGGCAGATGCCGGTCGCCGATAGTGCCGCTCAGGTCGATTTTCTTGTCCGGGTTCTCCGTTCCGCCGCCGCCTTTTCCAGCAGAGCCTGACTGCGCTTCACGGCTGCTTCGCAACGTGCGTGAAGTTCAGCCAGCTCCTTGTCGGCGAGGCTCTCGATGCCCATAAACTCGTCTTCGGCGCTGGAGGAGCGAATGAGTTCATCAAGCTTCGTCTGCAGGGCAGCACCGCCCCTGTTCTATGTATTCTGTATAAGGAATACCATCAGAAACGTGATGATCGTCGTTCCGGTGTTGATGACCAGTTGCCAGGTTTCGGAATAATGAAAAACAGGGCTGCTGAGCGCCCAGCCGACAACCAGCAGAACACAGATAAGAAACGCCGGGAAGCGGGAGTAATTCCCCGGGAGAGAACGAACTTGAGGCGCGGTCTGGTCAGGGGATTTTGGCCGGACGATTTCGAGCCAGCGCCGCGAGCCGTTCCCGCAAGCGGGGATCGCTTAAAACCTCCTCCGCCGTGCCGGGCAGTCGCCGGCGCCAGTTGGGGAACTCATCGACCGTTCCCGGCATATTGGCTTGCTCAGGCAATGCCAGCGCATCCACAAGCGGCAATATGACAAGAGGCGACGGCGTCTTGGCAACGAAGATGCTCGCGGCATCCGCTACCCTGTCACTGTCAGTCCAGGCCGGGCAAGGCTCACCCGCCGCGTCGCAAGCAACGAATGTCCGCCACAGCGCGGCGCGGTCACTCTCGCGCGCCTCCACTTCACGCGCTGCGTTGTCGGCGTCGAGAACGCCCGCTCCCTCGCGGTCGGCAATATCGCTACCTCGCCACCAGCCCGCTATGGTTGGCAGATCATGCGTCGTCGTCGTCGCCATGGCGCGAAGCGAGTAGATGTAGGGCGAAAAAAAGCCGCTTGCGTCACGCTCAAACCACATGACCTCGGTGCCGAGAATACCGTTCTCGCGCAGCGTCTGGCGAAATCCTGGCGGCACCGTTCCTAGGTCTTCACCGATGACGATGGTACGATTGCGCCAGGATTCGAGTGCGATCAGCCGAAAGAGATCGGACGCCGGGTAATCGAGATAAGTACCTTCTTTCGGCGAAGTATTTTCAGCCAGCACCCACAGTCGCGCGAGGCCCATCGCGTGATCGATGCGAATGCCGCCCGCATGTTTCATCGTCACCCGTAGCGCCTCCAGAAAGGCGTGATAGCCGCTGTCGCGCAAGGCATGGGGCGAGAAAGGCGCTATGCCCCAGGATTGCCCACGCATGTTGAAAATATCCGGCGGCGCGCCGATGGACAGGCTGGAGAGCATTTCAGATTGGCGGCTCCAGGCGTAGCTGCCATCAGCCGTCGCGCCGACGGCAAGATCGGTGATCAGGCCGATCTTCATGCCCGCGTCGCGGCCTGCCTTCTGCGCTGCGGCGAGGCTCCGATCCGCGAGCCATTGCAGAAAGATGTAAAACGACACATCGTCGGCATGGGCCGCCGCAAAATCCGCCACCGCCTGCCCATCGGGATCGCGCAAGTTTTCGGGCCAGTTGCGCCAGTTGTCGTTCAACGGGTCGCGCGGCAGGAGCACCTCCTGAATGGCTTCGAAGCGAGCATGATCTTCCAGCGCTCGGCCCCCTTCCTTGCGAAAGGCGTTGAAGTCTTTCTCTTGCCTGCCGCCTTCACTGAACGCGTCAAATAGCTTGCGCAGAAAACGCAATTTGGCGCGGCTCGCCCTCGGCCAGTCGATCAGATCGAGTGCTTCCAGTTCATCGAATTCCATCGCGAATTCACCGGCGACGCGTGCGACTAAATCCAGATCGGCAATAATTTGCGCGTCGGCATGGAGCGGGTTCAGAAGCGCGCGGTTCGACGGCGCATAGGGGCTGAAGCGGTCCGGCGCTGCTGTGAAAAGCGCATGTACCGGATTGATCGCATAGGCATCAGCGCCTTGTGCAGCCGCCGCGACAAGGTGTTCGGACAAGCCGCCGAAATCGCCGATGCCGCCATCGCCCTTTCGCCGCAGCGCATAGACCGGCGAGGCGAGGCCCCAGAGCCTCGGCGATGGCGAGGCGTCGATGTCGCTTATGCCGAAGCAGCGCGGCGGCGCGACCGCCAGAACCGTTTCGTGCCCATTGAAAGTGAGCGCGTGATAACCGATCTCGGTCACGCCCGGCAGTTCTCGGTATCCATCACCCGCGTCGATCGCCACACCGTCAATGATCGCCCCACCTTCAAGGGTGATGCGATAGCGGCCTTCCCGCCCCCGCAGCCGTATCGGCACGGCTGCGTCGGCAATGATGAGCGGCGGCAGGCCCTCTTTGAGCGGCGATGCAATCAGCCTCTCTATCGATTGCGCTATTTCCACTTCATTCGTGGTG
>CAZLLB010000043.1:0-18440 GCA_964560165.1 uncultured Parvibaculum sp. | reverse complement strand
GCTCGAAGCGCTTGTCGATGATCTCATCCAGCGCACCATCGAGCCTTGCAAGAAGGCGCTGAAGGATGCGGGCGTGACGGCAGCGCAGATCGACGAAGTGGTTCTCGTCGGCGGCCAGATCCGCATGCCGAAGATTCAGGAAGTCGTGAAGCAGTTCTTCGGCAAAGAGCCGAACAAGTCGGTCAATCCCGATGAAGTCGTTGCCATGGGCGCGGCCATTCAGGCGGGCGTGCTACAGGGCGACGTCAAGGACGTGCTGCTGCTCGACGTGACGCCGCTGTCGCTCGGCATCGAAACGCTGGGCGGCGTGTTCACGCGCCTCATCGACCGCAACACGACGATCCCGACCAAGAAGAGCCAGACCTTCTCGACCGCCGACGACAATCAGAACGCGGTGACGATCCGCGTCTTCCAGGGCGAGCGCGAAATGGCGGCCGACAACAAGATCCTCGGCCAGTTCGACTTGCTCGGCATTCCGCCCGCTCCGCGCGGCGTGCCGCAGATCGAGGTTACGTTCGACATTGACGCCAACGGCATCGTCAACGTTGCGGCCAAGGACAAGGCCACCAACAAAGAACAGACGATCCGCATCGAAGCCTCGGGCGGTCTGTCTGAAAAAGACATCGAGCAGATGGTGAAGGACGCCGAAGCTCACGCCGAGGAAGACAAGAAGAAGCGCGAGGAAGTGGATGCGCGCAATCACGCCGATGCGCTTATCAACTCGACCGAGAAGTCGCTTGCCGAACATGCCGACGCGGTGCCTGCCGATGTGAAGGCGGAGATCGAGGCTGGTGTCGAAGAGCTGAAGACCGCTCTGAAGGACGGCTCTGCCGAAGACGTCAAGACGAAGACGGCAGCGCTGATGCAGACTGCGATGAAGCTCGGCGAAGCCATCTACAAGGCGACGCAGGAAAGTGCTGCCAAGGCGGATGCCTCGGCTGACGGCGCGGAAACGGACAATGTCGTCGATGCCGACTTCGAAGAAGTTGACGACGCCAAGCGGGACCGAGGTTCGGACGCCTGAGGCGCGCGATCTCATGACGCAAATTTCCACAACGCATAACAGCGCCCCGGCGAGCTTCGGCTTACCGGGGCGCCTGTCCATGACAAGACGATAGGCCCATGTCCAAACGCGATTTTTACGATGTGCTTGGCGTCACCCGCAATGCGAATGCGGATGAGATGAAGAAGGCCTATCGCCATCAGGCAAAGCAGCTTCACCCCGACCGCAATCCGGGAGACGCCGAGGCTGAGAAGAAATTCAAGGAACTCAACGAAGCCTATGACGTGCTGAAGGACGAGCAATCGCGCGCGGCCTACGACCAGTTCGGCCATGCGGCGTTTGAGGGCGGTGGCGGGCGCGGCCAGCATCCGGGCTTTGGCGGCGATTTCGGCGCGTCGATGTCGGGGATTTTCGACGATCTCTTCGGCGAGTTCATGGGTGGACGCGGCGGGCGACGCTCGGATGGCGGGCGCACGCGCGGCCAGGACCTTCGCTACAATATGGAGATCGACCTCGAAGAAGCCTTTGAGGGCAAGAAGGCGCAAGTGCGCGTACCGTCATCGGTTGCTTGCGACGCCTGCGAAGGCTCGGGCGCGGAGCCGGGGTCCAAGCCCGTGACCTGCACGACCTGTGCGGGCCATGGCAAGGTGCGCGCCTCGCAAGGCTTCTTCACCATCGAGCGCACTTGCCCGACCTGTCACGGGCGCGGCCAGATCATCGAGAAGCCGTGCAAGGTTTGCCACGGCGCGGGGCGCGTTGAAAAAGAACGCACGCTCAGCGTCAATATTCCGGCCGGCGTCGAAGACGGAACACGCATTCGTCTTTCGGGCGAGGGCGAAGCAGGAATGCGCGGCGGGCCTGCGGGCGATCTTTATATTTTTCTGTCATTGCGCCCCCATCCGATTTTCCAACGCGACGGGGCCGATCTTTTCTGCCGCGTGCCGATTTCGATGACGGCGGCCTCGCTTGGCGGCGAGATAGAGGTGCCGACCTTGAACGGCAAGCGCGTGAAGCTGAAAATTCCTGAAGGGACGCAGACCGGCAAGCAGTTCCGGCTGAAGGACAAGGGCATGCCGGTGCTCAGCTCGCGCGAGATCGGCGATCTTTATATTCAAACCACCGTCGAGACGCCGATCAAACTTTCGAAGAAGCAGAAAGAACTGTTGAAGGAATTCGAGGCCGCGTCGAGCAAGGATACGAACCCGGAAAGCTCCGGTTTCTTCGCGCGGGTGAAGGAATTCTGGGACGGGTTTCAGGCGTAGGCACTCTCTAGCTCTCCCCCCTTGGGAGAGGGTTGGGTGAGGGTCTTCCCTCTTTCCATATTTCGGCGCTCAAGACCCTCACCCTCCCATTGCTTTGCAATGGATCCCTCCCTCTCCCGGAGGGAGAGGGGCGTAGAAGGTGCCTTGCCCCCTCGCGTTCCCCGCCTTCCTTGCCATAAGCTCCAGCTCTCATTCGCCGCATCCAAGGCGTCACGCGCATGCAGCCTTATCTCCTGCCTATTGGCCTTCTGGCTCTTTCCAATCTTTTCATGACGACGGCCTGGTATTGGCACCTCAAATATAAGGGTGTGCCGATCGTCACAGTCATTGCGATTAGCTGGGCGCTGGCGTTTTTTGAATATTGTCTTGCGGTGCCTGCAAACCGCATCGGCGTGGAGGTTTATTCGGCGGCACAACTGAAGACGATCCAGGAAATCATTACGCTGATCGTCTTTGCCGGGTTTTCGACTTTCTATCTCGGCCAGCCGATGACGTGGAATTATGCCATCGGTTTTGCACTGATCGCGGCGGGAGCGTTTTTTATCTTTCGCGGGTGAGGCCCACGCTTTTTGCGTCGAGGAGGCTCCGCATTTACGCCGCGCGGTGTGGCTGCTATACCGCAGACTTGAAATCAGGGAGCCCCAACATGGGCGCGGATGTGAAAATCGCAGTGACGGGCGCAGCGGGCCGGATGGGCCGCACGCTCATAAAGCTCATCCAGGAGACGCCCGGCGCTGTGGTTTGCGGCGGCATCGAAGCCAAAGGCTCGCCCCATATCGGCAGCGATCTCGGGGTTCTGGCGGGGCTTGCCGAACCGCTCGGCATTCTTGCCAGCGACGATGCGCTCAGCGTGATCAAGGATGCCGATGCGCTGATCGACTTTACCGTGCCTGCGGCGAGCGTCGAATTTGCGGGCCTCGCGGCGCAAGCGCGCATTGTGCATGTGATCGGGACGACGGGATTTTCGGATGCCGACGAAGAGCGCATTGCCGCAGCCGCGCGCCATGCCACCATCGTCAAGGCGGGCAATATGAGCCTTGGCGTCAATCTCCTCGCGGCGCTGGTGCGCCAAGCGGCCAAGGCGCTTGATCCAAGCTGGGATATAGAGATCGTCGAAATGCATCATCGCCACAAGGTCGATGCGCCATCGGGCACGGCGCTTCTTCTGGGTGAGGCGGCGGCGGAAGGGCGGGGCATTTCACTGAAGGACCATTCCGAGCGCGGGCGCGACGGGCTGACCGGCGCAAGGGCGGACGGCGCCATCGGTTTTGCGAGCTTGCGCGGCGGTAGCGTCATCGGCGACCATGAGGTGATTTTTGCGGGCGCTTCGGAACGCATCACACTTGGCCATATTGCGGAAGACCGCGCGATCTTTGCGCGCGGCGCGATCCGTGCGAGCCTTTGGGCTAAAAACAAGGGCCCTGGTCTTTTCAACATGGCCGATGTGCTCGGTCTAAACTGATCTGTTTACAGAGTAAGGGAGTTTCATCTTGTCGAACCTGCTTGTTCTCGTCCGTCACGGGCAAAGCGAATGGAACGAGAAGAATCTTTTCACCGGCTGGCGCGACCCTGCGCTGACCGTGAAGGGCGTTGCGGAAGGCCGCGAGGCGGGCGAGGCGCTGAAGAAGGCGGGCTATCGCTTCGACGTCGCCTATACGTCGCTGCTGACGCGCGCGCAGGAGACCAATCGGCTGATCCTTGAGGCGATCGGCCAGCCCGATTTGCCGGTGATCAAGGATCAGGCGTTGAACGAGCGCGACTATGGCGATCTCTCCGGTCTCAACAAGGATGATGCCCGCAAGAAATGGGGCGAGGAGCAGGTTCACATATGGCGCCGCTCCTATGACATTCCGCCGCCTGCCGGCGAAAGCCTGAAGGACACGGCGGCGCGTGTGCTGCCTTATTACGAGCGCGAAATTTTGCCGCGCGTGCTGAAGGGTGAGCGGGTGCTGGTCGCGGCGCATGGCAATAGCCTGCGTGCGCTCGTCATGGTGCTCGACAAGCTGTCGCAAGAAGAAATTCTCGAGGTCAATATCGCGACCGGCGCGCCCATCGTTTACAAGCTCGATGATAAGGGCAATGTGCTCAGCAAGGACATGCTGATCGAGCGCGAGGCGCATTGAGTGAGGCTCGTTGCCGAGCTTGGCGAAGACCGGATTGCTTCGCTGCGCTCGCAATGACGACTATCTAATTTTTCAGTTTTCGTAGCGCGGCTTGCAGCGCATGAGCGAATTGCAGGCGCTCGGGCGGCGAGAGGACATGCGCCAGTTCGAGGCTTTTGCCATGCGAGCGTACATAAAGATTGGTGGACTCGTCTGGATTTTCGACGAGGTCGAGACGCACCCAATAGGGCTGAAAACTGAAAGCCTGCGCGCGTCCGCGCTGATCGACGCGATTGATGCGGAGTTCGCTGTCGGATAGCTGCACCGTTTCATAGGCGCGGGCGGCGCGGTAATTGGCGCGGAAGGCCCACCAGATCAGCACTACATCGAGGACGCAAAAGCCGAAAATCGGCCATGCGCCTTCCAGCAGGAAAATCATGCCCGCCATGAAGTTCGTGGCGATCATCAGCGACATCACGATCACGAAGCCTTTGCGGCTCAAAGAGCGATGCGGCGTCACCACTGCATTGAAACGCAGAGGGCCGTCGAGCTTTCCGGCAGGTGTGGTCGCGGGCATGCGGTCCATGCTTATGAGATTAAAACTCCACGGGGCCGCCGCCAAGCCCCCTTGCCTGAGCAAGCGAAGCCGCGCATGTTTCACCCGCCATGCGAATGAAAAAGCCCGAAATCGAAGAATTTTTTGCACGCCTCTCCGCCGCTCTCCCCGAGCCGCAGACGGAGCTGCAATATGTGAACGTCTATACGCTGCTGGTCGCCGTGGTGCTTTCGGCGCAGGCGACCGACAAGGGCGTCAACAAGGCGACGGAGAAGCTCTTCAAGATTGCCGATACGCCACAAAAGATGGTGAAGCTCGGCGAGGGAAAGCTCACCGACCATATCAAGACCATCGGGCTCTATCGCAACAAGGCCAAGAACGTCATCGCGCTTTCGCGGCTGCTGATTGAAAACCATGGCGGCGAGGTGCCGCGAACACAAGCCGAGCTTGAGGCGCTACCCGGCGTTGGGCGCAAGACGGCCAATGTGGTGCGCAACGTCGCCTTTGGCGAACCGACCATTGCGGTGGACACACATATTTTTCGTATCGGCAATCGCACCGGCCTCGCGCCCGGCAAGGATGTGCTGGCCGTTGAAAAGCAGTTGATGAAAGTCGTGCCGGACAAATACATGCTGCACGCGCATCACTGGCTGATCCTGCACGGGCGCTATACGTGCATTGCGCGAAAGCCGCTTTGCCCCACATGCATCGTCGCCGATCTCTGCAAATACAAGGCGAAGACGGTCCTGATCTAGATCAGGAAACGGGCGTGGAGCGCTTGGCAGAGACTTCAGCAAGGCAGGAAGATGCGTCCGCCGCGCCGCCTGCATTGCGGCGCGCATCGACATAGGCGGAGGAGAGCGCGCCGCCACTGGTCTTGTAGAAATAGACAAAGAGCGCGCAGGCATTGCCGCCATATTGCCAGACTTCAGCACCCGGCTCCGTGCGCTTGAAGGCAGGTTCACCGAGGCGCGCGGTGAGGGCCGAAGGCGCGACGCCCAGAAGGCTTTGTGGCGTCAGCGGGCCGCTGCCGATGGTGGATGCAGGTTCCACGAAAGCGATCTTGCCTTCCGTGATGCCGCTCGACCCTGTATGGCCGCCGCCTGCGCAGCCGCCCAGAAACATGAGGCCGAGAAGAACGGGCGCGAGCCGGAAAGACGCAATCATGCGAGGCCGATCCTTTTGGAGGTGTGAACCATGAAGGCTGTCGCAAAGAGCGGCGTCAGCAGATTGAGAAAGGGCACGGTCGCGAAAGCAGCGATGACGACACCGCTGATGAAGATGCGAAGACCATGACCGCGGCGCAACGTCCTGGCGCTGGCGAAATCGAGATGGCGCAGCGCGACGAGTTCAAAATATTCGCGGCCAAGCAGGTAGCCGTTGACGATCCAGAAGAGCGCGAGGTTAAGCCCCGGCACCAGATAGAAGGGCAGTGCGATCACGTTGACGAAGATCAGCACAAGCGTGAAGCGGATGGCGATCAGCAGCGATTGAAAAAAAGGCTGGTCACGACCCGGCGCGGCGGCGGGATAATCCTCAGCCTCGACGCGGGCGGCGATGCGCTCCAGAAAAAAACCCGCGACAAGCGAAATGACCGGATGAACGAGCGGGATCAGCACCACCACGGCGAAGAAACGCGCCACCCATTCCAATGTCGTGTCGAGCCATGCGGCGCCAAATTGCGGCAGGGAGTTCAGGGCCCATTGCGCGCCAGCGCCGAACAGAGCGAGAACGATGATGGTGGTGAGCAATGACAGCCAGAGGACACGGCGAAAGGGCGGCGAGAAAATCTGGGCGAGAGCGCGTGAGGCATCTGAAATCATGGGAGAACCCGAAGCTGTATGGCTCTTGAGCTTATCCAATTGTCGCGGCGGTGCGAATGCCTATACTCGCGCCTCAATTTCCCCGATTTTCCCTTCCCGGTCTTTTCACCCCCAGCCTTTCGAGAAGTAGAGATTCCATGGCCGAAATCAAATTCGACGTCGCCGGTATCGGCAATGCGCTGGTGGATGTGATCGCCAATGCCGACGATAAGTTTCTCGGCGATAACGGCATCCAGAAAGGCGGCATGACGCTTATCGACGATGCTCGCGCCGATGAACTTTATGGGCGCATGGGCGAGGCGGTCGAGATGTCGGGCGGCTCCTGCGCCAATACGATTGCGGGGCTTGCTTCGCTCGGCGGCAAGGGTGCGTTCTTCGGCAAGGTGAAGGACGATCAGCTCGGTCAGGTCTTCCAGCATGACATCAAGACGCTGGGTGTGAGCTTTCCCTCGCCTGTCGCCAAAGACGGCGCGCCGACGGGCCGCTGCTTGATCCTCGTGACACCCGATGCGCAGCGCAGCATGAGCACGTTTCTGGGCGCGGCGCAGGGCCTGACGCCTGACGACATTGACGAAGACGTGATCAAGGCATCCTTTGCGACCTATATGGAAGGCTATCTCTGGGATCAGCCTGGCGCGAAGCAGGCGTTCCTCAAGGCAGCTAAAGTTGCACGCGACGCGGGGCGCATCGTCTCGCTGACATTGTCGGATTCCTTCTGCGTCGCTCGGTATCGCGACGAGTTCCGCAAGCTCGCCAGGGAAGAAGTCGATCTGCTCTTTGCCAATGAAACGGAAATTCTGTCGCTCTATGAAGTCGAGAGTTTCGATGAGGCTCTGGCGCAGGTGAAGCGCGACTGCAAATTCGCAGCGCTGACGCGCTCGGAGCAGGGCGCGGTTATCGTCGCCAATGGCGAAGTGCATAAAGTGGCCGCCGACAAGGTCGAGAAGATCGTCGATACGACCGGAGCGGGCGATCTCTTCGCGGCGGGGTTTCTGTTCGGGTTAGCGCGCGGCTATACGCCCGTCCATTGCGGCAAGCTCGGCGCGATGGCGGCGGCGGAAATCATTTCGCATTACGGGCCGAGGCCGCTGGTGTCACTCAGCGAGCTTGCGAAAGCGCAGGGGCTCTGAGGCGAGGGCCATCTACCCCTTCGCCGCGCAGACTGGATTGCCACGCCGCTTCGGCGTCTCGCAATGACGGATGGAAAGGCTCTAGAGCTTCCTGAGCGCCACTTCGCGGATGCGATGGTTTTCGCCCTTGCGCAGGATCGCATCCGCGCGCTGGCGTGTCGGCAGGATGTTTCGATGCAGGTTGGCGAGGTTGATCGAGGTCCAGATCGCATCCGCCGTTTCGACCGCCTCTTCGTCGCTCAAATTCGAATAGCGGTGAAAATAAGCGGCCGGGTCCTTGAACGAGGTCGAGCGCAGGCTCAGAAAACGGTCGATATACCAGCGGCGAATGTCGGTTTCATCGGCATCGAGATAGATCGAGAAGTCGAAAAAGTCGGAGACGAAGGGCTGCGGCGCTTCGCCTTCGGCGGGCTTCCAGGGCTGCAACACGTTGAGGCCTTCGACGATCAGAATGTCTGGCTGATCGACGGTGACCGTTTCGCCGGGCACGATGTCATAGGTGAAATGCGAATAGACCGGCGCTTCGACGTTGCGCATGCCGGCCTTCACGTCTGAAAGAAACTGGATCAGGCGGCGCGCGTCGAAACTTTCGGGAAAGCCTTTGCGGCCCATCAGGGCGCGCTCTTCGAGGGTGCGGTTTGGAAAGAGGAAACCGTCGGTCGTGAGGAGATCGACCTTGGGGTGGTTCGGCCAACGCGCGAGCAAAGTGCGCATGATACGCGCCGAGGTGCTCTTGCCGACAGCGACCGATCCGGCGATGCCGATGATATAGGGCACCTTGTCCTGCGCGCGGCCGAGGAAATCGGAGGTGACGCGGTAAAGCTCCTGCATCTCGCGCACATAGAGATTGATGAGGCGCGAGAGCGGCAGGTAAATCTCGCTGACTTCATCAAGCGAGACGCGCTCGCCGAAACCTTTCAGTTCTTCAAGCTCGGCATGGGTCAGCGGCAGAGGCGTGTCCTTGCGCAGCTCGCCCCATTCAGCGGCAGTGAAATAGCGATAGGGCGAGAGGGTGCCCGTATCCACCGCGCCGTCATCGACTTTGAGTTCGGTCGTGGCCGTCATGACTTGGTCTCCACGCCGATGCTGCGCGATGCTTTTTCATCGAGGCCGGAGCGGCCCTCGCGACGTTCCAGTTCGGCATAAACCGAAGCGGGGGAAACGTCGAGCGCCGCCAACATCACCAGCCAGTGATAAAGGAGATCGGCGCTTTCGGCGATGACGGCCTGCTTATCGGTGCCAAGCGCCGCGATGACGGTTTCGATCGCCTCTTCGCCAAACTTGCGGGCGCACAGAGCGGGGCCGCCAGCGACCAGCTTGGCGGTATAGGACGATGAGGCGTCGGCCCCTTTGCGGGAGACGATCACCTCAAAGAGACGGTCAAGCTCGGTTGCGTCGGCTGCCATGCGGGCATCCCCGTGGGAGAAACGCCGCTCGCCGACCTCGATAAAAGGCCAGTCCCGGCGGCTTTCCGTAGCAGATTTGGGATTTGGATGCCAGACGCTCGGCGCGATCTGCTTTTGGGGCCTGGAAACGCGACGTTAGTGGCGGCTCCGCCCTGAAACAGGGCGGAAAACTCAGGTTTTAGTCGCGAGATTTAGCCCGGCCATTTCGCCCATACGCATGCCTTGGCGATGCGCATCCTTGAGGCTCGCGCCGCGCAGATCGGCACCACGCAGGTCGGCATTGGTCAGATTGGCACGGAGCAGGATGGCGTCGCGGAAGTCGGCGGCGGCCAGGATCGCATTCTCGAAATTGACATCGGCGAGGATCGCGCCCTTGAAGAGGGCGCTGGCGAGCACGGCGCGCGAAAAATCCGTGCGCGAGAGATCCATATTCGAGAAGTCGGCGCGGCTGCCCTGGCGCTGGCTGGTTTGAATCCAGATGATGTGGCTCTCCAGCATCTTCTGCATACGCTCGGGGCCGGGGGCGGTGCGGGCCTTGGTGGCCCGCATCATGTCGCCGCGACTGGTCGTGTCCTCATCCATGATGGCGCGGCGGAAATCGGCATCCGACAGATTTGCGCCGGTGAGTTCGACGCCAGTAAGTTCCGCGCCGGCGAAATTCGCGCCGCGCAGATCGGCGCCGTAGAGATTGACGCCCGACAAGGCCGCGCCCTCAAAGTCTGCGCCCAGCAGCTTGCATTCGGCGAGTTTGGTGCCGCGCATCTTGGCGTTGCGGAAACTCGAGTTTTCACGATTGCTGTGAATGCCATCGGCGCGGATGACGACACCGCGGCGCAGATCGGCGCCGTCGAGACGCGCATCGGCAAGCTCGGCGTTTTCAAAACAGGCGCCGCGCAGATCGGCTTGCGTGAAATCGGTGCGCGTCAGATTTGCGCCGTCGAAATTGGCGCTGAAGAGATTGGCTCCGATGAAACGGGCGTCTTCGAGATCGGCATTCTCAAACGTGCAGGCGATGAAATGCGCGTGGGAGAAATTGAGGCCGCGCAGATCGAGGCCCGACAGATCGCAATCCTTCATCACGACGCACCAGCCATTGGGCACGCCTTTCAGATAGCGATTGTTGAGTTCGCAGAGTTTGACCAGCGCTTCCTGCCCGATGCGGCGTCCGATGATCGCCTGTGGGTCGCGCATGGCGTCGGGCCGCTTGTTCGCGGTGCCGGGACGAGCTGGGCCTGTGCCTTCGGACATCAACACCTCCGGTGAGGAACAGGTCCTCGCATACAAATTTCGATAGGCAGAGGGTATGGGGCAGCTCTTCAAATATAATTAAACAGATCGTGAAAATTGTCTCGATCGGCTGTTTAGAAATGATGCACGCAATGCCTTGTCGCTTCAGCGCCAGAAAGCCGGTCGATCGCAGAAACGCCGCCAGGTTTTAACCGCCGAGCGCCATTTCTTGTGGGAGCGGCGTTCATGAAAGGCGATGAGGCGCGCCGCCGGATCGGCGAGACGGAGATGGGCGCGCTCAAGATCGTTAACGATAGTGCGGGCCGTTTCATAATCGTTGAGCGCGCCGAAGACATCCTGCAATTTTGTCAGGCGGCGCAAGTAGGGCGCGGTGGAGGCGGAGGGAAAGAGCGCGGCGAAAAAGTTCAACGTGTAGCGCAGTTTTTTCAGGCGTTTGCGCAATTCGTGGCGGCCATCGATATCAAGTTTCTCGATGTGGCGGCCAAGTTTCATGACTTTCTTCAGGCGCTTGTCGAGCGCGTGGGTAGCGAAATCCTTGACCGGCGCGCGCAAGGCTTGGCCATCGTGGTCCTTTACCGATTGCCAGCCGCGCTCATCGAGATAGAGCGCCAGCCGCAAGACGAAGCGCGTCATGCGCGGGGAGCGTATTGCGGCGCGGGCGGCTTCCCACGCCTGGCCTTGCGCTTTTTCCGCCACCGCGCTGAGTGCGATCTGGCCAATGTCGCGCGGGTCTTCGGCGAGGGATGGGGCGAGGATTTCGGAAAAGAAAACATCGCAATCGCGCGCATGACCGATCGTCCGCGTCAACCATCGCGCCTCGTGAGCCATGTCATCGACTTCGGCGTTTCGTATCAGGCCGCCAAAGACGATAAAGGCCGAGCGCAAGCGGCGCAGCGCAACACGCATCTGATGCAAGCCTTCCGACGATGCGCCCTCGAAGGCGGCAGCCTCATTGCCAAGGAGGTGAGCGAGGCAATGGCGCAGGATCAGCGCATAGGCCTCCTCCACCGTCGCGTCGCGTGGGACCGTGACCGCTTCGGCATACATGGGAAGAGGTGCTTGGCCTGTCGCCAGAGCGTGACCGCGTTCGGCCTTGCTGCGCATGCCGACACGCAGCGGTGCAACATCGGCCAGCGCCAGCGCGAGGCGGTAGAGATCGGCGGGCGCGCCGCTTTTCAATTCAAGTTCAAGTTCGTTGATCGGAAGAGTGCGACCGTTGGCGCATATGGTGCCACTGTCGATGGCGAATTCAACTTCGCTGCCGCTTTCGGTGTGCAGGCGGCGTGCGATGCGGCGAATGTCGGAGACGAGGCGCGGCGAGATCTGCGCTTCGCCCGCAAGCGCGCGGATGCGGTCGCGCAAATCGGCGGGCAGGCGATTGAGGTCGGGCCCGACGCTTTCAGGGCCGAGGACGGCTTCCCATTCGCCGCGATCACTGGCCGGGCCATCGCCCTGCGGTCGCGTCTTCAATGTCTGGATGCGCGTCGCTCCGACCTCGCGCACACGTAAGGCCAGGCCGTTTTCCATCAGGATGAAATCTTCCGTATCGAAATAGATCGAGCGCAAGTCCTTCGCACTCGCCTTGCCCTTCATCAGATGCGAGAGCGCGCGCGAGCGGCGCAGACGATCCAGCGCAGCGGGCTCGCATTCAAGCTTCAGCTCAATCTCACGATCTGCTGGCTCGCGATCCACTGGCTTGCGGTCCATGTTCGAATGGGTCTCGGCTGTCGGGCGGATATTCTGCTCAGAGTTTATGAGCCCACGCAAATATGACAGATCAGCGACAGTTTCATATCAGGGCCGCATTGGGATGCCTGCTGCCGCCATATGCGCCTTCGCCTCGCCGACCGAGAAGGTTCCGAAGTGGAAAATCGAGGCGGCCAGAACGGCGCTGGCATGGCCTTCTTTAATGCCTGCAACCAGATCGTCGAGCGTGCCGACGCCGCCTGACGCGATGACGGGGATGCGGACCGCATCGGCAACCGCACGTGTGAGCGGGATGTTATAGCCAGCCTTCGAGCCGTCGCGATCCATGGAGGTAAGAAGGATTTCGCCAGCGCCGAGTTCGGTTACCTGCTTTGCAAAATCGACTGCGGCGATGCCCGTCGCCTTGCGCCCGCCATGGGTGAAGATTTCCCATTTTCCGGACGCGACTTCCTTGGCGTCGATGGCGACGACGATGCATTGGCTGCCGAATTTTTCCGCCGCCGCGCGCACGAAACCAGGATTGTCCACCGCCGCCGTATTGATCGAAACCTTGTCGGCGCCCGCGAGCAGAAGCTTGCGCACATCCTCGACAGTGCGAACGCCGCCGCCGACGGTGAGCGGCATGAAGCATTGCTCCGCCGTGCGCGCGACAACGTCGAAAATAATCGCGCGCTCTTCATGGCTCGCGGTGATGTCGAGAAAGCAAAGCTCGTCAGCGCCTGCCGCATCGTAAGCGCGCGCGGCCTCGACAGGATCGCCCGCATCGCGCAGATCGACAAAGTTGACGCCTTTGACGACGCGCCCATCCTTCACGTCGAGACAGGGAATGACGCGAGCTTTCAACATCAGGCGGCGTCCTTCAGCAGACGCAAAGCGGCGGCGGGGTCGATGCGCCCATCGTAAAGTGCGCGACCTGAGATCGCGCCTTCGAGGCCTTTGCAATTGGCGGCGATCAAACGATGGATGTCGTCGATCGAAGAAAGCCCACCGCTGGCGATGACCGGAATTGAAATCGCATCGGCAAGCGCCACGGTCGCTTCGATGTTCAAACCTTCGAGCACACCGTCGCGGGCGATGTCGGTATAGATGATGGCGGAGACGCCTGCATCCTCGAAGCGCCGGGCCATTTCGAGCACGGTGAGATCGGAGACTTCCGCCCAGCCTTCGACCGCGACGCGGCCATCCTTGGCGTCGAGGCCGACGGCGATGCGGCCTGGAAATTTTTTGCATGCTTCGATGACGAGGGCGGGGTTTTTCACCGCCGCCGTGCCGATGATGACGCGGGCGATGCCTTTGCCAAGCCATGTCTCGATGGTGGCGAGATCGCGGATGCCGCCACCCAATTGCACGGGGATCGAAATCGCCTTCAGGATCGCATCGACGGCGGGTGCATTGACGGGACGGCCCTCGAAAGCGCCGTTCAGATCGACAAGATGCAGATAGCCAAATCCCTGCGCCACGAATTCGCGCGCTTGCGCCGCCGGATCGTCATTGAAGACGGTCGCCTCTTCCATCAAGCCGCGCACGAGGCGGACGCATTTTCCATCTTTAAGATCGATGGCTGGAAACAGGATCATCAGGGACGCCACTTCAGAAAATTGCCGATAAGAGCGAGGCCGAGCGCCTGGCTCTTTTCGGGGTGGAACTGGGTGCCGACCATATTGTCCTTGCCGACCATCGCGGTGATCGGACCGGCATAATCGGTGCGAGCGATGACATCGGCCTCGGCGGCGGCATAGAGCTGATAGGAGTGCACGAAATAAGCATGCAGCCCGCCATCGCCGGTTGGGATACCGGTGAGCAGCGGGTGGGGCCGAAGCACGTCGAGTGTGTTCCAGCCCATATGCGGGATCTTTAACGCAGGGTCGAGCGGTTCGATGACGCGCACTTCGCCGTCGATCCAGCCGAGGCCCTTATGGACGCCATATTCGATGCCGCGCGCGGCCATCAATTGCATACCAACGCAGATACCGAGGAAGGGCTTGGCATCGCGGCGCACGGTTTCGTTCAGCGCCTCGATCATGCCTTCAACCGCGTCGAGACCGGCGCGGCAATCGCCGAAGGCGCCGACGCCCGGCAAGACGACGCGATCAGCGCCGCGCACCTCTTTGGGATTGCCGGTGACGGTGATGCGAGCTTCAACGCCCGCCTCGCGCGCGGCGCGCTCAAAGGCTTTTGCGGCGGAGCGGAGATTGCCCGATCCGTAATCAATGATCGCCACAAGCTGCATGATCAGCCTCCCGCGCGCGGAAAGAGGCCAAGCGGCTGGTGATCCTCGGGCCGATGCGGCCAGACGGGAGCGCTGACGGAGGGCGTGGGTGCGACGATGAGAGCGGGACCAGTCCAGCGGCGGAAGAAATCGCGCTCGGCTTCTTCAAGCGTCCGGCCCGCAGCGATGCCGATGTCGCGGTAGCCTTGGCGCTCCAGCGTCCAGCGGCGGATGTCATTGGCGGAGACGCCGAGGAAAAGCTGCATGGCAAGCGAAAGGATCATCAGGATTTCGGGTTGCACGCCTGCCCACTCGCCCAGTGCCGCCAGCAGGATTGCCGCCGACGCATAGAAGGCCAGCGCCAGCCATTGCCGCTGAAACGCAAGCCAGAAGACGGTGAAGACCAGCGCAGGAATGGAAAAACCTTCGCGCACGAAGATGATGCCCTTGCCATCGGCAGGCGCGCCGGCGAGTTCGTGCACGGTATAGATGCGCATGGAGCTGATCCTTGCCGCCCCGAAGAGGAGCTTTCGGCCTTTATCTAGGGCAAGAGCCGCGAAAAGACCAGCAAGCTCGGCTAAATCTCAGCTTCCGAGCTTGCCCTTGGTCGAGGGGATGCGGCCCGCCATGCGCGGATCGAGGGCGATGGCGTCGCGGAGCGCGCGGGCGAGGCCCTTGAAGCAGCTCTCGACGATATGGTGATTGTTCTCACCATACATGTTTTCGATGTGGAGCGTGATCCCGGCATTTTGGGCGAATGCCTGGAACCACTCTTTGAACAGTTCGGTATCCATCTCGCCGATTTTCGGCTTGGTGAAATTGACCTTCCAGATCAGATAGGGGCGCTGCGAGACGTCGATAGAGACGCGCGTGCAGGTCTCATCCATCGGGATCATGACCGAAGCGTAGCGGCGGATACCCTTGAAATCGCCAAGCGCCTGACGCACGGCGTCGCCGATGACGATGCCGCTATCTTCAGTGGTGTGGTGAAAATCGATGTGCAGGTCGCCTACCGCGCGGACCTTCAGGTCGATCAGCGAGTGGCGGGAAAGCTGTTCGAGCATATGGTCGAGGAAGCCGATACCTGTATCGACGTCATAGTCACCCGAGCCGTCGAGATCGAGAGAAACGAAAATCTCCGTCTCTTTCGTCTTGCGCTCGATTGTGGCCACGCGGCCTTCGCTCTCTTCTTCCATCGGTTTCACTCGTAAAAAGCCTGTCCGTAGCGGGTTTTAGCAGCGCCCCGCAGCGGGGGCCAGCATCTTGACGGTCCAGTGCCCGCAATAGGTAAATCATATTGTAGTGCAGGAACTTAGAAGACGTTAACCAGTCTTCTTAAGGAATGCTCAGACTCTACTTCACGGATGGAAGATGAGGGGTTCGGTTTTATTTACAAGTCTTTGAATCGATTAAGAAGAAAGAACAGAGGATAGTTGAGGCGAGGCGCCAAGGCACAAGATGGGGCCTCATGCCTGATCAGGTTTGAAAGCCGACTTGACCCTCTCCCTGAAAATCGCCACATGAAAGCCATGCCTGCCCGCTATTCCAGACGGGCCTTCTCACCTCGCGGAACCGAAACTCCATGTCCGATCCCAAAACCGGCCCCTATGTGCAATGGCACGGCACTACGATTCTGACCGTGCGCAAAGGCGGCAAGGTGGTGGTGGTGGGCGACGGGCAGGTGTCGATGGGCGACACGATCATGAAGGGCAATGCGCGCAAGGTGCGTCCGCTCGGCTCGGGCAATGTGATTGCCGGATTTGCCGGCGCAACCGCCGACGCGATGACGCTTTTCGAGCGGCTTGAGGCAAAGCTGGAGCAATATCCCGGTCAGCTCACGCGGGCCTGCGTGGAGCTTGCGAAAGACTGGCGAACCGATCGCTATCTGCGCCGCCTCGAAGCCCTGATGATTGTGGCGGACGCCAAGGTGAGCCTGGTGCTGACGGGCAATGGCGACGTGCTTGAGCCTGAAGGCGGGATCGTCGGGATAGGTTCTGGCGGCAACTATGCGCTGGCCGCTGCGCGGGCGCTCGCCGACACGGACCTTTCAGCCGAACAGATCGCGCGCAAGGCGCTGGGGATCGCCGCCGAGATTTGCGTCTATACCAACAACAATCTCACCGTCGAAATTCTCGATGCCCAATCCTGACCTCACACCGGCCGATGTCGGCGCGGCGGTCGATGCGGGGATCATCTCGCCATCGCAAGCGGTGGCGCTGACGGCATTTGCCGAGGCGCGTCTGGCCGCGCATCCGGCTGATGCTTTTCTTGCTGGCGATGCGGCGGATGCGGGCGGGGAAAACATTCATTTCGCGCGTGGTTTCCACGACATCTTCATGACCATCGGCATTGCGATGTTGCTGCCGGGCGTCGTGCTGGCCGGGCCGATGACGGGCTTGCCGCTTGTCGGCTCAGGCGCGGCGCTTGTCACTGCCTGGCTGCTTGCGGAGTTTCTGACCGGACGTCGCCGCCTTGTGTTGCCGAGCATTGCGCTGGTGATTGCGGTGTCGCTTCTCGCCGGCCTCTTCACGAAGGGCGTTTTCAGCTCGGCCCTTCATCAAGGCTCTGGCCTGTCGGTTACAGCGGGAACGGTGGGCGCGCTCGCCGCCGCGCTGATTTTCTACCTGCGCTTTCGCTTGCCCTTCGCGCTTGCGGTTCTTGCCGCTGCGGCTATCGCCATGTTCTTTGCGGCGCTCAGCTATGCGTTTCCGGTCTTCACGGTGACGCAGTTTCCGCTTCTCGCGCTTGCCGCCGGGCTATGCACTTTTGCCGCCGCCATGTCGCAGGATTTGCGCGATCCGGCGCGCCGGACGCTGCGCGCCGATAATGCCTTCTGGCTGCATCTTCTCGCCGCGCCGCTCAACGTGCATGCGTTGATCGGCCTTCTGATAGGTAGCAATGCGCGCGATCTGCAAGGCATCGGGGATGCGGGCATTGTCATCGCCATCGTCGCGGCGCTCGGCATCATCGCCATATTGATCGACCGGCGCGCGCTGCTCGTCTCGGGCCTTGCCTATGTGGGCTATGCGCTGGCGCGACTCGTGCGCGAGACGGATATTTCGGCGCTCGGCGTCACCGCCGTCACGCTGGTTGTTCTGGGCGCTGCCGTCGTCGCGCTTGGAAGCGGCTGGCGTCCGATCCGAAACAGTTTGTTGCGGCTCGTGCCGCGCTCCTTCGCCGCCCTTTTGCCTCCCGCTGGAATGTGAATGTGATGACCAGTTTTTCGCCGCGTGAAATCGTTTCCGAACTCGACCGCTTCATCATCGGCCAGAAGGATGCCAAGCGCGCCGTGGCCATTGCGCTGCGCAACCGCTGGCGGCGGCAGCAATTGCCTGAAGGGCTGCGCGAAGAAGTGCAGCCGAAGAACATTCTGATGATCGGACCCACCGGCGTCGGCAAGACCGAAATTTCGCGCCGCCTCGCAAAGCTCGCCCAAGCGCCTTTCATCAAGATCGAGGCGACGAAGTTTACTGAGGTCGGCTATGTCGGCCGCGACGTTGAGCAGATCATCCGCGATCTGGTCGAGATCGGCATTGCGATGCTGCGCGAAAAGAAGCGCAAGGACGTGCAGGCCAAAGCCCATCTCGCGGCCGAGCTGCGTGTGCTCGATGCGCTGGTCGGCAAGGGCGCGTCGGAAGCGACGCGGGAAAGCTTTCGCCGCAAGCTGCGCGAGGGCGAGCTTGACGATAAGGAGATCGAGGTCGAGGTGGCGGATCAGGGCGGGATGCCGAATTTCGACATTCCAGGGATGCCCGGCGGCCAGATCGGCATGGTCAATCTCGGCGATATGTTCGGCAAGGCGTTCGGCGCGGGCCGGATGAAAACCCGCAAGCTCAACGTGCGCAACAGCTATGAACTGCTCATTGCGGAAGAATCCGACAAGCTGCTCGATCAGGACCAGCTCACACAGGAAGCGGTGCGTGTGGTCGAGCAATCGGGCATCGTCTTTCTCGATGAGATCGACAAGATCTGCGCCCGCTCCGAGAGGCAGGGC
>CAZLLB010000042.1:0-18555 GCA_964560165.1 uncultured Parvibaculum sp. | reverse complement strand
ATCGTGTCGGCGACCAACAACGTCGTCGAACATGCCGAGCTTCCGATGCTGCTCTACGTCTATGCAGTGGTCATGACACTGGTGATCTTCACCTACCGTGAATGGCGCGGCGCGCTCTGCTGCGTTATCCCGCTGATCCTTGCTACCATCATCGGCAACTGGTTCCTGACGGCCGCCGGTATCGGCCTCAAGATTTCCACACTGCCGGTGCTCGCCATCGCCGTCGGTATCGGCGTTGACTACGGCATCTACGAGTACAATCGAATACAACGCTACATGCGCATGGGCGTCACGCCCCATGCGGCCTATCTCCAGGCGTTGAATGACGTTGGTTCGGCGACCATGTTCACCGGCGGCACGCTTGCCATCGGCGTCTCCACCTGGTCGTTCTCGGCGCTGAAGTTCCAGGCCGACATGGGTCTGCTGCTGACCTTCATGTTCATCGTCAACATGATCGGTGCCGTTACGCTGCTGCCTTCGCTCGTCGCAGCCTTCGAATGGCTCTGGCCCCTGAAGCGCAAGCCGCTCACCGAAGAGGAAGCCCGCGCGATCCATCACGCACACTGATCGGCTTCATCCGACATGCAGAAGGGCGGCCCTTGGGCCGCCCTTTTTGTTTGCGAGGAGATTGACTCCATTTCCATATTTCCATATATATTGAAATATGGAAATGGAAACCGCCATCGCAACCCTTGCAGCCCTTGCCCAGGAAACGCGCTTGTCGATCTTTCGCGCGCTCGTACATGCCCATTCGCCAAAGGATGGCGAGGGCGGGCTCGCGGCGGGCGAGATCGGTGAGGCGCTCGATGTGCCGCCCGCGACGCTCTCCTTCCATCTGAAGGAAATGTCCTATGCAGGCCTCGTCACCTCGCGGCGCGAGGGGCGTTCCATCATCTACAAGGCTGATCTCGCGGCGATGCGAGGTCTCACCAATTTTCTTCTGGAGGATTGCTGTCAGGGTGCCTGCGGTCCCGTTGGCGCTCGTCAGCGCAAAAAGGAATGCGTGTAATGAAGAGACTTCATGTGAGTTTCGGCACTGCGGATCTTGAAAAATCCGTCTCGTTCTATTCGACGCTCTTTGGCGCGGAGCCCTCGGTTCGCCGTCCGGGCTATGCGAAGTGGATGCTCGACGATCCGCGCGTCAATTTCGTTGTCGAAGATCAGTCCGGCGATCGCGGCTTTTCTCATGCGGGTATTCAGGTGGAGAGCCAAAGCGAACTTGGTGAAATCTTCGACCGCATGAAACAGGCCGAAGCGCCCTATCTGCCGGAAGGTGTCACTACCTGCTGCTACGCAAAGTCCGAGAAGAGCTGGACAGCCGATCCTGACGGTGTGCGCTGGGAGGCTTTCTATACGTTTCATCAGATGGACGAATTCGGCACCGGCCCCGAGTTTCAAAAGCTGGACATGGGCGCTGACGCCTCTGCTTGCGGCTGCTCCGCGCCGAAGGTCGAAGTCCAGTCTGCCGATTGTTGCGGTTGAGGCGCGAGATGAGCGCGTCCGAAAAGACCTTCAACGTGCTTTTCCTTTGCACGGGAAATTCGGCTCGCAGCATTTTCGCCGAAACCTTTATGAATGCACGGGGGCAGGGCCGTTTCCATGCATTCAGCGCTGGCAGTCATCCCGGCGGCACGGTCAATCCCCACGTTCTTGAGCTTCTGGCTTCGGCAAAATTGCCGATCGTCGGCTTGCGCTCCAAATCATGGGACGAGTTTGCTGTCCCCGGCGCGCCGCATATGGATTTCGTATTCACGGTTTGCGACAACGCGGCGGGAGAGGTTTGCCCCATCTGGCCGGGCCAGCCGATAACGGCGCATTGGCCTTTCGAGGACCCTGCCGCTTTTGTCGGGTCGGAAGATGCGGTGAAGCGGAAATTCGTCGAAGTCTTCCTGCAAATCCGTCAGCGCATCGACCTCTTCGTCAACCTGCCGTTCCACACCCTTGATGGTATGGCGCTGAAAAGCAGGCTCGACGAGTTGGGTAAGAACATGGCCGGTGCGGATTGAAGGAGATCATGACGGAGACGCCGCGCCTCGGCTTTCTCGATCGTTATCTCACGGCCTGGATTTTCGCAGCGATGGCGTTCGGTGTGTTGCTTGGCGCTTTCCTGCCGGGCCTTGCGGGGGTGATCGACGGATTTTCCATCGGCTCGACGAATATTCCGATTGCCGTCGGGCTCGTATTGATGATGTATCCGCCGCTTGCCCGCGTCCGTTACGAGGAATTGCCGCGCGTTTTTGAGGATCGCAAGGTGCTGATCCTGTCGCTGGTTCAGAACTGGCTGATCGGCCCGGTGCTGATGTTCGCGCTCGCCTATATTTTTCTGCGCGACGAGCCGGCTTATATGACGGGCCTCATTCTCATCGGCCTTGCGCGCTGCATCGCCATGGTCATCGTCTGGAACCAGCTCGCGCGTGGTAGCGACGAATATGTCGCTGCGCTCGTTGCTTTCAACAGCGTTTTCCAGCTTCTGTTCTTCAGCATCTATGCGTGGTTCTTCCTCACGGTGCTACCGACTTTCTTCGGCCTGGAGGGGCAGGTGATCGCCGTTGGCTTCTGGACGATTGCCGGTGCGGTTGCGATCTATCTCGGCCTGCCTTTCGCGGCGGGGTATCTGACGCGGCGGTTTCTACGTCCACGTATCGGCGCGGTGCGCTATGACACAAGGTTTCTCCCGCGTATCGCGCCGCTGACGCTTGCTGCACTTCTCGCAACCATTGTCGTGATGTTTGCGCTCAAGGGCGAAACGGTTCTCGCCTTGCCGCTCGATGTGTTGAAGATTGCTGTGCCGCTCACTCTCTATTTTATCATCATGTTTGCGATCAGCTTCGCCATGGGGCGTCTCATCGGCGCGGATTATCCACGCACCGTGTCGCTCTCCTTCACGGCGGCGAGCAATAATTTCGAACTCGCCATCGCCGTCGCCATCGCCGCTTTCGGCATAGCTTCACCCGTCGCCTTCGCCACCATCATCGGGCCGCTGGTCGAAGTGCCCGTTTTGATCCTTCTGGTGCGCGTGGCGCTTCGCTTGCGAGCCGCCCTCGCTCTTCATTCCGCGTAGAAAAAACGCTCCTCGGCAATCTTGCCGTTCTTCAGCGTATAGATGCCGACTTCGTCGAGCTTCATCCGCGTGCCCGTCGCCCGTACCGTCTGGTCGATGGTAAAGCGGACGATGAACTGCTCGCCGTTCACGTAAGGGTCGCCGACCTCAAAGCCGTGAACGTCATTGGCGGCCATCCACGCTTCGCCCTTCGCGCGCGCCGCTTCTATGCCGCGCGATATCGTCGCTTCGCCCGGCTCGATACTCGCTACATCGGCGGCCCAGTATTTCTCTCCCGCTTCGTCGAACTTCCCCTGTCTGCACAGGGCGACGAGGTCTTTGGCGATGTCTTTTGTGCTCGTCATATCCGGCTCCTTCATTCTCTCTGGATGGAGCAGCAGACTAACGCGGCGCTCCTGACACCCTCGTGTCAGGAGCCTGCGCACACGAAAAAGGGCGGCCCTTGCGGACCGCCCCTCGCCATCGTGCGCGCTTTGAGGGAAAGCGCGCCTCGATCAGATCAATCGGCTGGCACTGGTTGCATCACCGTTTGCTCGTCCTCGTCGCTCAGGTTTTCCGGTGCCAGCAGCAGGTACATGGTGGGTGTGATGAGGCGCGACAGGAAGGTCGAGGAGAGAAGTCCGCCGATGATGACCCAGGCGAGCGGCGAATAGAGGCCCGAGCCGCCAAGCGCCAGCGGCAGCAATCCGCCGACGGCGGTCGCCGAAGTCAGCAGCACTGGCAGGAAGCGGATTTCGCTCGCCTTTTCGATCGCTTCGAGCAGCGGCGTTCCGGCCTTGCGCAACTGATTGGTGAAATCGACCAGCAGGATCGAGTTCTTGATCTCGATGCCGACCAGCGCCACGAAGCCGATGACGGCGGTGAACGAGAGCGTGTAGCCCGAAAAGAGTAGCGCGATGATGCCACCGAAGAGGCCGAGCGGGATCACACCCGCCACCACCAGCGTCGCGCGGAAGGAGCGGAATTCGAGGATCAGCACCGCGAGTATCCCGAACATGGCGACGAGGAAGGCATTGGTGAGACCGGCGAAGCTTTTCGCAGCCGCCTCCGCCTCGCCGCCCTTGCTGAAGCGATAGCCGGGCGGCAGCGGCTGGTCTTCCAGACGCTTGAAGATTTCGTCCGTCAGCTTGGCGGTGTTGTAGCCGGTCTGGTTATAGGCCGTGATCGTCACCTGACGTTCGCGGTTGTAGCGCTCGATGCGGCTCGGCCCCATTTCGAGATGCGGGTTGGTCAGCAGGCCGAGCGGAACGGAACTGCCGTTCGCCGTCGGCACATAAATCTGCTTCAGGTCGTCCAGCGAGTGATGCGCGTCCAGCGGCAGGCGCACCGTGATATTATATTGCTCGCCGTTCGACTCGCGATAAACGCCCGCCGCCTCACCGACGATCGAAAGGCGCACAATGCGGTCGATGGTGCCCGGCGCGACGCCGACCATGGCCGCCTTCTCCGTATTGATGCCGAGATTGAGGTCGGTGCGGTCAAGCCGCATCGGGTTCGTCACGTCGCGCACGCCCGGCGTGTCTTCCATGATGCGGGCGGTGCGTTGCGAAAGATCTTTCAGCACGGCAAGGTCCGGGCCGACGACGCGCACCGCGATCGGCGCTTCGATCGGCGGGCCGTTCTGGAAAATGCGCAGGATGATTTGTGCGCCGGGATATTTCGCAAAGTCGGCGCGCAGATCGTCCATCAGCTTGGGCGTTTCCACCTCGTCATAATGGCTTAGCTCGGTGAAGACCTCGGCCATGTTGGAGCGCGTGTCGTTCGAGCGCACGTTGTAATAAATCTGCGGATTGGAATGGCCGAGATTGGACATGATGAAGCCGATCTCGGAATGCTTGCGCAGCACTTGCTCGACATAGTGCAGCGCCTTTTTCGTCTCCTCCTGTCCCGTGCCCTGCGGCGTTTCGATCTGGACGAGGAATTGCTTGCTGTCGGCTGGCGGAAACAGGCTGAAGCCGATCAGCGGTATCAGCGCGGTGCTCGCAAAGCACATCGCCAGCGCCCCATAGACGGCGGTTTTGGGCCAGGCGAGTGCCCGGTGCAGCAGCGGCCGATAGATTTTGTGGATGCCACCCATCACCACGCGCAGGACGATGTTGCCTTCCGGGTGCGATTTATTGCTCAGCAGGCGGCTTGAGAGGAAGGGGATGATCGTCAGCGATACAAAGAGCGAAGCGATGATGGTGAAAACAACCGCGACGGGCAGCGAGCGCGTGAACTTGCCCGCGCCTTCGGGCAGCGATAGCAGCGGCAGAAAGGCGAAGAGAAGCACCGCCGTACAGCCGACCACCGCGATCGAGATTTGCGAAGTCGCCGCGACCGCCGCTTCCAGGCGGCCTTTGCCCTCTCTTATATGTCGCTCGATATTCTCGACGACGACGATACTGTCATCGACAAGCAGCCCGAGCGCCAGCACGAAGCCCGCGATGGAAAGCTGGTTCAGCGAGAAGCCGGTAAAATCCATCAGCGACAAGCCGATGGCGAGCGAGAGCGGGATCGAGACCATGACGATCACCGAAGCGCGCGGCCCGAGCGGCAACAGCGTGATGATGACAAGGCCGACGGCGATGGCGAAGTCGCGATAAAGGTGGCCGAGGCGCTCGCCGACCGCGACGGACTGGTCGAAGCCGCGTTCGAGTTTGATGTCGCTCGGCAGGCGCGTCTCGAAATCGTCGAGCACCTTGAAAACGGCGTTGCGCATTTCAAAGACGTTCTGCTCGTTCTTCTGGTTCGCTGTGACGAAAACGGCGCGCTTGCCATTGTACCAGGCCAGATGCCCGGCTTCTTCCTGCGCCCAAGTGACATCGGCCACGTCGCCGACGCGCACGTTGCGCCCGCCATAGGAGCCGATCACCGTGTCCGAGATTTGCTGGAGGCTCTTGTAGCCGCCGGTGGTCTTGATGTTGAAGCGCCGTGCGCCTGAATGGATCGGCCCGCCGGGAATGTCGCTGCTCTCAGCGCCAATGGCATTGGCCACCGCCGTCACCGGAATCTGCAAGGCTGTTAACCGCCCGAAATTCACCGCGACGCGCACTTCAGAGGCGGGCAGACCCCAGATTTTTGTTTCGCGCACGCCCGCCGCGCGGTCGATAGCGTCGCGCAAATCCTTTGCCACGTCTTCGAGTTCGCGCGCGCTCGCCGTCTCGCTGACAAGGGCCACCTGCACGGTGTTGGTGAGCGACGAGCGAAACTTGTCCACCTGCAAGACCTGGATGCCCGCTGGCAGACGCTCACGCAGCGAGTTGATCTCGCGCACCACGTCGTCATAGCTCTTGTCGGGATCGGGCACGGACCAGTTGAACTGGACGTTGATGCTTGCCACGCCGTCCTCGGCGCGGCTTGCGATATTTTCCAGATCGTCGAGCCCGTTCACCGCATCCTCGATCGGCTTCACGATCAGCTTTTCCATGTCGGCTGGATCAGCGCCCGGCATGACAACGGTGATGACGGCAAAGGGGATCGGGAAGTCGGGGTCTTCGGCGCGGGGAATGTGCTGGAACGTGTTCAGTCCCATCATCGCCAGCAGGCCGAAGAGGACCAGTGTGAATTGCCAGTTGCGAACGAAGAAGCCGCTGATTTTTCCCAGGATCATGAGCGCGGCTCCGCCGCGCGAATTTCGCCTGCGAGATCGGTGACGATCTTTACCTTCGCCCCGTCGCGCAGATAGGGCGCGCCCGCGCTCACCACTTGCGCGCCTTCCGTAAGGCCCGCCGAGATGAGTATATCCTCGCCCTCGACACCCGCCACGATGACACGCGCCAGATGTGCGGTGCCGGTCTTGGCGTCGATCACATAGACGGTGGCCGATTGCCCATGGCCTTCAAGGATCGCCGAAGACGGGATCGCCAGCACCTTGCTCGCGCCGCTCTCGGCTCGCGTATTTGCGCCGGGGCGAATGCGCGCCTTGCCCATGAAGCCGCTGCCGACGCCCGCCGGCACGCTGTCCAGCGCCACCTCGATTTCAAATGTGCCGGTCTTGTCGTCGCTCATCGCGCCGATGCGGCGCAAAGTGCCGCGCACCGTCTCGCCTTGAAAAGCGTCAAGCGTCACCTCGGCCTGGTCGCCCACGGCAAGCTGCGCCACATCGCGGTCGCTCAATCCCGCCTTCAAAATATAGGCCGTCGTCCCTTGGCTGATGGTCAGTACGGGCGTGCCCGGCGCAACAATTTCATTGATGTCGGCATGGCGCGCCAGCACCACACCATCGGCGGGCGCGGTGATTGTCGCGAGGCTGCGGTCGAATTCGACGCGCTTGCGATCGGCCTGCGCCATGGCCAGCGCGCTTTGCGCGTCCTGCACTTTTTGCTGCGAGACGAAGCCCTTTTTCAGCAGCGGTTCGATGCGGGCGAGATCGCGGCTGGCCTTTTCGGCGGCGGCCTTGGCGCGGGCGGCTTCGGCGTCGATTTCACGCTTGTCGAGTTCGGCCAGCACCTCACCCTTTTTGATGCGGTCGCCCGCATCCACGTTCAGCACTTTCAGCAAGCCGCCGATCTTGAAGCCCATCTCGCCTTCTTTATCGGAGCGGACGGTGCCATAGGCGATCACATCGGCGCTTTCAGGCGCGGTGCGGACATTGGCGACCGTGACGGGTATCAGGGGCGCCTCGGCTTCTTTCGGCGCTTCGCTCTCGCCGCATGCGGCCAAAGTCAGACCGGCCAATGCCAGTCCAAAAAGGGCAGTCGCCCAACCAATGCGCGAAGACGCCATCCCCAAATCCCCTTGTGCTATCTAACGGTGTTTATTTAGTGCCTTCCCAACTCTGGTCAAGCCCTCCCGAACGGTGTTAGGTAAGCAAATGCCATCTAAATCCATCAGCAAGGCATCAAAGGCCACTCCTCCCGCCCGCCGCGCCGCGACCGCCGCTCCCGTCAGGGTGCCGCGCCGCCGCCTGCCGCCCGCCGAGCGCCGGACGCAGATCATCGACGCCGCCCGCGCGCTCTTTGCCGAACGCGGCCTCGATGGTGTGTCGATGCGCAATATCGCGCGTCGCGTCGGCATCACCCAGGCGGCGATCTATCAGCATTTCGAGGATAAGGAGGCGATCCTCTTTTCCATTGCCGAGGGCTTTTTTGCCGAAATGCTGGAGCGCAGCGAGGCGACCGCGCAGGACATAGCCTGTCCGGTCGAGCGGCTCAGGCAGGCGATGTTCGGCTATGTCGAAGGCGGCCTTGCCCATCCTGAGGAATACCGTCTCGTTTTCATGACCCATGCGCCGGGCCTGAAGCGGCAGGGCGGCGGCCACCGTCCGGTGCCTTCTCTCCCGCAGCCGATCCAGCCCTCCAAGGGCCAGCTCGCCTATGCACATATGCAGGATCAGGTGCGCGATCTCGTCGCCTCCGGCCTCATCCGCAAGGGCGATCCCGAAACCATCGCCGAGGCGATCTGGGCAGCGGGTCACGGCATCGTTTCGCTGCTCATCACCCATGTCGATTTTCCATGGGAAAAAGACAAGCTCATCGAAACGCAGTTGAACATGCTTCTGAATGGTCTGCTGCCAGATGACAGCCCGCTGCGCAAAGCGCGGCGCGGCAAGGGCGGCAAGGTTTGAGTTTCACGTCGTTGCGAGGGCTGAAAGCCCGAAGCAATCCAGCTCTTTCCATGTGTACGGCTTCTGGATTGCTTCGCTGACGCTCGCAATGACGAGCGGGGCTGACGCTCTCAACGCCGATGCTTTCTAGATCGCTGGAAGGCCCGCGCCGATGTCGATGAATGCTTTTGCGATTGCCGGGCGCAGTTCCAGCCGCCGTCTGGTCTGGCAATATTCCGGCCCGTCGCTGCCCATCTCGAACATGAGCACCAGCCCCATATGCCCGCCGGTCGCATCGTCGATCAGCGGGAAATGGGTGATCTCGATCAGGCTGTTATAGCCGCGCTCATAAACCACGGACGCCGCCGACCATGTCGCGCAAGGATGCAGCGCGCAGAGCCTCAGATGCGCCGCTTGATAGGCGCGATCGGGCACCAAATCGAGATAGTCGTGTCCCGTCAGGTCCATGTCGGCAAGATTGCGCAGCGTCCCGCCGATCAGGCGAATGCGTGTCCTCACGGGCGGTGCGGGGTCGATGTCGATCAGCAGAATATTCGTCAGCAGCCGCGCGGCGCGTTCCGGCTTGAAGGCTGAGCGCAGCGGGATCAGGCCCTCGCGTGGCAGGGCTCGCCACATCGCCTCAAAGGCGAGGCTCTGCACTGAGCGCGCTGGCGTCGCGCCGATTTCCATTTCCAGCTTTTGCGCTCTGTACATCGGCGACGTTTCTGACTTGCTCTTTGGTGCAATCAGCTAACAACGCAAATTCAAAGAACGGATTAAATAGTTTGCTCTTAATCGAAGCGAATTTTTAATCGAAACCGTTGATGGGGCAGGGCGTGCGGCCTCGCCTTTACCACCCTCCGATGTCATCCCGGCCTCGTGTCGGGATCCAGGAGCCTCAACCACCGAACCAGCGGCTCTGGACCCCGGGACAAGCCCGGGGTGACACCGGAGTTGGGAGCATGTCCACCTTACAACCCCCACTCCCCACGCCCCCAACACCCACTTGACTAAATAGTCATTAAATGACCAAATAGTCACATCGCCTAAAAGGACCGCCCATGGCCGCCAGACCTGCCGCCGCAGAAATCGAAGAGGCACACTCGCCGCGCCGAGAGCGCATGCGTTTTGTCCTCATCGAAGCGGCGACGCGGCTCTTTGCCAAACAGGGTGTGGACGCAACGACCATCGACGAGATCGTCGATCTCGCGGGTGTCGCCAAGGGCACATTCTATAATTACTTCGCCGACCGCGCCGACATCGTGATGACCTTCTTTGACCCGGACCGGCCCGGCCGCGCCGACATCGCGCGCGCCGTCGCGTCGGGCATCCGCCATCAGCTCAATGCAGCTGTTGAAGAAATCAACAGCGGTATCGACGATCCGGCCGAGCGCATTGCGCGTGGTTGCCGCCTTTTCATGGCGCTGGTCGTGCGCGATCCCGTTCACGCGCGCATGCTGGCCCGTATTCATGACCGTGGCGCCGAAGCGTCTGGAGCCAACAAGCATCTGTTCAGCGATATCGAAGATGGCATCGCGCAAGGCCGCATTCGTGTGCCGGGCGCGGAGGCCGCGCTGCATCTCGTCGTCGGCGTCGCCACCGCCGCCATGCGCCATCTTCTCGATGAGGGGGCAGGCGATGAGATCGCACGCGGCGAGGGCTATGCGCGCGACATCACCGTCATGCTTCTGCAAGGGCTCGGCCTCAAGCCCGCCGATATCGACCGCATCGTCAAAAAACCGTTCAGCATCGAGGGCGTCACGCTTCTTGGACATGGGAGATTTCTATGATCCGCGTCACCGACATCGCCTATGCGCGTTTCCGCGCGCCTGATCTCGACGAGATGGAAATATTCCTCAAGGAGTTCGGCGTCGGCGTCGTCGAAAAGACCGCCAGCGCGATCCATGCGCGCGGCAGCGACGCGCATCCCTTCCTCCATGTAACGGAGCAAGGCGAGCCGGGTTTCATCGGCCTCGGTTTTTATGCCGAAAATCTCGATGACCTTGCGCGACTCGCTTCTGAAAATAACGTCGCCGTCGAAGACAGCGCCGCGCCGGGCGGCGGCAAGATCGTGCGCCTCGTCGATCCTGATGGTTTCGCCGTCGATGTCATTGCCGGGCAGGCGCTCCCCGCGCCTCTGCCGACCACGCGCAAACTCGTTCACAATGATGGCGACAGTCGCATCCGCGCGGGCGAAGCGCTACGCGTCGCGCCCGGTCCCTCGCAGGTGAAGCGTCTCGGCCATTGCGTGCTGAACGTCACGGATTTCCGCAAGAGCGAAGCCTGGTACAAGAGCCGCCTCGGCTTCGTCACCTCGGACGAAATCGCGCTCGCGCCCGATACGCCGCTCGGCGCTTTCATGCGCTGCGATCGCGGGCCGATCCATGTCGATCATCACACGCTTTTTCTCGTCGGCACCGGCAAGCCGGGCTTCAATCACGCGGCCTTCGAGGTCGCCAATATGGACGATCTGATGGCCGGCCATCAGCATCTCGTCGATGCGGGCCGCCGCCATGAATGGGGTGTTGGCCGCCACATTCTCGGCAGTCAGATTTTCGACTATTGGCGCGACCCGTGGGGCCACACGGTCGAACATTGGACCGATGGCGATCTCTTCAACAATGAAACGCCGCCCCAAACACGCGGCCTTGATGACCTGCTGGGTAATCAATGGGGTCCGCCCGCGCCGCCGAGCATGGGGAGCTGAGACGCCCGGATTTTGCTGTCGCCGGGGCAAATAAAAACAGAGGAAACAGTATGAAACTCGCAACCTTCACCCATCAGGGCGCAACGCGCATCGGCGTCGTCCGCGATGATGGAATCGTCGATCTCGCCGCCGTCGCGCCGGAATTGCCGCGCGACATGATCGGCCTTCTCGAAGACGCGAAAGCCATGACGCGCGCCAAGGAAATCTCGGCCACCGCGCCAACCATTCCGTTAACGGAGGTTACGCTCCGCGCGCCGGTCCTCAATCCGGGCAAGATTCTCGCCATCGGTCTCAATTATCGTGATCACGTCGAGGAGAGCGGCGCGAAGCTCCCCGAGCATCAGGTCTGGTTCAACAAGCAGCACAATTGCGTGCAAGGCCCTTATGACGGCATCAATCTCCCGACCGTCTCATCCATGCTCGATTACGAAGCCGAGATGTGCTTCGTCATCGGCAAGCGCTGCAAGCATGTGCCGGTCGAGCGCGCGCATGAGGTCATTGCCGGGTATTTCGTCGGCAATGATGTTTCGGTGCGCGACTGGCAGCTCCGCACAAACACATGGCAGATCGGCAAATCCTTCGACACGCATGGCCCCATTGGCCCGTGGATCGTGACACCGGACGAGGTTGGCGATCCTCATGCGCTGGCGATCAATTGTTGGGTCAATGGCGAATTGCGCCAAAGCTCGAACACGAAGCATCTGATTTTCAATTGCTTCGATCAGGTCGCCCATCTCTCGCAGGCTTTCACGCTCGATCCTGGCGACGTTATTTTCTCCGGCACGCCCGGCGGTGTCGGCCTGGCGATGAAGCCGCCTGTGTTTTTGAAAGCTGGCGACGCGGTGAAAATCGAAATCGACAAGCTCGGCTTTATCGAAAACCACGTCGTCCCCGAAAAAGCGGAAACGCTGATCGGCTAAACGGGAGGGGGGAAGATGGGCGAGGCGCTGGAAACGACCGATATCTTGATCGCCGGGCTTGGTCCCGTCGGCGCGACGCTTGCTGTTTATCTCGCGCGCTTGGGGCTAAGAGTGATCGCGCTCGAGCGCGATACGGAGGTTTATCCGCTGCCGCGCGCGGCTCATCTCGATCATGAGACGATGCGCCTGCTCCATATGGCAGGCGGCGCCGATGCGGTGCTGGCGGCAAGCCAGCCGCTCTCGGCCTATGAGTTCCGCACCGGCTCGGGCGCTTTGCTGATGGGCTTCACGCCGGAGCAGGGCGATGCGCCCACCGGCTTTCCAGTAAGTTCGATGTTCCATCAGCCGACGCTCGAATATGCCTTGCGCGCGCGGCTCGACCGCGAGCCGCTCGCCTCCGCGCGCGCCGGCCATGCGCTCACTCATTATGACGCCGATGAAGATGGTGTCGTGGCGCAGGTCGTAGGACCGGATGGCGCTTACACTGTCGCCGCACGCTTTCTCATCGGTTGCGATGGTGGCGGCAGTCTGGTGCGCAAGCTCGCCGGTATCGAACTTGACGATATGGGTTTTGATGAGCCTTGGCTCGTCATCGACACACGGCTCACCAATGGCGCGACCCATCTCAGCACCGTCGGACTGCAATATTGCGATCCCAAACGTCCCGTCACCTCCATGCCGATGGGGCCGGGGCGGCATCGCTGGGAATTCATGATGCGGGCAGGCGAGACGGCAGACGAGATGTCGCGCAGCGACCGCATCGCCGAACTCATCGCGCCTTTCGCAGATCCCGCTCATGTCGAGATTGAGCGCCACGCAGTCTATCGTTTTCATGCGGTGCGCGCGCGCGAGTGGCGCAAGGGCCGCGTCTTGCTCGCGGGCGACGCCGCCCATCAGATGCCGCCTTTCATGGGGCAGGGGCTTTGCTCGGGCATTCGCGACGCCGCCAATCTCGGCTGGAAACTTGCCGCCATCCTCAAAGGCGATGGGGGTCCGGCGCTGCTCGATACCTATCAGCCCGAGCGCGCCCCCCATGTTCAGGCGATTACCGAGATGGCCGTCTTCATGGGTCGCGTCGTCTGTACACAGAACGAGAGCGAAGCCGCCTCGCGCGATCAGGATATGATGGCAAAGCCTGAAGCCGAACGTTTTGGGGCGATGCCCGGCCTTGCCGGTTTGCCGTCCGGTTTCGTTTCCGACTCCGCTTCGGCGGGTCGCGTTTTTCCCGAGCCTTGGCTCGCAGGCGACGTGCGGCTTCGCCTCGACGACGCGGCGGGCCTCGCGCCGCTTCTGCTCACACGCGGGCATGTGTCCGCGCCCGCCTTCGCCGCTCGTGGCGGCTATGTGATCGACATTGCGCAGCTTGCCGATGCTGCGGGTGATCTCGCGCGTCTCATGGGCGAGGCCGAAGCCGTTCTGGTTCGGCCCGATCGCCACGTCTTCGGCTGTGGTGAAGCGCCTGCTCTGCTCGCCGCCTGGGATCATTATCTCCGCAGCGGAAGCGCAGCAGCCTGATCGGCTTTAGCCGCCTGATGGGTGCATCTGTTTTCCACCGCGTCAGCCATTCCGGTTTCACCCCGCCTTTGGCATAATCGCCCTCAAGGGAGAGAAAATGACAGAACGGGCCGGACTTTTAATTAACGGCCAGTGTATGTTGTTTATGTCAGTTTCCTGAGATTTGGTGTGAATTTTATTTGACACGCCGTTTCGCCGTTGATTACCCTACCAACCTGATAGACAAACATGCTCTCGCAAAAAGCCAAATACGCGTTGAAAGCCATGCTCGCTCTGGCCGACCAGAAAGACGGAGAACTGCTGCAAGCCGGGGACATCTCGGTGCAGCATCATGTTCCGCGCAAATTTCTGGAACTTATCCTGCTCGAACTGCGTAAGCAGGGTTTGGTGCATAGCCATCGTGGCAAGCATGGCGGCTATACGCTGGCAAAGCCCGCCGACACGATCACCTTCGGGCAGATCGTGCGCATCATGGATGGCCCGCTCGCGCCGATCCCATGTGCAAGCCTGACCGGCTATCGGCGTTGCGTGGATTGTAAGGACGAAAAAGCCTGCGCCATCCGCAAGACCATGCGGGAGGTCCGCGATGCGGCCGCCAGCATTCTTGATGGGATGACACTGGCGCAAGCCTGCGATGGGCGTTCGGCGCGTGAGGCGCTCGGACTCTGATCGAAAAAATTTTGAGCTTTAACTCTACTAGTTCGATTGACATTGGGTAACAAGGGAATCGACGACATGGCACTTGGCAAACTGACTGCGCGTTCGGCGCTGCTGCTCGGGGCGTTTCTTCTGCTCATCGCCTCGAGCTTCGAGGTGAAGGCCGACACCACGCTTCTCAACGTCTCTTACGACCCGACTCGCGAGCTATATGAAGCGGTCAACAAGGCTTTCATCGCCGATTGGAAGGCCCAGACGGGCGAGACGGTCACTATCCGCCAGTCGCATGGCGGCTCGGGCAAGCAGGCCCGCGCCGTGGTCGATGGTCTTCCCGCCGATGTGGTGACACTGGCGCTCGCCGCCGACATCGATCAGGTCGCCACGCTCAGCGGCAAGCTGCCGGTGAGCTGGCAGAAGCGCCTCCCCGACAATAGCGCGCCTTATACGTCCACGATCAATCTGGTCGTCCGCAAAGGCAACCCCAAGGGCATCAAGGATTGGGACGATCTGGTAAAGCCCGGCGTCTCGGTCATCACGCCGAACCCCAAAACCTCGGGCGGCGCGCGCTGGAATTTTCTCGCCGCCTGGGCTTATGCCGCCGCGCATGATGGAGGCGACGAAGCCAAGACACGCGACTTCATCGGCAAGCTCTACAAGAACGTTCCCGTGCTCGATACCGGCGCGCGCGGCTCTACCACCACCTTCGCCCAGCGTGGCCTTGGCGATGTGCTCATCAGTTGGGAAAACGAAGCCTGGCTGATCCAGAAGCAGTTCCCCGGCGAGTTTGAAATCATCACGCCGTCGATCTCGATCCTTGCCGAGCCGCCCGTCGCGGTCGTGGACGGTAATGCCGACGCCAATGGCACGCGCAAGGTTGCCGAGGCTTACCTGAAGTTCCTCTACACACCGCAAGCGCAGAAGATCATCGCGGCGAATTACTACCGCCCGCGCGATCCATCGGCGGCCGATCCCGAAGACCTGAAGCGTTTCCCGGACCTGAAGCTCGTCACCATCGACGGTGATTTCGGCGGATGGCGCAGCGCGCAGAAGAAGTTCTTCGGCGATGGGGGTGTCTTCGATCAGGTTTACAAGCCCTAAGACATAGCGCCGACCACTTTCATTTTTTCCAAATTCACGTCACGGACTCGTGCCACTCGAGTCCGCCTGAGAGGGGCTGACCCATGAAGCTTTCACTTTATCTCGGCGCGAGCCTTGTTGCGCTCACGCTCGCCGGTCCCGCGCTTGCCGATGATGCGGCGCTTAAAAACCGCGTCGATGATCTTGAGGCGACTATCGACGCGCTGCGCGCCGAGATTGCCGAGATCCGCAAGACGCCGGAATTCAAACCCTCGCCGGTCTTCACCAATAGCAAGGGCGACTATGCCTTCAAGTTCCGCGGGCAGATCGCTGCTGACGTTGCCGTCTTCGACAACAAGACCGGTGCCAATGACTTCAACAGCGGTACACAGCTTCGCCGAGCCCGTCTCGGCATCGACGGTACGATCGCCAGCGATTGGCTCTATCGTCTCGAGATCGATGTCGGCAACGCCTCGCGCGACGACAATGCGTCGGGCGAGGTTGATGTGAAGGACGCCTATGTCCAGTGGAAGGGCATCGAGAACACCGTCTTCACCATCGGCCAGCACAAGACGCCCAACACGCTCGAACAGGCGATCGCCAGCACCGACACGCTGTTCGTTGAATCTCCGCTCTTCGTCGAGGCCTTCACCAATCGCATCACGGCAGGCGGCGATTACAAGGCGGGTGTCTCGGCCAAATATTCCGCCGTCAACTGGACGGCCACGGTCGGCGTCTTTGGCGAAAACTTCGCCATCAATGGCGGCGGCAATTCAGGCGGCACGGCCACGCCCGTTTACAAGGATGAAGGCTGGGGCCCGGCGGCGCGCTTCACATGGGCACCCATTAATGGCGTCGATGAAACGCTGCATCTCGGCGTCTCGGGCTATTGGCGCGATACGGGCGGGCGCACGTCCGGCGTTCGCTTCCGCACCGGGCCTGAAGTTTCGGTCGATAGCACGCGCCTCGTCGATACAGGCAATATCACAGCCAACAATTATCAATTCGTCGGTGCTGAGCTTGCCGGGCAATATGGCCCCGTCTATCTCCAGTCGGAATATGGCGTCACCGAGGTTGATCGCGTCGTCGGCTCCAGCGTCTCCTTCGATGGCGGCTATGTGCAGGCGTCCTGGGTCATCACCGGCGAAAACCGCGACTACAAGGATGGTTCTTTCGCGCGCATCAAACCGAAGAAGCCCTTTTCGCTCGCCAAGGGCGGTTGGGGCGCATGGGAAGTGGCGGGCCGTTACAGCACGCTCGATCTCAATGACGGCAATATCGCGGGCGGCAAGGAAGACAATTACAGCCTTGGCCTCAATTGGTATCCGAACCCTTATCTCCGCTTGCTCGTGGACTACATCCATTTCGATGCGACACGCGGGCTAGCGAAAGATCAGGGTGACGCACTCGTCAGCCGCATCGCGGTTATCTGGTAACGGCACTTTATTAGAACGCGAATAGACGCGCCGCCACGGCTTTTTACGCTGTGGCGGCGTCAAATCACACGAGCCTTAAACGCTGCGGCCATGCACCTATCTCTGTTAAGGTGCCCGCCCAAATGGAGCCTCCCCGTATGAGCAGTCTTGCCGTCTTCGCCGACCGCTTGCCCCGCCGGACGCCCTCCGTGTTGCCGGGATTCGGCCTGACCTTCGGCTTCTCGATGATGTATCTCAGCCTCATCGTGCTCATTCCGCTTGCCGCCGTTTTCATTCGTTCTGCCGGGCTTGGCTGGGACGGCTTCTGGGCGCTCGCCACAGATGCGCGCACCGTCGCAGCATTGAAGCTCAGCTTCGGTGCGGCTTTCATCGGCGCGTTTGTTAATGCGGTTGCGGGTCTTCTCGTCACATGGGTTTTGGTGCGCTACACATTTCCCGGCAAGCGTATCGTCGATGCCATGATCGATCTTCCATTTGCTCTGCCTACGGCGGTTTCTGGTCTGGCGCTTGCCGCGCTTTATTCGCCGAATGGCTGGATCGGATCGATCTTCGCGCAGATGGGAATCAAGATCGCCTTCACGCCCACGGGCGTTGTCGTCGCCTGCATTTTCATCGGCCTGCCTTTCGTCGTTCGCACATTGCAGCCGGTGCTTGCCGATCTCGATCGCACGCTCGAGGAAGCGGCCGCGACGCTTGGCGCAACGCGCCTCCAGACCGTACGTCGCGTGATTTTTCCAGCCCTTTTGCCGCCGCTGCTCACGGGTTTCGCGCTCGCCTTCGCGCGCGCTGTTGGCGAATATGGTTCGATCATCTTCATCGCGGGCAATCTGCCCTACAAGTCCGAGATCGCGCCGCTTCTCATCATCATTCGGCTTGAAGAGTTCAACTATCCCGGCGCGACAGCCATTGCGACCATCATGCTGCTGCTGTCCTTCGTCGTGTTGCTCGTTGTCAATCTGCTGCAAGCCTGGAGCCGGCGTCACACCGGCTTTGCAAGTTGAGGAAGCGCGCCATGACCGATCAGAGAGCCAAGGGGCACGGATCGCCCATCAGCGAAACGCCGCTTGCCAAATGGACGATGATCCTTCTCGCCATCGCCTATCTCGCCGCGTTTCTGCTATTGCCGCTCCTCTCCGTTTTCGTCGAGGCTCTGCGTCACGGCATCGTGGCCTATGGCGCGGCGCTGATCGAGCCGGACGCCGTCGCGGCCATCAAGCTCACGCTCATCGTGTCGGCCATCGCGGTTCCGGCCAATATCGTCTTCGGCCTTGCCGCCTCCTGGTCCATCGCCAAATTCGAGTTTCCGGCCAAAAGCTTTCTCATAACGCTGATCGACTTGCCGTTCTCGGTTTCGCCGGTGATTTCGGGCCTTGTCTATGTGCTTCTCTTCGGCGCGCAGGGTTTTCTCGGGCCCTGGCTTGCCGCTCACGACATCCAGATCATTTTCGCGGTACCGGGCATCGTGCTTGCCACTATTTTCGTCACCTTTCCCTTTGTTGCCCGCCAGCTCATTCCGCTCATGCAGGCGCAGGGCACAGATGATGAAGAAGCCGCCTTGTCGCTCGGCGCTTCGGGCTTACGTGTCTTCTGGAAAGTCACTCTTCCCAATGTTAAATGGGCGCTGCTCTATGGTGTGTTATTATGTAATGCACGCG
>CAZLLB010000041.1:0-18829 GCA_964560165.1 uncultured Parvibaculum sp. | reverse complement strand
CTCTCGTGACCTTCCCCAACCTTCAGGACATGAAGGCGACCGGCGACAATCTTTACACGACGACGCAGACCGAAACGCCGGTGACGGTCCCGCACATGGTGCAGGGCTCGATCGAAGGTTCGAACGTCAAATCGATCGTCGAAATGACCAACATGATCGACGTGATGCGCTCTTATGAAAGCGCCTCCAAGCTCGTGGACGCCGCCGACAACATGCGCCGCCAAGCCATTTCGCAAATCGGAAATCCTTCTTAATTCGCCAGAGATCAAAGGCCGAGGAACAGATCAATGCAGTCGCTCAGCATCGCCGCCACAGGCATGATGGCCCAACAGCTCAATGTGGAGGTGATCTCCAACAACATCGCCAACATGAGCACGACTGGCTTCAAGCGCCAGCGCGCGGAATTTCAGGATCTGCTCTATCAGAACCTGCGCCGCGTCGGCACCAACTCGTCGGACAGCGGCACCATCGTGCCCTCCGGCGTGCAGGTCGGCCTCGGCGTCAAGACGGGTTCCGTCTATCGCATCATGACGCAGGGCGACATGAACAACACCGGCGGCAAGCTCGACATGGCCATTCAGGGCCGCGGTTATTTCCGCGTCGAACTTCCCAGCGGCGAGGACGCCTATACGCGCGCCGGTAATTTCCAGTTGAGCCCTGAAGGCCGGATCGTGACCTCGGACGGTTACACAATCGCCCCCGGTATCACCATTCCGCCGGAAGCGACCGACATCACCGTCAGCAAGGACGGCCAGGTGCAGGCGACGATCCCCGGCCAGACCGCGCCGCAGATCGTCGGACAGCTTGAACTGTCGAACTTCCAGAACGAAGGCGGCCTCGATCCGCAGGGCGACAACCTGTTCACCGAGACGGCGGCCAGCGGCACGCCGACGACGGGCGCTCCCGCCTCGACGGGCTTTGGCACCTTGCAGCAGGGCTTCCTTGAAACGGCCAACGTCAATGCCGTGACCGAAATCACCGATCTCATCACGGCGCAGCGCGCTTATGAAATGAACGCCAAGGTCATCACCGCGTCGGACGAAATGATGTCCGTCACATCGAACCTGAAATAACGGCTGCCTCAAGGATAACGCCAGATGTCCCTTCGCCTGAGCCTCACCGCCCTGCCCTTCGCCGCCGCGATCTTCCTTGCAGGCGCGGCCTCTGCTGCGCAGCTTCACCCTTCGGTGCTCGTCAGCGGCAGCACCGTGACGCTGGGCGATCTCTTCGACGGCGCGGGCGACGCGAGCAAGGTGATTGTCTCCGAGGCTCCCGCGCCTGGCACCACGCTCGATATTTCGATCTCGCGCATCTCGCTGGCGGCGCGCCGCAACGGCATCACCTGGCGCAACACGACAAGCCTGACGCATGTGACCGTCGCGCGCAGCGGCGTCGCCGTGCCCGAAGCTGAAGTCTCAGCCTCCATTGCCTCGGCCATCGCAACGCAGACGCCCTCGCGACTTTCATCGGCCACGTTGCAGATAGATTTCGCCGGTGGCGTGTCGGGCGTTCAGGTCGGCAACGACGCGCCGCGCACGCTCAAGGTCGAACAGATTGCCTATAATGCGAGGACGGGGGCCTTCGAGGCGCTTGTGCGCGCGCCTGCCGACGATCTTTCATCGACGCTGCGCCGCGTATCCGGTCGCGCCTATCCGATCACCGAGGTGCCGGTGCTGACGCGCGACGTGACGCCGGGCGATGTGGTGCGCGCCTCCGATGTGCAGTGGATCAAGCTGCCGTCTGATCGCATCAGCAACAATATCGTCACGACCCAGGCGGGCCTTGTCGGCATGTCGCCGCGCTATCCCGTGCGCACCGGTGAACCCTTGCGCATTTCCGACATGCAGCCGCCCATCGTCGTTACCAAGGGTGCGACCGTGGACATGAACTATGTCACCGGCGCGCTGACGCTGCTGGCGCGCGGTCGCGCACTTCAGGCGGGCGCCGTGGGCGACACCATCGACGTCGTCAACCCGCGCTCCAACCGCACGGTGCAGGGCGTGGTGCTTGGTCCAAATGTAGTGCGGATCGAAGCGATGGGTGCGCCGCGCCTTGCCGACCTGAAATCCTGAAATCGAGTTTTGTTACATCGCGTTATTGAGAAGAAGAGGCCTTCATGTTCATCCGTCGCGCGTTTGATTTCGCAGCAGCCGCCACCCTTGCCGCAACGCTTGCAGGCTGCGGCGCAGTGGATCGCATCAACCAGATTGGCGCAGCGCCTGCTCTCGCGCCGATCAGCAATCCGACATCGACGCCCGGCTATCGCCCCGTGACCATGCCCATGCCCGCGCCCGAACAGGTGGTCTATCAGCCAAATTCGCTGTGGCGCGCCGGCTCGCGCGCGTTCTTCCGCGACCAGCGTGCCGCAAAGGTCGGCGATATTCTGACGGTCATCATCAACATCGCCGATAGCGCCAAGGTCGACAACGCAAGCAAACGCTCGCGCGCCAACAATGAAAGCGTCGCCGTGCCGAATTTCCTCGGCCTTGAATCGAAGCTGAAAAACGTGCTGCCCGACGCCGTCGATCCGACGGCGCTGGTCGATGCGACGAGCGGCGGCTCAAGTGCGGGTTCGGGCTCGGTTGATCGCAAGGAAAGCGTGGAGCTGACAGTAGCCGCGGTGGTGACGCAGGTTTTGCCGAATGGCAATCTCGTCATCGAGGGCCGCCAGGAAGTGCGCGTGAACTTTGAGGTGCGCGAGCTTCTGATCGCGGGCATCGTGCGGCCGGAAGATATTTCCAACATCAACACGATCCAGCACACGCAGATTGCCGAAGCGCGCATCTCTTACGGCGGGCGCGGCCAGATCACCGACGTGCAACAGCCGCGCTATGGCCAGCAGCTCTATGACGTAATCGTGCCGTTCTAGGTTCGGCTTGATGGGGGCTTTCGGAGCCTCGATACAAGGCTCCGAAAGGCAAAACGCGGCTCTGGAAGGAGCCGCATTTTTTGCTTTGGATGGGGGGATGGGGGGATGCGGGGATTGGGGTTTGTCCTGGTCCTCATTGCGAGGGCTGAAAGCCCGGCGCAATCCAGTTCTTCAACCTTCGCAGCTTCTGGATTGTTTCGCTTTGCTCGCAATGACGGAAAGGTGAAGCGGGCGCGCGTTCAGCTTTTGCCGAGGAACATCGCATAGGCGGGATTGGCGGTTTCGTCCCAATGGGCGTAGCCGAGGTCTTCGAGGAAGGCGTGGAAGGCATCGCGTTCGGCGGGCGGCACCTGAATGCCCGCAAGCACGCGGCCATAGTCGGAGCCGTGATTGCGGTAGTGGAAGAGCGAGATGTTCCAGTCCGAGCGTAAGCCTTCGAGAAATCTCAGCAGCGCGCCGGGGCGCTCGGGAAACTCGAAGCGATAGAGCATCTCGCCTGTCAGTCCTTCGACACGACCGCCGACCATGTAGCGAACATGAAGTTTGGCAAGCTCGTTATCGGTCATGTCCATCACGGCGTGGCCGCTGTCGCGCAGCATCGAGATGATCTCGCGCTTCTCCGCCTCGCCGCCCTTGAGCCGAACGCCGACAAAAATCTGGGCGCTGGCGCCGGGCGCGGTGCGATAATTAAATTCGGTGATGGCGCGTTCGCCGAGCAGGTGGATGAAGGCGCGGTAAGCACCGGGGCGCTCGGGGATAGTGACGCCGAGCAGCGCTTCCGAGCGCTCGCCGATCTCGGCCCGCTCGGCGACGTGGCGCAGCCGATCGAAATTCATATTGGCGCCCGACGCGATGGCGATGACAGCGCCCGATTGAACGAGATCGGGAACATGCTTGCGCAGGCCCGCCAGCGAAACAGCGCCTGCCGGTTCGGCAATGGCGCGGGTGTGGTCGAAAATATCCTTGATGGCGGCGCAAATCTCGTCGGTGGTGACGGTGACGATATCGTCGAGCAGATCGCGGCAGAGGCGGAAGGTTTCGACGCCCGCCTGACGCACCGCGACGCCATCGGCAAAGATGCCGACTTCGTTGAGCGGCACGGGCCGTCCGGCGGCGATCGCCGCCTTCATCGAAGCCGCATCTTCCGGTTCGACGCCGATGACCTTGATCTCTGGACGGAGGAATTTGACGTAAGCCGCGACACCCGCGGCGAGCCCACCGCCGCCTATGGGCAGATAGATGGCGGCAAGCGGACCCGTGTGCTGGCGGAGCAATTCGACGCCGATAGTCCCCTGCCCCGCGATGACATCGGGATCGTCATAGGGATGGACGAAGACGAAATCATGCTCGTGGCACAGCGCCAGCGCATGAAGCTGCGCATCGTCGAAGGCGTCGCCGTGAATGATCACCTCGCCGCCCATGCGCCGGACCGCCTCGACCTTGATGGACGGGGTGGTGCGCGGCATGACGATGACCGCGCGCACGCCCATGCGCCGCGCCGAGTAAGCGACGCCTTGCGCGTGATTGCCCGCCGAAGCGCAAATGACGCCGCGTTTTTTCTCAGCCGGACTGAGAGCGGCGAGCTTGTTGTAAGCGCCGCGCAGCTTGAAGGAAAAAACGGGCTGGAGGTCTTCGCGCTTCAGCAGCACCTCGCGGCCCAACCGTTCGGACAGAGGACCCATTCGGTCGAGAGGCGTTTCTACCGCCGCTTCATAGACAGCGGAGTCGAGGATGCGGCGAACATAGTCGTGCATAGTGCAATTCCTGCCGCCGCCTGAAACTCAATCGTCGCGATAGACCTTTTCGCGGCGCTCGTGGCGCTCTTGCGCTTCGATGGAAAGCGTTGCGATGGGGCGCGCGTCGAGACGCTTGAGGCTGATGGGCTCGCCCGTCTCTTCGCAATAGCCGTAAGAACCGTCTTCGATGCGGCGCAGCGCGGCGTCGATCTTGGAGACGAGCTTGCGCTGGCGATCACGGGTGCGCAATTCGAGGGAGCGCTCGGTTTCAGTCGTCGCACGATCGGTGAGATCGGGATGCTGGCCGGTTTCTTCCTGAAGATGAACCAGTGTCTCCCGGTTCTCGGCGAGGATATCCTCTTTCCACTTTTCAAGCTTGCGGCGGAAGTATTCACGCTGCCGCTTGTTCATGAACGGCTCGTCATCGGACGGCGTATAGCCTTTAGGTAACCGGACTACCATTCGCCTTGATCTCTCCCAGACAGCTACTCTGTGTCCAGCCCCCATTGACGCAGGGGCCATGCGAAAACGCGGCGGAGTATAGGGAGAGGAGTCTCGATTCTCAACAATCTATGCCGACTTGCTGAGATTCGATCTAACTTACTGATATTTAAATATTATTTGACGGCGAAAGACCCGAAAAACCACGTCCGTCCCGATCTTCACCCCTTTGTGAAGGTTCCGAACTTCGCCAGCTCGACACGCGCCCGAAGCTCGATATGGCCCAGAATGTCGGCAAGGCGGGGATCGTGAAGCGCGCCCTGATGGCCTTCGACGACGGAGAGAAGCCGGTTGAGCTTGGCTTGCGGGATTTGGCCGGAGAGCAGCGCGAGCTTGATGTCATCCAGAATGTCGAGCATCTGCTCGCCACGCGCGACGGCGCGGCGCGGCGCTGTGGTCGCGTCGCCCGTCTCCTGAAGAGAGAGCAAGGCATCGACGCCGGTGAGCGAGGCCAGGCCGCCAAGCCCGGCAAGGCCGCGGCCCTCTTCGACGCCCTGAGGCGCAAAACCAGACCCGGACCCGTGCGCTGAGCCCGCGCGCTTGCCTGTCGTCTGTCCGATCTGGCGAGATCCGCCAATCTTCATTTGCTTGCCTCTCAGCTTGATTGCGGCGGGCACACTCAACCCAGCGCAACTTCAACGCCGCAGAGCATGACGCGGATATCTTAAGGCGCCGTTAAGCCTACCAAAGCGTTGCGGAAGATTCTGCCGGGCGCGGAGAAAGACCTGCCGGGAGGGGCTGTTTCTACCTCGCGAGGGCCTTCCGACGCCGAAATAATAATGACATGAAATCAATAGCTTATCGAATATCCGGCTCGGTCGAGGCCTTGGCACGGCTTTCGCTTACCAAGGCTCGGGTCCTTACGCGTTCACGACGGTCATTGCATGTTCAGGTTGCCTTTCCTTCTCTTCCGGCGTTCGGTGGCGCTCGCTGCGATGGCCGCCGCGCTATCGATCATGATGGCTGCGCCCGCCTCCGCGACTTCGCGCATCAAGGACATCGTCGATGTCGAAGGTATCCGCGACAACCTGCTGGTCGGCTATGGCCTTGTCGTCGGTCTGAACGGCACGGGCGACACGCTGCGCAATACGCCGTTCACGCAGCAAAGCCTGACCGCGATGCTGGAGCGCCTCGGCGTCAACACGCGCGGCAGCCAGCTCAAGACCGACAACGTCGCCGCCGTGATGGTGACGGCGAGCCTGCCCGCCTTCTCACCCCAAGGCACGCATATCGACGTGACGGTGAGCGCGATGGGCGACGCCAAAAATCTTCAGGGCGGCGTGCTGCTCGTGACGCCGCTGATGGGCGCCGACGGGCAGGTTTACGCTGTCTCGCAAGGCTCGGTCGCCACGGGCGGCTTTGCAGCCAAGGGCGAAGGCGCGTCTGTGGTGCGCGGCGTGCCGACCAATGGGCGCATCGCCAACGGGGCCATCGTGGAGCGCGAAATCGACTTCAAGCTGGCCGATCTCACGACGCTGCGCCTGTCGCTGCGCAATCCCGACCTGACCACCGCCCAGCGCGTCGCGGGCGCGATCAACACATTCCTCGGACAGTCGGCAGCCTCCGCCGACAATCCGACTACCGTTCAGCTCTCCGTGCCCCGGACCTATGCAGGCAATGTCGTCAATCTTCTGACCGACATCGAGCAATTGCGCGTCGAGCCCGATCTGCCAGCCCGCGTCGTCATCGACGAAGGCTCGGGCATCATCGTCATGGGCCAGAACGTGCGCGTCAGCAAAGTGGCGATCGCGCAGGGTAATCTGACGATCAGCGTCACGGAGACGCCGCAGGTGAGCCAGCCCTCGCCCTTCTCCAATACCGGCCAGACGGTCGTGGTGCCGCGCACCAACGTCAATGTCGATGAAACAAAGGGCCGACAGCTCGCGCTGGTCGATGGCAGCATCAGCCTCAAAGAGCTGGTGGACGGGCTTAATGCGCTGGGCGTCAGTCCGCGCGACATGATCAGCATCTTGCAGGCGATCAAGGCCGCAGGCGCGCTGCAAGCCGAAATCGAGGTGATGTAATGAGCATCGCCGCCGCGTCCGCCCCCTCCTATCTGCACACGCCGTCTCAGCCCCCGCAGGCCCGCCGCGACCCCAAAGCTTGGGAAACGGCGAAGGAATTTGAATCCCAGTTTCTCTCGACCATGACGCAAAGCATGTTCGACGGGGTCAAGGCCGATAGCCTTTTCGGCGGCGGGCAAGGCGAAGACATGTTCCGCTCGATGCTTGTCGGCCAGTACAGCAAGGAAATGACCAATGCCGGCGGCATCGGCATTGCCGACAGGATCTACGGCGAAATCCTGAAACTTCAGGAGCATGGACAATGAGCGCTACGCCCCGCATCGCCGCGACGCAACTGACCCCGACGGAGCTTGTCGAACGCGTGCTCGGCATCAGCGAGTGCCTGACCGACATCATCGCCCGTGAGACGGCTTTTCTGGAATCTCACCAGCCTTTGAAGGTGGGCGAGTTGCACGAGGAGAAGACCCGGCTGGCCAATGAATATGCAATGGATATTCAGGCGATCGGCCAGCACAAACAGCTTCTGGACCGCGCACCGGCTGAAAAGATCGCCAGGCTGAAGGCCGGAATGGTGCGGCTTGATGCGGCGCTGGCCGCCAACCGCAACGTGCTCGGGGCCGTCAAATCGGTATCGGAGCGGATTTTGAAGTCGATGTCCGAAACGGTGAACCAGCACAAGGCCCCGACGCTCGGCTATGGCCGCAACGCCGCCATGACACGCGCCTCCTCCTCCGGCCGGAACGCCGCCATCGCGCTCGACTCGCGCGTCTGAACAAACGGTAAAATTAACCTCACGCTAACCTTGTTCGCGAGAGCTTAGAGTGAAGGGCAATCTGAAGGGCATCTCCATGTCGATATCCGCGAAAAGGCAGACGGTAAGGAACGACGGCGTTGAGAAAATCCTGAGCGGCGCCCTGCTTTTGCAGGGCCAGGGCCTCTATGCGGAAGCCGAGAACATCTATCGTAAAGTCCTGAAAAAGGTACCCGGCCATCCCGGCACCTTGCGGCTGATGGCGGTGCTGGCGCAACAATCCGGCCGCAATACCGAGGCAGCGATCGATCTTCTGCGCGAGGCGCTGCGTGGTGACCCCGAATTTGCGCTGGCACACCAGAACCTCGGCCATCTGCTTGTGCTTCTCGACTATGTCGATGAAGCCATCTTCCATTTTTCCGAAGCGGCGCGGCTCAACCCCACTGACATCGAATCCCGCCTCGAACAGGCCCGCCTGCTCGATGAAGACGAGGATTCCGACGAAGCGCTGGAGATCTATAACCACATCATCGAGATCAAGCCCGACGATCCGCGCGCTTATCGCGGACGCGGCAAAATACTGGCGACACAGGGCCTCGAATTCAGGGAAGACGCCGCCGACGCTATGCGCAAGGCAGGCGAACTCGCCCCCGACGATCACATCACCATATTGCATCAGGCAACGGTGCTGGCCGAACTGGGGTACAAGGAAGAAGCCGCTAAAGTTTTTGAACGCGCGCTGGAATTGAAACCTGACGATCCCGAAACCGTCTTCTCCCTCGCCAATCTGCTGCGCGATCTGGGCCAGACGCAGGCGGCGGCTGATTTCTTTTCCCGCGCCATCGAACTGAAGCCCGACTATGCAGCCGCCTATAGCAATCTCGGCAACCTGCTCTGCGACGAAGCAATGCTGGAAGACGCGATAGCCTGCTGCCGGAAGGCCGTCGAACTGAGGCCGGACATTCTTCAGGCCTATAATAATCTGGGCTCGGCGCTCCAGAATGCTTGCCGGACCGCCGAGGCGCTGGAAGCCTATCAACAGGCTCTGGCGCTCGACCCGAAGAACGACGCCGTACTCTGGAATTTCGCGCTCTGCCTTCTCGCCACCGGCCGGATCGAAGATGGCTGGGATATTTATGGCTATGGCTTCGCCAGCGGCCAGCGCAACCCCTTCCGCCCCTTCCCCGGCCTGATCTGGCAGGGCGAAGACCTGAGCGGCAAGACGATCATGATCACGCGCGAGCAGGGTATCGGTGACGATCTGCGCTTCTCGACCTGCTTTCATGACATCATTGCAGAAGCCGGACACGTCATCATCGAAACCAATGAACGGCTGGTGCCGCTCTATCAGCGCACATGGCCGCAGGCGACCGTGCGCGCCGAGACAGGGCGCTCGACCGGCCTACTCAACTATGCGCCGGACGAAGTGGACTTCGACTACACGGTCCCTGCGGGCATCATCGCCTCGATGCGCCGCCGCTCGCTGCTCGCTTTCCCCCGCGCCTGCAAGCCGCTGATTGCCGATCCCGAACGGCGCAAGCAAGCCCGTGCATGGCTCGATACGCTTGGTGGAGGCCCCAAGATCGGCCTGACATGGCGCTCGGGTATTCGCAATCCGCTGCGCGATATCGTCGCCACGACGCCCGCCGACTGGGTCTCATTCATGGCTGATGAAGACGTAAGGCTCATCAATCTGCAATTCGGCAATCCCGACGATGAAATCCGTGAGGCGGCGGAGAAATACGGTCTGACGATCCACCAGATGCCGGGCCTCGATACGCATAACGATCTCGACGGCACGGCGGCGCTGACCGCCGAACTCGACTTCGCCACCGGCCTGTGGAACGCGGCGACCGAGATGGCAGGCGCGCTGGGCGTGCCCGGCGTAATCTTCATGCCAGCCCATCACCCGATGCAGCTCGGCACCGGCATCCTGCCCTGGCATCCGAGCCTGCGGACCTATTCGGTGATGCCCGGCTTCGACCGAGCGGGGCTGGTGGCAAGCATGGAAAACGACGCGCGGACGCTTCTGACCTCGCCGGATTGAACCCCACCGATAATTATTTCACGAAAAATTTCAAAGGCCGGAACGCATGAAGCGCTCCGGCCTTTCTGCTTTGCCCTGCTCTTCATATGCAGGTTTTTCCCGGGCAATTATTTCCCCAGCCCGGCACGGCCTGCCGGTCAGCTTGCCGAGAAAAACATCTAAGTCATTGAAATATATAATATTTTAATTTGGCACGGCGCTTGCGAACTCCTTGGCAGACGTAAAAGACGCCAAGGAGTTCGATAAATGATCCGCAGTTTTCCACCAGCACCCTCGCCAGAGGACGGCCAGCAGGCCGATCCCACGGGGGACGCAAATCTGCGGAGCGTTTACGCAGAATTAAGCATTAATTTTCAGTATGGCACTCGAGACGGGTCAAGAAGCGCCCGCGGAACCCTGGAGGGTTACTAATATGGCTGATGTGGTTCTTTCTGGTGCGATGCGGTCCAACCTGCTCAGCATGCAGAACACGGCGAAGCTCCTCGATCAGACGCAGCAGCGTGTTGCGACTGGATTGAAAGTCAGCAGCGCCATCGACAATCCCCAATCCTTCTTCACGGCACAGGGATTGAACAATCGGGCCTCGGATCTGAACACGCTGCTCGACAGCATGGGCCTCGCGGTTCAGACGCTGAACGCCGCGAGCCAGGGCATCGACGCGATCCAGAAGCTGGTGCAGCAGGCCAAGGCAACTGCCAACCAGGCATTGCAGACGACAGTGACAGCTGCGACATCAAGCTCAGCGGTTGTGCCGACCGACTACTCGGCCTCAGGCGGCGCGCAGACGCTCATCTTCAAGGTCGGCGACGCCTCCGCTAAAACGGTGACGCTCAGCGCCAACATCACCAGTGCTGGCGCCCTGAAGACAGCTCTTTCGGGCCAGGTCACCGGCCTCACGGTTTCGTTGTCGGCCGGCAACATCAAATTCTCGGTCAGTGACGGCACCAACTTCACGATTTCCGGCACTGCCGTCGGCACCGCGATTGCCACAAACGTCTCGACGGCCAACGGCGTCAACCGCAACAAGCAGGTCGATGACTACAACGCCCTGCTTGAGCAGATCGACCAACTGGCAAGCGATGCGAGCTTCAACGGCATCAATCTGTTGCAGTCGGGCAGCAATCTGCTGGTGAACTTCAACGAACGCCAGACGTCGAAACTCGGCATCAATGGCAAAGACACATCTTCGACCGGTCTTGGCCTGACGAAGCTCGATTATGCCGACTTCTCCACCAATGACGGCATCAAGGCCGCTCAGGCGCTCGACGACCGCGCCATGAATTCGCTGCGCACGACATCGACTTCGTTCGCATCAAGCCTCTCGGTGGTGCAGTCGCGCCAGGACTTCACCAAGAACATGATCAACACGTTGCAGACCGGCGCTTCAGGGCTGACGCTTGCCGACACCAACGAGGAAGGCGCAAACCTTCTCGCCCTCCAGACCCGCCAGCAACTCGGCATCTCGGCGCTTTCAATCGCCAATCAGTCGCAGCAGAGCATTCTCAAGCTCTTCTGATAGAGCGGCGTTTGCACGGATCGATACCAACGGGGCCCTTCGGGGCCCCGTTCCATTTCGGGAAATTCCATTGAAATTTCTTTGAGGAAAATTTTTGAGGCTTTTTACCGGGCCTTAATCCCTTCGGCGCAGGATCGCCACCAAGCTCAGGATGAGCTGATCACTGTTCCTAGGAAAGGAAGCTTCCATGTCCGGTATTTCCCTCTCTAACGCCGTCCGCCAGAACCTGCTCACCCTGCAGGACACGGCGTCGATGATGTCCATGACCCAGAACCGTCTCGCGACGGGCAACAAGGTCAACACGGCCGTCGATAATCCGAACTCCTTCTTCACCGCTGCGGGCCTGAACAACCGCGCCTCTGACCTTTCCACGCTTCAGGACAGCATGTCGCTGGCCGTGCAGACGGTGAACGCCGCCAGCCAGGGCATCGACGGCATCACGAAGCTGGTCGCTCAGGCCAAGTCGATCGCCAACCAGGCTCTCCAGACGACTGTGACGGCTGCTTCGTCCTCGTCGGCTGTTGTCGCCACCGACTACAGCGCCTCCGGCGCCTCGAAGACACTCGTCTTCAAAGTCGGCGATGCCTCCGCCAAGACGGTCACGCTTTCGACCAACATCGCGAGCGCCGGTGCTCTGAAGACAGCTCTCTCGGGCCAGGTTTCAGGCCTCACCGTTGCGGTCGAAGACGGCAAGATCAAGTTCTCCGTCGCTTCCGGCACCAACTTCACGGTTTCGGGCTCGGCTGTCGGCTCTGCGATTGCGACCAACGTCTCGACCAGCAATGGCGCAAACCGTGACAAGTTCCAGACGCAGTACAACGACCTGCTGACGCAGATCAACCAGCTCTCGGACGACGCGAGCTTCAACGGCGTCAACCTGCTGAAGAGCGGCACGACCCTGTCGGTGAACTTCAACGAAAGCCAGTCTTCCAAGCTCGACATTGCGGGCGTGAAGCTGGACTCTGCGGGCCTCGGCCTCTCCGATGTCTCGACGTGGAATGCTGCCGACAGCAACATCAGCAGCACCATTGCGAGCCTCGACAAGGCGACCACGACGCTGCGCAACCAGTCCACGACTTTCGGTTCGAACCTCGCCGTCGTGCAGAACCGTCAGACGTTCACGAACAACATGATCAACACGCTGCAGAGCGGCGCGGCTGGTCTGACACTGGCCGATACCAACCAGGAAGGCGCGAACCTTCTCGCCCTCCAGACCCGCCAGTCACTGGCGACGACAGCTCTCTCGCTGTCCAACCAGGCTCAGTCGAGCATCCTCTCGATCCTGCGTTAATCGCAAGGATCACGGCAAACAAGGCGGCGGGAACGAAAGTTCCCGCCGTTTCTCTTTTGGCGCTAAGCTCACGGCCAGTCCCCCGCGCGGGAATCACTACGGTTTGGACGAGACCCAATGGCCCTGAAAGTCGAACTCAAGCCGGGAGAGCGCTTTATCCTCGGCGACAGCATCATCACCAATGACGACCAACGCACCCGCCTCTTCATAGAAGGCGAAGCGCCGATCCTGCGCGAAAAAGATATTTTGCGGCTCGACGACGCCGACACGCCCTGCAAGAAAATCTATCTGATGTTACAGATGATGTATCTGTCCTCCGAACCGACACAACATCACGATCTCTACTTCCAACTGGTCAAAGACGTGCTGGATGCCGCGCCGAGCACGGGGCCGATGATCGAGAACATCAACAATAAAATCTTAACCGGCGAATTGTATAAAGCTCTCAAGGAGACTCGAAAACTCATCGAGTACGAGCGGGAGCTGTTAGCGAATGTCAAAACCGCATGAGGCCTATGCGCAAGCGGCCCGGCACGGCAACGATCCGAGAGAACTCGAAGCGTCGGTTCTGCTGAAATCCGCAAGCAGGCTTCAGCGCGTCAAAGATGGCTGGGCGGTCAATATGGCGGACCTCACGCCAGCCCTCCTCTATAACCGTACGCTCTGGACGATCTTTGCGACCTCGGTGACGGAAGGCGAAAGCCAACTGCCGACTGAAGTGCGCCAGAACATCGCCAATCTCGCGATCTTCATTTTCAAGCGCACCATGGAAGTGCAGGCGACACCGACGCCGGATCTGCTCGACCCGCTCATCAACATCAATCGCCAGATCGCGGCCGGGCTGCTGCAAAAAGCCTCCTGAAACCGGACGAAAAAAGGGCCCCGCTTGCGGGGCCCTTTTTCCATGCCGTAACGCGCGGTGCCTAGAGGAAATTCACCAGCGACAATTTGGAGAGGGTGGACGTCACCTGATAGCTCGCCTGAAGCTGCGTCACCAGCGTCGTGAGCTGTGTCGCAACATCGTAAGGATCGGCGTTCTGCGTGTCGGCGAGCACCGTCTGGCTCGTCGAAATTTGCGTTTGCAAATTGGTCTTTGCGCTGTCGAGCGTCGAAGCCTTGAGACCGAGATCGGTGACGATATCTACGACAGACTGAGTACCCGAAAAATCGAGAGCGGCGGAAGTGCGCTTCGTCATCTCGGCATAGGCCTGGGTCTCGCTTGAATCCGTGCCTGTATAAGTCACAGCGGCCAGAAGCGCCGTGTTCTTGACCACCGTGGCGAGAGCGCTCTGGTCGGCACGCGCGCCATAAGCCACCTGCGCACTGTCGCCGATGGTGGCGAGGAAATTATTGCCCGCCGGGCTGCTCGTATCGCCGCGATACCAGAAAACCGTATCGTCGGCTGTGCCAGCCTTCAGCCCAACCGCCGTATCGTAAGGCGGTCCATCGACGCGCTGCGGCGTGTTGGAGAAGAAATCATTGCCGGCCTGCGCCGTGGAGGCGGCCTTCAGCGTGGTCTTCGCTTCCGCTTGCAAGCTCGTGCCGAGCGCCGCCTGGAAACTGGCCGCGGTGGCGGTGGCGTCAGCGCCGATGGTGAACTCCCCTGCCCCGGCCGGCGAATTAATGGTCGCTTTCAACTTGACCGTCGTCGATGTGCCATCGGGCAGCGTGAGATCGAGCGAAATGGTATCCCCGTCATTGGGCAAGGTCGCGCCGAAGGCGACATCGACGGCGGGCGGCGTGCCTGCCGGGCCGCTGACCGTCGCACCGGCAAGCGTCGAAGTGACATTGGACAATTTAAAACCGAAGGGGCTGCCCGCCGCATCCTCGGCAATCGAAACAGAACCGGCCGCCGGAGAGGTGAGCGCGATGCGGCCCGATCCGTCGCCTATGTCGGCGGCGTTGCGCTGCGCAATGACGGTCTTGAGCCCCGCATGGGTCGTGTCGCCGTCAAGCATCAGGCTCGAGGAAACAACCGGCTCGGTCTGTGTGGCCTTGCCGCCGAAAAGCTGGCGGTCGCCGACATTGAGGTTGAGCAGATCGACGACCTCATCGAGACGGCTGCGCGCCGTGATCTGGAGATTGGTCTGGCCGCCGCTGGTGAGATTGAAGGTGCTGGTGAGGCTACCCGTCTTGATCTCAGATGTAATGTCATTGAGACGGGTCAGCGCGTCCGAACTCGATTTGACGCGGAGCGCCGTCAGATCGATCGTGTCGAGATAGCTTTTGGACTGCGACACCTGATTGTTGAGCGCCAGCACCAGATTGCGCGCGTCGCCGAGCTTGGAAAAGCTGTCCGCCTTGAGGCCGCTGGAAAGCTGACGCTGAAGATCCGCAAGCTGGGTCTGGATCTGCGCCATGCTGCTACGCATGTTCAGCGACTGGGCATAGGACGAAATCTGCATGGTCTTACCTTCCGATGCTCAAGAGAACATCAAACAGTTCTTTTACCGTCGTGATGACACGCGCATTGGCCGAATAGGCGTTCTGCAACATGATGAGATTTGACATCTCCTGGTCGATATTGACGCCGGTGTCGCTGCTGTACTTGTCCTGCAACGTGTTGGAAACGACCTGCTGGGCCGTGGCGTTGCTGGTAGCACTTGCCGCCTGCGCGGACTGAACTGAAACGATGCGCCGCGCGAAACTGTCGATCGAACCGGCGAATGGCGAGGCGGCGCTGCCGATGCCCGTCTGCGAGGCATAAGTGCGGCTGCTGTCGGTGAGGCGGGCCAGCAGATCGCGCGGGCGCGTATCGTCGCCGATCTCGGTCTTGGGATTGGTGCTGTAAACGACCAGCGCCGTGTCATCGGCAAGAATGCTCGCATTGACGGTGATGCGCCCGGCAAACCCATTGACCTGCGGCGGCACGTCATACGCGCCCGTATAGGGCTTCTGCCCATTGCCATCGACAAAGAGCGGGAGGCCGGTGCCAGAATCGGTGAGCGAGGTCGGCGTAATCGTGGTGCTGACCGCATTGACGTCGGAAGCGCCGGCGCTGCCATCATCGAGAAAGCGGATCGTGTCGCCGGAAGGATTGGATACCGACACCGATGCCGGAAGCGCCGCCTGCATGTCGGCGATAATGCCTGCCATGGGCTGATTAAAATTGATGCCGATGACCTGATCACCGGGGTTCGATGTCGCCGTGTTGGAAAGCGGCAGCGCGTTCGGGTCCATCACCTTGACGATGGTGACCTTGTGCACCGCGCCACCTGGCGTGTCGGTATAGGTAAGGTTGATCGTGTTGCCCGACTGGAGCGAGGCCGCGTCTACGTCGAAGCCATTGGCGACATTGGGAGCCGTGCCGCTCGAAGCCGCGGTGCCGGGCACCGTCTCTTGCGACAAGGAGAGCGCGAGCTGGCTTGCAAGCTCGTCAAGCTGAGACTGCGCCTGCGGCAAGATCTTGTCGCGCATGTCGATGTAACCGGCGATGGCACCGGAGCGGAAAGCGCCCGATGCGATCAGATCAACCGAGGTTGTGCCATTGCGAAGCGTGATCGTGCCGACGCCGCGCTTGGAAGCATCGATATCATAGGCCGAATTCGCATCGAGGCTCGTATGCTCGTCGAAGGTGAGCGAGACCGCCTGCTTGTCGAGCAGAAGCTGACCGCCGCCGGTGAAAACGGCGACCGTGCCGTCGTCGCGCGCGACCGTCTTGATGTCCATCAACTGCGACAGCGTGTCGATCGCGCTGTCGCGCTGATCCTGCAAGTCGGCGACCGACAAGCCGCTCGCCTGACGCTGCGCGATCTGCTGATTGATATTGGCGATGCTTTGCAGCGCAGTATTTGCTGTCGTTACCGCTGTCGAGATATTCTGCTCGGCTTCCAGGCGCATGTTCTGGAGCTGTGAACTCATGGTGTTGAGTTTCGACGCCATGTTCTGCGCGGCATTGAGAAAAGTCTGGCGCGCGGCCGGATCGTCGGGCGTCGTCGCCACGGCCTGCAACTTCGTCTCGAGCGTGGTGACGGCGGACGCTATGGAGCTGGCGCTATCGGGCGAGCCGAACATCGTGTCGATGCGCGAGAGGAAGTTGGAATAGACGTTGAGCTTGGAGGTAGTGGCCTGCTCGGTACGGATCTGCTGTTGCAGGAAGCTGTTGACGTTGCGCACCGCGGCGAGCTGCGTGACGCCGATGCCCTCGCCACCGGCGATGGCGTTGGAAACCTGCTGCACCTTGCGCGTATAGCCGGGCGTGTTCGCGTTCGCGATGTTGCGCGAAACGAGATCGAGGCCGGCCTGGCTCGCATTGAGCCCGCTGATGGCGCTGCCGATGGCGGAATAAAGGCTCATGTGACTTCAGACCTGCGTGAAGCTTAACGCTTCATGTTCAGTGTTTCCTGGATCAGCGTGTCCGCCGTGGTGATGATGCGCGTGCCCGCCGTATAGGCCTGCTGGGCGATGATGAGCTTGGAGAACTCATCGGCAAGATCGACGTTCGAGGCTTCGAGAGAAGAAGCGATGATGTCGCCCGTGCCGCCAAGGATCGCCGCGCCAGATTCCTGCGTCTCGGCAAAGGCGGTGCCGTTCATCTTTTGCAGGGCGTTGGGATTGTTGAACTTGGCGAGCGACACCTGGAAAATATCGATGGTCTTGCCGTTCGTATAAGTGCCGGTGACGCGGCCATTGGCAGAGACGGCGACATTGACGAGATTGCCCGCCGCATAACCATCCTGATCGACCTTGTTGACCGAGACCGTACCGCTATTGTCAGCGAACTGAGTGATGTTGCCCGGACCATGGGTCAGCGTGACATTACCGAGATTGACGCCGTCAACGGTGAGGTTGTTGATGGTGGCGGTGTTGACGGCAGGGCTGAGCTGGCCCTTGGCGTCGAATGAGTAGGTCTGGCCCGCATCGGTCCATTTGGCGTCCGTGCCGGTGGCGCTGTCGTCGGACTTGTAGAAGAGGTGCCACGTATCGCCCGCAGCGCCCGTGCCGTCGCCCGCCGCGTTCTGCGTTTTCACCCAGCGAAGCTGCACGGGAACCGGATTGCCCTGCGCGTCGTAGCTTGTGATCGCACCGCCGGAAACCGAGCGGTCGAGGAAATTCTGCTCGTCCTGCGCCTGTATGACACCGTTGCCAGCCCCTGTTCCGGTGGGGAGATTGTGGAAGGTGGTGCCCGCCGTCTCTTCGGCTGAGGTCTGGAGTAATTCGCTGCCCGAAACGCTCGACAGCGCGGTCGCATGCGCGGTCTGCGGAAAGGATGGCAGGTTGGCCGTGTAAGTGATGTTGCTGGTCTGGCGGGCATTCAGGAAACTGTTATTGACCTGAATGACGCTCGGCGTGTCGCCGATGGGATTATGTGTCGTGGGGTCGATGGCCAGACCCTGAAGATAATAGCCGCCGCCATTGACCAGATAGCCGTTCTTATCCATCTGGAAATCGCCGCGCCGCGTGTAGTAGTTCACGTTCTGGAACACGGGATTGTTATCGACCGTGGCCACGCGCTGCGAGACGATGAAAAAACCTTCGCCATTGATCGCCATGTTGGTGGCGACCTGCGAGGCATCGACCGAACCCTGCACGCCATTGGTGTAGCTGGGTTTGGCGACGACAGCGCCGGGCTGGTGAAAATTCGGCGAGGACGCGGTCACGATGTCATAGAAACTCGCATCGGTGCGCTTGAAGCCGGTCGTCTGGCTGTTCGCGATATTGTCGGAAATATACCCAAGCGCGCTCGACTGCGCGCGGATGCCGGTAATCGCGGTGGTCATCGACCCAAAGAAACTCATGGCTGTCTCCATGCCGGGGGTGCCCGAGGGCACATCTGTTCAGGCCAGAGGGAGCAAGGAGCGGGCCAAGATGAAGTGCAAACAAAATCAATGGTTTATGTGCATATAAACGCCTGTTTAAGGGTATAAATCGCCCCTGCCCGGCAGGTTTTGCCGGGGCGTTGCGCACCAGCGATCAGGTCCGCGAGGGCTTTGGCTTGAACGGTTAGGGGACAGGCCCTAGTTTCGGACCCGTTCTGCCATTGCCATACGGGCGGGCCCTGCTCACGCGGAAAGGCCCCCGGAGAGAAAGCCGATAAAAATGAAGTTCGAAGGTACAAAGAATTACGTCGCGACCGACGACCTGCGCGTTGCCG
>CAZLLB010000040.1:0-18933 GCA_964560165.1 uncultured Parvibaculum sp. | reverse complement strand
GCCCGTGCCATCGATGATGGCGCCATCAGCGGTCTGGATCGTCACACCGGATGCGTCGCCGAATGACGTGCCGAAGGCGCCGTAGGTGCCAGACAGCACGTTGATTGTCGCGTTATCCGCAGCCGCGTTGGTAGCTGCGTTGATCGACATCGCGTTACCACCGCTCGTGCCGACCGTGAAGACGTTGTTTCCAGCCGAACCCAGCCAGCCTTCGACATAGCCAGCGCCAATGACCGCTGCGTCGATTGCGCCCTGCTGCGTCTTCTGGAACCAGGTATAGGCATCGGCCGGGTTCGTGTTACGAGCAATATAGTCGAAGCCTTCAACCGTCACCGCGCCGAAATTGTTGGTCGCGGATTCGTCTTCCATATAGACGGGGTTCGCTTCGCCATAGGTATTGGTCGCCGCGATGGTGATGTCCTTCGTCTGGTAGGCATAGCCGCTCGGCTTGTTCGACTGGTAGATCGCGATGCCGCCGTAAGAGCCATTATTCGTCGAAGAATTCGTGATCGTGACGTTTTGGCTGTCAGTGATCGCAATGGCGGCGCCCTTGACTGAGCCCGTCCCGACGCCGTTTGAAGTGCCATCAGCGGTTACGTGGTCGACAGTGCCGCCGCGCACACCGTTCAGATCGAGCTGTGCCTTGTAAGCACCATGGCTGGTGACGTGATCGATGGAGAAATTCTGAACGTCTTCGACCTTGATGCCGTAGCCGTTCGTCGCTCCTACGCCGAGTACCGTAAAGTTACTGAGAGAGACATTGTCGGCACCCGTTACGACGCGGAGGCCGTAGGTTGCAGCGCCACGCCCGTCAATGATCGTGCCGGCTTCGCTCTGACCAACAAGGTTCACACTCTTGGTAATCTCCAGGCGACCATGCGTGTAACCATTCGCGCTGTTCACGACATAGGTGCCGTTGCCGATATTCACCGTATCGCCCGCCGCCGACTTATCTGCGCCGCGCTGGATCGAACCGGAATTCGTCGTGACGTAGACGTTTCCGGCTTTCACCGTGGCAAGGCCTGACGAAGCGAGATCTGTACCATGGGTGATCAGGTCTTCCAGTGCGAAGAGCTCCGCATTCGTCATCTCCGAGCCGAGCTTGCCGTCGAACTTGACGTTGGTCAGATCGAGGGCATTGCTGTTGCGCCAGACGATGTCTTGAACGGTATCCGCACCGGAATTGATCTCGTTGCCTGCGCCGAAGGTGACATTGCCACCATTGAGCGCGTCGCCGGGCATGAAGAACGCGTAGCCATTATTGTCGAAGGTGTTGTTCGTGAAGGTCGTCTGGCCCGGCGCTGCATTCGCCTTTTCAACAGCGACCGCCATATGGACGTTCGTGAAGCTATTGTCGGTAACGTTCAGCGTGTTTACGCCGCGAGCGAGAAGGGCCGCTCCGTACTGGACGCCGTCGCTCGATACCGAACCGTTCGTGCCGATGTCGCTGATCGTGTTCCCCGAGAAATCGACCGTATCGGCATTGAATATCTTGAATATGCCGCCAGTGGAGTTCGCGGTGCTGCCGATATTCTGCACGATATTGTCAGAAATTGTTACGTCACCGAAAACGCCGCCATCCTGCTGGCGGAAGGTGATGCCGCCTTTCACGTTGTCGATCAGATTGTTTGAAAAGACGACGCTGATGACGGACGTGCCTGCGCCGGGACCGCCTGCGCCGCTGCGCGTGTCGAATGCGGACCAGTTGCCGATGTTGAGGAACTGCGAGTTGGTGATCGAGATATTGCCGCCATATTGCCCGCCGGAGAAGCCATGCTGCGTAGCGATGTTCTGGCCGTCGATAGCGACATTATCCAGCGTCAGATTGGTGATCGACGTGCTGCCGCCTATCACGCGCGTGGCCGCCGGAGTGTCGTTGGTCACATAGAGATTCTTGAGTGTCAGATCGCTGAAGGTGCCCGAGAAGGTGATGCCGTTCTTGAGCTGAGCCCTGTCGGCGCTATCTGCACCTTGCAGCGTCAGGCCCTTATTGATCGCGACGGCTTCATTGTAGATACCCGAGAGCACATTGATCGTTGCGCCCGTGGTGGCGGCGTTGACCGCAGCATTGATCGAAAGGGCGATGGTGTTGGCCGTGTTGTAGCCGACGGTGAAAATGTTGTCGCCCGAGGTGCCGGTCCAGCCCTGGACGTAGCCGCTTCTACCGGCAGCAAGGTCGATTGCGTCCTGAAGATTGCGCTGGAAATACGTGTAAACCGTTCCGGCATTCACATTTCCGGCAACAAAGTCAAAACCGTCGATGTTCAGACTGCCGAAATCGATAGCAGCCGCCGAATCCGCCAAATAGATCGGGACGTCCTCGTTGAAGGTATTGGTGTCGTCGACAGTGACGTCGTCGACGCGTTCTGTGTAGTAATCACCGCGCTGCGTGAGGGAGAGGCCAGCGGTACCATTCCCCGAAGTATTTGTTCCGGTGATCGTCACACCCGACGAGTTGGAAATCGCGATGCCGGTGCCTAGAGAATCTTTAACCGTAACATTCTCAATATTGGCGCCAACCACACCGAATAGGTCGAGGCCATTCCTTTGGGACCCGTTGATGGTCACATTGTCTATGGAGAAATTATTCACACGACCTGAGGTCGCGTCCTGTCCGTCGGGTTGCACCTTGATGCCGAACTGGCCCGCTGGCGGCGCATTCAGGGTGAAGGACGACAGGGAGACGTTGTCGGCGATAACATAAATGCCGTGGTTGCCAACCGCTGTGGAGTTGAAGATCGTTGAATCTCTTCCCGCACCGATTATGGACAGCGCCTTACCGATATTGAGTGTGGTGGTAAAATTATATGCACCAGCCGCGACGTTCACCGTTCCGCCAGTGACGACGGCGTTGATGCCCGCTTGGATATTGTTGATCGGCTGGCGTTCATTGCCGACGCCATTTCCGAGATTGAAGTCATCAGCCGCAGTTGCCGTGCCGGTGGCGTCAACCGTCACCTCCGAGCGATTGCTTGTCGCATACTGACGGTCAAGCACAGTCATGCCGTTATTGGTGTTGGCCCACTCGAGAATCTGCTGTTGGCGCGCAAGGCTCGGATCGCTATTGATCTTCGTGTTCTGCAAGCCTGTGACGATGCCCCATTCGTTTCCGTTGGCACCTTCCGAGTTGCGATGGATATCGAATGTGTGGCCGTCACGATATTGAACCAGAATGGCACCCTTGGTGTTCTCAATCACGTTATCGGCGATCGTACCGGATGCTGCATCGGTCAGCGTCGTATCCTGTGTGCCGTTCGCGCCGCTATTGGCAATCAGAATACCCGTGCGAACATCATGAATATTGTTGTTTGAAATCGTAACGTTGCTGTTCGACTTGCCCGTGACGAACACGCCCCAGCTGTTGCCTGCGGTGTTCCAATCAAGCGTCGCCTGATCTCCAACGACCGGGCCCGCAATTTCAAAGCCTGTCAGCGTGACGTAATTGGCGTTGATATTGACGCCCTGTTCGCCGACACCAACATTAATTTTTGCGCCGTCGGCACCCGCAAGCGTGATGCCATTTTTCGAAATTTTAGTGCCTGCATCATATTCACCGGCTGCCACATTCACCGTCGCGCCAGATGCTGAGGCAACATCAACGCCGTTCTGAATGATGCCGGTGCTGGCGACGTTGACCGTCGTGCCTTGGCCAGTCAGATGCTGGTTAGCGCCGAGAATGATCTTGTCATTCAGATTGATGGTGAGGTTGTCGTCGCTATTTTCATCATTCAACGCGAGCGTGGTTGCGCTGGTCTGACCGGAGCTATTGATCTCTTCATTGACAGTGATCGAGTTGTTCGCGGTTAGCGTCAGGCCTGTTGTGTTCATCGCAGTCACAACAGTGGAAACGGCAACATCCGCACCGACACCGCCGACTGTCAGATCATCAGGATCGATGGTCCAGTTGCCCGTCTTGCCATTGGCTGCGCGTGTATCGATCGAAATGCCGTTGGCGATCTGGACCTTCTTGCCGGACGTCTCGATGAAGCCGCCATTGCCGCTCTGCGAGCCGCCTTGGGCGGAGAAGGTGCCGTCATATTTGCCGAGTTTGTCGGCGTAGCCGTAGATCGTGCCGCCGTCGCCATTTGTGCCTGCGTCGGCCTTCAGAACGGCGTCGGCGGTTGTGGTGATGTTGTCGGCGGTGAGGACGATCGTGCCGCCGTCTTCATAAGCGGAGGAGGCGAGGACGGTGCCCGAGACGTTGATCACGCTGTCCACAACCTCGGTTGCTGCTTTGGCGGTGATGTTCACCACCGAGCCATCGGCGAGCACCTGGCCGGACTGATCGACGATCGCCTCATTCGCGCCGAGGCCGAGTTCGACCAATTGGTCGCCTGCGAGGTCGAGCGTGAAGGTCGTGCCAGCAGCCAGTGTCACCTTGCCGACGCGGGCGCGGATGATGCCGCTATTGCGCACACTGGGAGCCACGAAAGCGGCGAGGCCGCCATCTGCCACCGAGATCAGACCGTCATTGACGACTTTGCCACCATCGGCACCGGTGAACGTCAAGCGGTTGTCGCCGCGCATGAAGGCGTCTTTGTTGATGTTGCCGGTCGAGGCGACGATGCCCGCGACGTCGATCTTCGCGGTCTTGCCGAAGAGAACGCCGTTGGGGTTGAGGATCCAGACCTGGCCGTTGGCGTTCAGCGAGCCCTGAATTTCGGTCGGGTTGGCTGAAGAGTTGACGCGGTTGACGGCGATGGACGAGGTGCCCGGCTGAATGAAGTTCGTCGTTGCATTCGAGCCGATGTCGAAGCTGCGCCAATCGATCACTGTGCGATTGGTCGCCTGATTGACGTTCAGCGTCGCGCCTGACTGGCTGAAGCTGGCGGCGCCGCCAACGACGTTCGGATCCTGAGGCAGCGCGTTCGGGTCAAGAGCAAAAGCCGAGCTTGCGCCGAAGACGACGCTGAGCGCGCCGAGAGCTGCCGCTTGCCCCGTCAACGCCGTTGACGTGAGAAGGCTGAATTTACGCCGATTAAGAGCTTTGTGTGCCATGTCGCCCCAGGATCGTTAGATCCTCTCCCTTACAAAAAATGTTCAGCTAGATGAGTTCAACCGAACGCCGGAACCGGCGTCAGAACGACATCCCCAATGAAAAATAGACGCGCCCGTTGTCGTCGCCTTCAGCGGCGACGTTGCGCGTCAGAGGCTGTGCAAATTCGAGCGACAGCCGTGCGCGATCCCAGGCGGAGAGCCGTACCCCGAGGCCGGCGGAAGCGAGCGACTCACGCTCTTTCTCGCCGGGCAGGGGCTTCACCAGCCAGACCGCGCCGCCTTCGTAGAAGCTGTAGAACTGAACGCCGGAAAGAAAAGCGAGCTTGTCGATGGCATTCCATTGCAGCTCGGCCTTGCCGGCGAGCCCGCGATCGCCCGTGATTTCGGACGGGTCGTAACCGCGGCCATAGATAAGACCGCCGAGACCGATCTGTTCGGAGGACAGAAGGCTGTCGCCGAAGGAGGTCTGGCCAATGGCGCCGACGAGCAGGTTCACATCGGAAATCAGCGGCTGAAGACGGCTCGCCTCAAAGTTCACACGACGATATGTGCCATCCGCGTTGACGCGCGAGCGATTGGGATCCGACATCTCGGATGCTCCAAAGACGTTCAGACCCTGCGTGAAGCTTGCCGACAAAGTCGAGTAGCCGCCCCACGAATCAAGCGCATTTACATAGACGCCTGCATTGACCGAGCGGATGTGGTCATTGAAGAGCGGGCTAACGAGGTCATCCGTGGACTTGGAGTCCCGGCTCGTGAAGCCGCCTTGCGCGATGACGTTGAGGTCGCGCGAACGAATGAAGGGATAGGAGAGCGTCGCCTGCAAGGTCGTTGACTGACCATTGGTGTTCAGCGTCTTCAACGTGGAACCCGGCTCGGTCCGCGTGTGGCTGGCCAGCGTATAAAGGCGCAGGCCGGACGCGTTGAGAGGCAGATCGTAGCTGATCGCGCCGAAAGCGACTTCAGGTCCCGAATCGGGCGAGGCGACGGCGGTGAGGCCGAGCTGACCTGCTGTGCCGAAAATGTCGTTGGCATAGGCAGCGCCGGTGATTTCAACGGGGCCGAGATATTTCGAACCGCGATTGTCGATGCCGAGATAAGCATTGTAGGGATGGCGCTCGACAAGAAGCGTCAGATCGGCGGCGCCCGGTGTGGTGGTTGATGGCGTCAGGACGCTGCGAATCTTGAAGCCTGCTAGGTCCTGGGCGAGGAGCAGCTCACGCTCCATCGTCGCCGCCGTCAGCGGATGAACCGCCGCGATGCGCTGGCCATGTTCTTCAAGGATGGAGCGCGCGCCACCGGCATCGCCCTCGATCGTCACCTTGTCGATAAAGCCCTCTACGACACGAAGCTCCAGCACGCCGTCGCTTATGCGCTGCGTGGGAACGATGGCGCGGGCGAGAATATAGCCATGCGAGCGATAAGCGGCGGTGACGCGGCTCGACATTTCGAAGACTTGCGCCAGCGAGATTTCCTTGCCGACGTAATCCTTCGCGATGCCCTGCAATTCGTCATTCGACAGGGCGGCGTTGCCCTCGAATGTGACGCCCGACAGCGTGAAGCGATGCTCGCTTGCACCTTCCGGTGCTTGCTGTTGCGGTACCGACGGAATTTCGATCGGTGCACCGACCGTCGGCGCGACTTGTTGCGGCTTCAGGCGCTCACCCGTGCGGCCAGGATCTGTCGCGTCGGCAGCATGTGCGCTGCCGAGTGAAAGAGCCAATCCAGCTACAGTAAGAAGCGCAGTGCTCGCGCGATGGAACTTAGTAGTGCCCATCAGGGCCCCCCTGCTTGGCAAGACAAAAAAAGACTAATAATTACTTAACAGGCTCACACATAGCTCATCAGGGAATTACGAACAAGTTTAACGAACGAAGAATCGTGCGTTGTGCCACAACGTTTTTTTTGATTTCAGCCGGGTGTAAAATATTAACCAATCTGGAAAAGATCGGCATGCATCCGACCTCCCGCTCGCCTACTGAGCGGGGTCGGCGGATGCCTGAATACCATTAGTGGTAAATCTGGCGGAGGCTGGCGGGTTTCCGGCGAATGAGGCGCCCGGGGAAAAGTGATCGGCATAAAGATCGTGCCGATGCTTAAAATTCGACCCTTCTCTTCAACGGCACTGAAAGGTACTGCGAGCAAGATCGCATGAGGAAAAAGAGCGGTAATCCTCATGCAGATCGCATCTATTATTGTCGCGATGACAGTCGCGCTCGGCCTTTTGCCGACAGAATCACGCGCCGCGGAGACATCCTCCGGCAGCCTGCGCAGCGAGGCGAATTTTGCCTTGTTTCCGGGCTGGCAACGGGTGATGGCGCAATCCGCGCTCGACGTCATTTCCCTGCGGACGCCGACCGTCCCGACAGACTGCGAGAATAAGGTGGATTGCGCGATGGCGCGCTGGGACGAGTTTATCCAGCAAACGTCCAAACTTCCCAAGAATCAGCAGATAGAGGCCGTCAATAAGTGGGTGAACGCCCATCCTTATGTCGAGGACTGGGCGAATTGGGGATTGCCGGACTATTGGGAAACCCCTGAAGAATTTTTGACGCGCGGTGGCGATTGCGAAGACTTCGCGATTACCAAGTATTTCAGTCTCATCCGGCTAGGATTTTCACCGGCAGATTTGAGAATTGTCGTTGTCAAAGACGAAAAGCTACAGATGTTTCACGCCGTTCTCTCGGTACAACGTACCGGCGCGGAAACTGTATTGTTGGATAATCAGGCCGTAGAGATCGTTCCGGTGGCTGTTGCTGTGAATTATCGACCGATATACTCACTGAACGCCGTTGATTGGCGTTTGGAGACACAACCTCAGTTCGCGGGGAACGCCATGGTCTCGTCGGTGCGGGTCGTGACGGCGGCTGGTCACTGAATTTGAGGCTTGCCTGCAGTTGCTTCGGTGTTCGCTGACGATGTAGCGTGCCCTCGGCAGAGGCGAGCTTCGGAGGGAAGCGTGGCCACTCAACTAGTCAGCGCAACGATTGAAAAATTTGAGGATATTGCGCGCAGCGCCGCGCCCTCAAGTGAAGACGACGTCGAATCCGGTATCAATGTCGTCTGGTGGATTGCATTCCTCGTCAGCCTGCTCATGTGGGCTGGGCTGATCGCGGCTGTCATCTGGGTCGTAAGACTCATGATTGCCTAAGCGCGCGCTCAGTTTTCCAAAGCGATGAGAAGAGATTCGAACCTCGCGTGGCATGCCGCTTGCGATGTGAGACACAGATTGGTCCCAAGGCGTCGAAACGGTGTCTTTTTGGTCCAAATGTGGCTTTGAGCGTCGCGAGGTGAGACAGATGAAGACCATTTTCTTGAAGCATCGGTTCATATTGAGCGGGGCGGGGAGCATCGCGGCAGCGATTATCGTCTATGCGTTCGCAACGGCGACCCCGGCGCTTGCCTGTTCAGCGAGCGGTGGCTCGAGTTCGAGTAATTGGAACTGGAATTTCAACAGCAATTCGAACTCGAACAGCAACAGCAATAGCAACGGCAATTCGAATTCGAACTCGAACAGCAACTCCGTGACATTGCGCAGTTCGTCTGGCGCGTAATCGCTCTGGTCAGAACGGGCAAGGATCCGTAAAGGCGCATCGTTGCCCGTTACCCGGATGCTGGAACGAGAGTGTTTCCGCATGAAGCTGAAGGCGGTCGGCCGCCTTATAGGCGTCGGGATGTGCGTAGAAATTGTCACCCAGGATCGGATGGCCGAGGCTCAGCATGTGGACGCGTAACTGATGCGAGCGTCCTGTGGCCGGATAGAGCCGCAGGCGCGTCGCCGCGATTTCACGTTGCGCGACTTCCCAATCCGTTTGCGCCGGGCGGCCATTCTCATGGTCGATCATCTGTTTCGGGCGGTTCGGCCAGTCGCAGGCGATGGGTAGGTCGATATGGCCTTTGTCTCCCGATACGTGACCCCAGACGCGCGCTATATATGATTTCGCCGTTTTCCGTTTCTCAAATTGCATACTGATGTCGGCATGCGCCTTTCGGTTCATGCCCATCACCACGACGCCGGATGTGTCCTTGTCGAGACGATGGATGGTCATTGCTTCGGGATAGGCTTGTTGCGCGCGGCTTTCGAGGCAGTCGGCATGTTCCGCCGGTTTGCCGGGGACACTGAGAAGTCCGCTCGGCTTTGCCAGCACCAATATGTCGTCATCGCGATGGAGCACAGAAAGGTAAGGCTCCATGGGCGGCATGTAGAGAAAAGGGGTGGGCGCGCTTTGCATGGCGATCAATAGTGCGGCGGCGGGAGCTCGACGGGTGCTGGTTCGCCGGCGCTTTCTTCGACGAGGTTCAGGCGCCTGCCCAAATTACTTAGCTTGCGCGTCAGCTCTTCGATCTCTCGCCATTGCAGCGCGGTGACTTTGTTCAAGTCTTCGATGGCCTGCCCTTGATGCGCGATGTGAATTTCCAGCTCGTCGATCCGCGCATTCAAGATTTCAATGTCGGTCATGCGAAGTACTCCTTAGCCGCCGAAAAGCTTCCTCTTGCCTTCAGCAGAAAGCTGCTTGATGGCGTATTCCGCCTTGGAGGCCGCCGATCTGTCTGCATAGGTTTGCACGAGGGCGATCCGGCTCGGCGGATAGCTTCGCGTGAACTTCGCGCCTCGACCTTCAGCATGAGCTTTATAACGCGCCTCGACATCGACCGTAATGCCGGTATAGAGGCGCCCGCCCGCGCATTCCAGAATATAGACGTACCAGGCCTTCTGCGTCATCGCGAGAGACTAGCCGCTTGCAATCGCGCGCTCAAAGGCCGTGAAAGCCGACCAGCTTGCGATTGTTTGCGTCCCAAAGCGCCAGCGGGGCGCATTTGAGGCTCTCCAGTATCGTCATGCGGTTGATCGTCTTCAGTTCCGGCATGGCGTCCAGGCATTCCTGCAGACGGTAGTTCGGGATGTGGCTGCACAGGTGGTGGATATGGTGCAAGCCGATATTGCCGGTGAACCATTGCAGGATGCGGGGCAAAACATAATAGGAGCTGCCGAACAGAGCTGCCGTCTGGCGATCCCAGGTTTCGTTTTTCTCCCATTGTGTGTTTTCGAACTGATGCTGAACATAGAAGAGCCAGACACCCATGGCTGCCGCGAGGATGAGGATCGGCATCACCATGATGGCGAAATGCTTCCAGCCCAACACGAGGACAAGGGCACCGTAGAAGAGGAACAGAGCCAGATTGTGCAGCATGACGCTGCTCCACATTTCCCAGGCGGGGCGCTGCAAGGTGAGCGGCAGGCGTTGCAGGAAAAGGAAGTGGATCGGGCCGCCGATGATCAGCAGGAATAGCGGATTGCGATAGACGCGATAAGAGATGCGGCGCAGACGAGGGAGGGCCGCGTATTCTTCCGTCGTCAGTGTGTCGATATCGCCGAAGCCGCGGCGGTCGAGATTAGCCGAGGAGGCATGGTGTAACGCGTGCAGCCTGCGCCAATAGGCATAGGGCGTGATCGTCAAGACACTCAGGAGGCGACCTGTGATGTCATTGGCGCGGCGCGAGGCGAAGAAGGAGCCGTGGCCGCAATCATGCTGGATGATGAAGAAGCGCAGCGCGCAGCCTGCGGTAGGCAGAGCGAGCAGCAGGGTCAGCCAATAGCCGTATTCGAGGCTCAGATACATCGCGGTCGATAGCGCGATAAATGGCACGGCGGTTGTGACGATCTGAATGGTGGCGTGCAGCACGTCAGGCGCACGGTAGCTTGTGCAATGCGCCACGAATTCCTTGGTCCTGCTCTGCATGTCTTTGTGTTTCGCTCGGCTGTTCGATGTGCTGCGTGAAAGAATAAAACCCTAGGCCCTGCGTTTCGACAGCGCCCGCGAACCGTCGCATGCGCCTCCAAGGGTTAGGGTTTCTACTCGATAAGGGTGGCTTGGGGTCAAGTGTTACTTCTGCCAACAAGCCGTATTGATAATGAATCTCAAATTCATTGTTGATTTTTCCGTCATCATCGCTATTAAGAACTAATATCAATGATGATGTGAAGGGGGCTTTCGGGCATGACCATAAAATTTTCCCCGGCGAGGGGCGCGTTCTCGACGCGGCATCTGCTCGCCACGACAGCGATCGGCCTTGCAATTCTTGGTGCAGCGCCAGCGAGCGCGGCAGAGCCGACGCCGCCAAAGGCGGACGAAGCCAGCCAAAAATCCGGAGAGGCGGTTGAGCTGCCAGCACTTTCCGTCGAAGGGCAGGCCGGTTACAAAACCGACGTTTCGGCTTCTGACAAGTTCACGGCACCTCTGCTCGACACGCCGAAGTCAGTCACAGTCATTCCGCAGGAAGTCATTCAGCAAAGCGCGGCGACGACGCTGGTTGATGCGCTTCGTTTCACGCCCGGCATCACCATGGGTATGGGCGAGGGTGGCAATCCGTTCGGCGATCGTCCCTTTATCCGTGGCCTCGATAGTTCGGCGGGCATCACCGTTGATGGTATTCGTGATACGGGTTCGCAATCGCGTGAAACTTTCAATCTCGAGCAGATCGAAGTCGTCAAGGGACCGAGCGGCGCTTATGGCGGCCGCGGCACGGCGGGTGGCGGCATCAATCTCATCAGCAAGACGCCGAAGGCCGAAAATTTCGTCGCAGGCAGCGTCACACTTGGCACCGATCAGACGAAGCGCGTGACGGGCGACGTGAACTATGTGCTTGGCGATGACGTCGCGCTGCGCCTTAATGGCATGTATCACGATGCCGATGTCGCTGGTCGAGACGATGTGGAGCTTAGTCGTTGGGGGTTTGCGCCATCGTTGACCCTCGGCCTCAACAAGCCGACCCATGCGACGATCAGCTATTATCATCTCCAGACGGACGATATTCCTGATTACGGACTGCCGCTCAAGGTCATTGAGGGGACGCCCGCCGATGTCGATCCGGACAATTTTTATGGCCTTGTCAATCGCGACTTCCGCAAGACGCAGGCCGATATCGGTACATTGCAGCTTGGGCATGATTTCAGCGAGAATCTCAATCTCAGCAACATCTCGCGCTATAGCCGCACCAAAAACGACTACGTCGTTACCAATCCGGACGACAGCAAAGGCAATGTCGTCAACGGCTATCTCTATCGTGGAACCAAGAATCGAGACTCCACCACGGAGACATTGTTCAATCAAACGGCACTAGGTGGTGAGTTTCTGCTTGGCGGGTTGAAGAATAATTTCAACATGGGCGTCGAGTTGAGCCGCGAAGAAGTCGTCAGCAGTCCGTATGCGGTAGTGCAGGAGCCCGCCGCGCTAAGTGGAACTGGCGCAAACCTCACGAATTGCACCACCTTTCCGGTTCTGTTCGGAACGCATGACTGCACCAGCCTCTACAATCCCAATCCGAACGATCCCTGGAACGGCACCATCACCAAGACGGGCGGCGTCACCACGACGACGACCAACACCTGGTCGCTATATGCGTTCGACACGGTCGAATTATCGGAGCGGTGGTCGATCAATCTCGGTCTGCGCTATGACGATTACGACACGACCGCCAATACGCCTGCCTATACGAATAATGTGACGGGCGTCGCCGTCGCTGCTGTAGGAATCAACAATCAATCTGATTTCCTCAGCTATCAGACGGGTGTGGTGTTCAAACCCGCGCCCAATGGCAGCATTTACGTCAACTACGGCACGTCGAACAATCCGCCAGGCACATCTGGTGGTGACGGCGCGGAGAATATCAGCGCCACCAACGAGCTGCTTGATCCAGAAGAGCTTGAAAGCTTCGAGCTTGGCACCAAGTGGGATGTATTCAACGAGAGAATGTCTCTGGGTGCGGCGGTCTTCCGTACCAACAAGGACAAGACGCGTATCGAAGTGTCGCCCGGCGTTTTCGTGCAAGGCGGCAAGTCGCGGGTTGATGGTTTCGAACTCACGGCATCAGGCAAGATCACCGACAAGTGGGGCGTCTTTACCGGCTATACGTATCTCGTTCCCGAATTGCTGGAAGACGGCATTGCGGCCAATGAAGGCAATACACTGCCCAACACGCCTAAGCAGGCCTTCAGCCTTTGGACGACCTATGAGTTGACGGATGATGTAACGATTGGCGGCGGCTCTTATTACGTCGGCAAGGTTTACGGCAATATCCAGAACACCAAGTCGATCCCGTCATACTGGCGCTTCGATGCAATGGCGTCCTATCAGATCACGCCGAATGTCGGCCTGCAGCTCAATGTGCAGAATCTCTTCGACAAGCGTTATTTTGATCGTGTTTACACGACGCATATGGCGACGGTTGCGCCGGGACGTGCAGCACTTGTCTCGACGAATTTCAAGTTCTGAGGCCTCATCAAGCTGCGTGTGAAACGCTACCCCGCCCGTGTATAACGGGCGGGGTTTTTTATGGAGACGACATCATGCTTCTGGCGATCCCGAACGTGCTGACCAAGACGCAAGTTGCCCAGTGCCGCCAGATTCTGGATCAGGCCGAATGGATCGACGGGAATGCAACCTCGGGGGCGCAGTCAGCACTCGCCAAACGCAACATGCAGTTGCCCGAAGGCTCGCCAGCCGCGCGGCAGATCGGTGATGTTGTTCAGGATGCGTTGGGTGCAAATGCGCTCTTCATTTCAGCGGCGCTTCCTCACAAGATTTTTCCGCCCCTTTTCAATCGTTATGCCGGGGGGCAGGCGTTTGGCACTCATGTAGATAACGCGATCCGCTATTTGCGCGGCACGGATTTCCGTATTCGCAGCGATCTTTCGATGACTGTGTTTTTCAGTGAGCCAGAGGATTATGACGGTGGCAAGCTTTCCATCGAGGACACCTATGGTGTGCAGCGGGTCAAATTGCCCGCTGGACATGCGGTTCTATATCCCTCGACGAGCCTCCATCATGTTACGCCGGTGACACGGGGCGCTCGTGTCTCGTCTTTCTTCTGGATACAAAGCATGGTGCGTGACGACGCGGAGCGTGCGATGCTTTTTCAGCTCGACACGACCATCCAGAAGCTCGCGACAGAGCGCGGCATCGACGATGCCAGCGTCGTTGAACTCACGGGCATCTATCATAATTTGCTACGCCGCTGGACGGTGATTTGACGGCTTTCAGTCGCCGGGCGCAGCAGCCAATCTGCGATTCAGGGCGGTCTTATGGTTGCGCTTGCGTAGCCACATGACGAGGCCAGTGACGGCGAGAATCGCCGGCAGAATACCCCCGATGAAAATGACTATCTGCCAGATCAATCCCATGTCGCCACCGTCATGCAGGTTGCGCATGAGGCGAGAGAAGCTATCGCCGCTGGCGGGTGCTCCGGGGCGCGCATTTGATTTTACTTTTCTGTTGTTGTCGTCCACTGAAAAGCTAAGCGGCTGACCATTCGCGCTCTTCATTTGAACGCGCCAAACCGGATTTGACCCTGCCGGAAAACTCAGCGCGAGTAACTGTGCATTCGGCGCAGCGGCTTGCGCCGCAGCAACTATGGCATCGGGAGAACTGATCGGCACCACTGCCTTGCTGCTGAAATTTGGTCGTTGTTGTGCCGGGCTGATTTCAGTGAAAAGACCAATGGCGGAGCGCATCGTTTGTGGAAATGAGATGTAGGCGCCGGTGAAGGAGAGGATAGCCAGAGGAATGGCGAACCAGAATCCAAAGGAGAAATGCGTGTTTGCCATTGTCGTCGGTTGGCGGCGCCAGCGAAGAGCCCTCAACAATTCGCCATTGCGCGGCCACCATAAATAGATGCCGGTGAGCGAGGACACGAGCATGGCGACGCCGAACCAGCCGACGATCTGCCGCCCGACGCCTGGCACCATCAATGTGCCGTGAAAAACATGCAGGACGCCGATGACCGAGGCGCGGGAATTGGCCGTATCGAGCACCCGAGCCGTCGGCGGATCGAGATAGACGCTGATTGTCGGCATACGGACGCCGGGCTTCGTCGGCGCTTGTCTGCCCGACACGATCACGGGGTCGCCAGGCTCGCCGGGCAGCCGCAGGGTCGAGGGAGAGATCGTTGGCCCCAGAGCTTCGCTGGCGGCCTTCAAGTAGGCGGAAGGCGCGAGCAGGTCCGCTCCGCTCGTCGCATAGCGGCTGGGATTGAGCAACTCATCAAGCGCGTCGTGCCAGACCAGTGCGCTGCCTGAGATACTGAGGGGGATGAGGACCAGGGAGAGGCCGATGCCGATCCATAGGTGGATATTCAACCATAGGCGGCGCAGGTTGCGACCGGACGACTTACTCATAGTTTGCCCCTTGGACCCGTAGATAATAACGGGGCAAGCTAACGTATATGTTCTTGCGTATCAATCTCAATAGAGATATGTGATGCGCCAAAGGTTCTTCATAATTTGAGAACTACTCGCAGGTTTCGCCAGGATATGCTAGGAAATGCGCCCGTCGCCGAAGCCGGTTCTGCGGGGTTGCGTGTGGCGTTGGAGACTGAAGGAGAACGGGTTTGATGAGGTCTCAACTGGATTTGGCGCGGCGCCTTCGGCATGGAGCGTTGGTTCTGTCCGTCTGCATCGGGATGGGCTTTGCGGCTCCGGTTTATGCGGCCGATGAGGCACCTGGCGCTCCTGCGGTGACAACGACTTCAGCGCCGACTGCGGCGACGGCTGTGACGCCTAATGATCTGCAGGCTGATGAAGCGTCCGAAGGCATGGATGCCGGCGCGCTGGGTTTGCTGCCGCGCGATCTTTCGCCATGGGGCATGTTCCTCGGTGCCGACCTTGTCGTGAAAGCGGTTCTGATCGGACTGGCATTCGCCTCGGTGCTGACCTGGACAATATGGCTGGCAAAAAGCGTCGAGCTTGCTTCGGCGCGAAAGCGCACGATTGCGACATTCCGTGCGCTGTCGGCCGTCACAAGTCTTCCCGATGCGCTGGCGAGGATCGGAAAAGGCGATGGTTCGGTTCAGGCGCTCATACGGGCTGCCGATCTGGAGATGCGCGTTTCGGCGGAGGTTTCCGCGACCGACAAGGACGGTATCAAGGAGCGCGTTGGCTCGCGGCTTGAGCGCATCGAGGCGGCGGCCGGACGGCGCATGGGGGTGGGCACAGGCATACTCGCGACGATCGGCGCGACGGCACCCTTTGTCGGTCTGTTTGGGACCGTGTGGGGCATCATGAACAGTTTCATCGGCATTTCGCAATCGCAGACGACCAATCTTGCGGTCGTCGCGCCGGGCATCGCCGAGGCGCTACTTGCCACTGCAATGGGCCTTGTCGCGGCCATTCCGGCGGTCGTCATCTATAATATGTTCGCGCGCGCCATTGCAGGCTATCGCGCACTCATCGCCGATAGTGCGGCGGAAGTGCTGCGCCTTGTGTCGCGCGATCTCGACAGACAGGCGGCGGTATCCTTACGCAAAGCGGCGGAGTGAGCCATGGGAACGCCGCTTAATCACGGCATCGGTGACGATCTCGAAGAAACGCATGAGATCAACGTCACGCCATTCATCGACGTGATGCTTGTGCTGCTCATCATCTTCATGGTGGCCGCGCCGCTTGCGACAGTAGACATTCCGGTTGATCTGCCTGCCGCTACGGCGCGTCAGGCGCCGCGCCCCGACAAGCCGATCATGCTGACGGTGAAGGGAGATTTGTCGCTTGCCATCGGTAACGACGCGATTTCAAAAGACGCACTTGCGCCGACACTTGATCGCGCATCGGGCAACGACAAGGAGCAACGGGTTTTTCTTCGTGCTGACAAGAGCGTCGCATATGGCGACCTCATGGAGGTGATGAATGAATTGCGGGACGCTGGTTATCTCAAGGTCGCGTTGATCGGGCTCGAAGCGCCACAGCCATGAGCGTTTTGGAGACATCTGTTTTTCAGTCATCGCATGATCCCAAGGTGGGGCTGCGGTGGGGTGGAAGTTTTGCGACCGTTCTGGCGTTGCATATCGGCGTCGCTGTCGTTGCGGCGACATGGGCGATACCGATGATCGCGCCCGAAGCGCCGCCGCCTGCCGTGCTGATCGACATGATGCCGACACCGCCCGCGCCTGCAAAACCCATTGAGCCGGAGCCGCAGGTCAAGCCGAAGGAAATTCCGGTTATCGAAAAGGCCGAGGTGGTCATTCACAAACCGAAGCCAAAGCCGAAGCCGAAAGTCGAACAGAAACAAAAGCCTGAGCCGGTGAAGACGGAGGCTGTGCGACAAGCGCCTGTGGCGCCGGCACCATCGGCGACTCCGATCGAGGCGCGGCCTGCGCCTTCGCCGAATTATCTGGCTTTGATCTACGCGCATCTGGAGCGGCACAAGCGCTATCCGAGTTCTGCGCAGAGGCGGCATCAGACGGGGACGGTCTATCTGAAGTTCACGATCGACAAGAGCGGGCGTGTGCTTTCGGCCCGGATCGACAAGTCGTCGGGAGTTGCCTCACTGGATGAAGAGGTGGCCAAAATGATCCGCCGCGCCGACCCGCTGCCGCCCTTACCCGTCGAAATGCATCAGGAATCTTTGAGCCTGGTGGTGCCGGTGGTCTTCAATCTCAGGAATTAGAAGGCAAGTTGCCTGTTACCGTCAGTTGTCTGCAGTTGCCGCGCCAGACGCCTGCACGTTGCCTGTTCGCGTTGTCGTCCGCATCAGCACGACTATGAGGGCAATTGTCCCCAGATAGACAGCGAGTTGCATGCCGTTGGGGCGCGATGAATAGCCGACAAGGGTGTGGAGAAGCTGGCCGACCAGACTGTGCTCGTCGAGGAGCCAGCCGGTATTCCACAACGGCTTTGTCCAGATGCGGAGATAGCCCGCTTGCTGGAGGTAGAACATCGCCTGCGCGGCGAGACCTGCGGCGAGGAAAGTGATGAGCCCGGTGGTGACGGCAAAGAGTTTGCGGGTGGGGATAGCGAGCAGGCCGAAATAGAGAAGGGCGGTGATGACCGCGCCACCGGCGATGCCGACGAGGCCGCCGAGCAGCATCGACGTCGAACTAGCGCTACCCGAAGCAGCGATGCCGTAAAGGAAGAGAACGATTTCGGAGCCTTCGCGCAGAACCGCGATGCCGATGACGACGGCGAGCGCGGTGAGGGAGCGATTGCCCTCCGACACTTCCGCGCCGATCCCTTTCATCTCCTGCGCCATTTCGCGGCCGTGGCTGGCCATCCAGACGTTGTGCCAGGTGAGCATGGCGACGGCGAGAAGGAGAATGGAGGCGTTGAAGAGTTCTTGTCCTGATCCTTCAAAGAGGCCCGCTATGACGCCCGCGAAAAGCGCGACGATACATGCGCCCGCGACGCCGCCCGCGATGCCATAGCTCACCCATAAACCGCGCAGCGGAACGCCTTTGGTGGCGGCGAGGACGACGCCGATGATCAACCCGGCTTCGATGACTTCGCGAAAGACGATAACGAGGGTGGCAAGCATGGGACGGCACTCCGGCGGGAAGGGTAAGGGGCCACATTACATGCAAATCGTTCGCAACCGCAAGTCATGCGGGCGAGTGCCGATCACAAAATTGCGAGGATGGGTGGTGGAGCAGGTGGTGACAGGGCTCGGATTATTTAGTCTTTGTACAGACTAGATGGTGTCTCGCTTTTTTGGGCAGCCTGTTTACGAGACGGACGTCATTGGGAGCGGAGCGAAGCAATCCAGACTTTTTCCGACGAGGGCTGGATTGCTTCGCTGCGCTCGCAATGACGAGGAGGTGTTGGCATTCGTGATCGGTCGTCGCTTAGCCGAAGCGGCCCGTCACGTAGTCGCGGGTGCGGGTGCTGGAGGGGTTGGTGAAGATTTTTTCCGATGTGTCGAACTCGACCAGTTCGCCCAGATACATGAAGGCGGTGTAGTCGGAGGCGCGGGAGGCCTGCTGCATGTTGTGGGTGACGATGACGATGCAGAATTCCTCGCGCAGCTCGGAAATCAGTTCTTCGAGCTTGGCGGTCGAGATCGGGTCGAGGGCGGAGGCCGGTTCGTCCATCAGCAGGATCTGCGGCTTGACGGCGATGGCGCGGGCGATGCAAAGGCGCTGCTGCTGGCCACCCGACAGGCTCTGGCCGTT
>CAZLLB010000039.1:0-19475 GCA_964560165.1 uncultured Parvibaculum sp. | reverse complement strand
GTCGTCGAGCGGCCCTGCTTGTTCATGCCCGACATCACAGCACCTCCTTCAGCGCTTCGACATACAAGGCGCGATCCTCATCGGTATTGATTTCGGTCGAGGCAACGACCAGCAGATTTGCAAGCGAGGCATCGCCGGGAACAAGGCGGCTCACAGGCAGCCCGCCGATCACGCCCTTATCCACTAGTGCATCAATGGTGCCGGCGGCAGGGCGCGGCAGGCGGATTGTGAATTCGTTGAAGAAGGATGTGTTCAGCACCTCAACGCCTTTGACGGTGCTGAGCGCGTCGGCAAGTTTCACGGCGTTTGCGTGATTGATGCGCGCCAATCGCTTCAGTCCGTCTTCACCGAGCAGCGAAAGATGGATAGTGAAAGCAAGGCAGCAAAGCCCTGAGTTCGTGCAGATGTTCGACGTCGCTTTTTCGCGGCGGATATGTTGCTCGCGTGTCGAGAGCGTCAGCACGAAGCCGCGCTCGCCCGCCGCGTCCACCGTTTCACCACAGAGGCGGCCCGGCATCTGGCGCACATATTTCGATTTGGTCGCAAAGAGGCCGATATAAGGCCCGCCGAAATTGAGGCCGTTGCCGATCGACTGGCCTTCGCCCACCACGATGTCCGCACCCATTTCACCAGGCGGCGTCACGAGGCCGAGGGAGATGACTTCGGTGACGACGGCAATCAGCAGCGCGCCCTTGGCGTGCGCCGCGTCGGCAATAGCGCGAAGATCGACAAGGTCGCCGAAGAAGCTCGGCCCCTGCACCACGACGCAGCTTGTGTCATCGCCGATACGGGCAATGATGTCTTCCACGGTGCCGGGGATCGCGGGGGCCATTGCCTCGACCGTGTAGCCGCCGACTTCGGAAATGTTTTCGACTACCGCGCGATATTGCGGATGCAGCGTACCCGAGAGCACTGCTTTCTTGCGCTTGGTCACGCGGTGCGCCATCAGCACCGCCTCGCCGCAAGCCGTCGAGCCGTCATACATGGAGGCGTTGGCCACATCCATGCCGGTCAGCATCGCCACCTGCGTCTGGAATTCAAAAAGATATTGCAGCGTGCCTTGCGTGATCTCGGGCTGGTAGGGCGTGTAGGAGGTGAGGAATTCCGAACGCTGGATCAGGTGATCCACCGTCGATGGCACATGGTGGCGATAAGCGCCCGCGCCGACAAAGAACGGCACCGATCCCGCCGAGACGTTCTTTGCCGCCATCTTCGACAGTGCGCGCTCGACATCGAGTTCGCCCTTGCGCTTTGGCAGATCGACAAGCCCTGCGCGCCGCGCCCGTTCAGGCACGTCGCGGAAAAGATCGTCAACACTCGTGGCACCGATCACGCCGAGCATCTCGCGGCGGTCGGCATCGGTCAGAGGCAGGTAGCGCATAGTTTTACTCTCAGAGTTAAAGCTGGCTCAGTCCGTAAAGTCCTCCCCCCTCAAGGGGGAGGAGAAGGAAGTGATATGCCGCGCTTGAATTTTCATGCCCTTAAGCCAGCCCTTCGACAAAGGCCTTGTAAGCATCCTCATCCATCAGCTTGCCCAGTTCCGCCTTGTCGGAGAGCTTCACCTTAACGAACCATCCGCGGCCCATCGCATCTTCGTTGACGCCGCCCGGCGCGCCTTCGAGGTCGCCGTTCACTTCCACGACTTCGCCCGAGACCGGCGAATAGATTTCGCTCGCAGCCTTGACGCTTTCGACCACCGCCGCCTCGTCACCGGCAGCGAAGGATTTTCCCACATCCGGCAATTCGACATACACCACGTCGCCCAATTGCTCCTGCGCGTAATCGGTGATGCCGATTGTCGCCACGTCGCCATCGACGCGCACCCATTCGTGCTGATCGGTGAAACGTATTTCGCTCATATCCGTCATTGCCTCTTGATTGCGCCCGGCTTATTTCGTCGCGGGGCGGTGAAAGCGTTTCTCGACGAAGGGCATCGCCACGATCTTTGCCGGGCGGCCCTTGCCTCTGACCATCAACTCAACATCCGTTCCGACTTTCGCAAAAGCCGTCTCGACATAACCCATCGCAATCGGCCCGCCCACCGTCGGGCCGTAGCTGCCGCTGGTGATCTCGCCGATCTTCTTGCCACTCGCATCCACGATTTCGGTGTGGTCGCGCGCAGGCGCTTTGCCCTCGGGCAGAATGCCGACGCGCTTGCGCGTGACGCCTTCCGCGATCTGGCCGAGAATAATTTTCGCGCCGGGAAAATTCGCCTCCTCGCGGCGGCGCTTGGGCACCGTCCAGCCGAGCCCGCCCTCGATCGGCGTCGTCGTCTCGTCAATGTCGTGGCCATAAAGGCAAAGCCCTGCTTCCAGCCGCAGGCTGTCGCGCGCGCCCAGCCCGATAGGTTTCACTTCCGGTTCTGCGAGAAGCTTTTTCGTCAATTCGACGAGCCTGTCGGATGGCACCGAAATTTCGCTGCCATCCTCGCCCGTATAGCCAGAGCGGCTGACGAAGCAGGGAATGCCCGCCACATTCATCTCGTGCAGGGTCATGAAATCCAGGTTCGCGGCAGCGGGCGCAAAACGCGCCAGCACTTCCATGGCCTTGGGGCCTTGCAGCGCGATCAGCCCGCGATCGAGCCGCGTCAGCGTCACGCCCTTGGGCATATTCGCTTCGATATGCGCAAAATCCTGATGCTTGCAGGCGGCGTTGACGATCACGAAGAGTTTGCCGTCCTCGTCAGTGCGCGTGACCATCAGATCGTCGCGAATGCCGCCCTTGTCGTTCAGCAGCAGCGTGTAGCGCGTCGCGCCGGGCGTCAGGCCCAGAATATCGCCGGGCACCAGTGCCTCCAGCGCGCGGGCAACCGTCTCGTGGTCGGGGCCGGTGAGAAACGCCTGCCCCATATGCGACACATCGAAAAGCCCCGCCGCACTTCGCGTATGCAGATGCTCGGCCAGCACGCCGTCTTTATATTGCACCGGCATGTCGTAGCCCGCGAAAGGCACCATCTTCGCGCCCAATTCGATATGGAGCGCATGAAGCGGCGTGACGTCGAGAGTTTCGTTTTCGGCGGGATTTGTGGTCATCGGCGCTTTCATCATCAGGTCGCGAATCATCAGGGACTGCCACTCGACGACCATGTCGCCTGTAGCGCCCCCTCTGTCGCGGAACCTGAGAGATTTCGCGGGTGCGGTCCTTCAAAAGACCTTGCCGCTTACGCCCTTCGGTGAGACCTGACCTTTAGGTCCGGTCTGCTTTCCAGAGATTCATCCCCCTGCGGTCCTTTGTGCCTGAGAGTTTCCGGGGCGGTTGCTCCTTCGGCGTCGGGGCTAGCGTGCTCCGATCTCTTCCGCAGAGTTCATGTGTATGAAATCCGTAGTGGGGCCGATCATATGGAGGCCCAAGGGCCTGTCAATTGCGGTAGCGCCTCACAACGCACCGAATCGGGCGTTTTCCACATGCAAGATGGGACGCCCTACCTTAGCGGCCCAAGCGGCACCTTGCGGTTATAGTCCAGCTGCTCCTGGGTCAGTTGGAATCCGACCAAAAACTCATAAGTCGCGCCGTTTTTGGCTGCCGTATAAGGCACAATCGTTTCCTCGATGCTCTTCAGGAAGCGGACATTGCGGGCCTTATCGAAAGTGACCGGAATGTCGTAAAGCTGTTTGCTGACCTTGGTGCCATCGACGCGGGTGATGGCGAGAAACCCCTTCAGCGCCATGTTGCGCGTGGTCGCGGCCGGGCCCATTTCAGCACCGCCGTTAAACGCCAGATCGACCGAAATTGTATGATCGTCGGTGTCATATTCGCATTTGATGGCGGCCTTGGAGATCTCGGCCCGCACCACCACGTCCGTCAGGTCGCGGCCCTGTCCGTTAAAGACCGTGATGCGGTCGGCATCGCCCAGCACGCCGATGGCCGGGCAAGGCTTCGGCAGCGTCTTATCGATGTAATCGACCTCATCAGTATCGCTGCCCATGCCAAGCCAGCTACATCCACCGAGCGCCAGCAACAGGCTCACCAGCGCAACGGCGCGCAATGCGGAGACGGAACGGCGCGGCGCATCTTGTTGCTCGAACGAAAACGGCATCGTCTGGTCACCCGCTGGCATTGATGGGAAAATGGCTGGAAATCTCGATGGAGAAACTGTTGCTTTTCATATAGTTAGGCAAGGCCCGCGCCTGGCGCGATGGGCCGCACTTTATCGAAGTGTCCGTCGTGCTACAAGCAGGGGCACACCCCATATGAGCGTGGTCATGACCGAAGCCCTCCGCCCCCTGACGCTGATCCTCGCAAGCCCGCGCGGCTTTTGCGCAGGCGTCGATCGGGCGATCCAGATCGTCGAACGGACGCTCGAGAAATTCGGGCCGCCGGTCTATGTGCGCCACGAAATTGTGCATAACCGCTTCGTCGTCGAGGCGCTGGAGCGTAAGGGCGCGGTTTTCGTCGAGGAGCTGGACGAGGTGCCCGAGGGCGGCAAGGTCATTTTTTCGGCCCATGGCGTTCCAAAATCCGTACCCGCCGCCGCGCAGGCGCGCGAGTTAATCTATTTCGACGCCACCTGCCCCCTCGTCTCCAAGGTCCATATCGAGGCGGGTCGCCTTCACGAGCGCGGGCTCGAAATCATTCTGATCGGCCATGCCGGCCATCCCGAAGTCATCGGCACAATGGGGCAATTGCCTCATGGCGCGGTGAAGCTGATCGAAACCACCGCCGACGCCGAAGCCTTCGCTCCGCGCGATGCCGACAAGCTCGCCTTCGTCACCCAGACAACCCTCTCGGTCGATGATACGGCGGAGATCGTCGCCGTGTTGAAGCGCCGCTTCCCCGGCATCGTCTCTCCGCATAAGGAAGATATCTGCTACGCCACGACCAATCGGCAGGAAGCGGTCAAGGTCATCGCGCCGCAAGCCGAAGCCATGCTTGTCATCGGTGCGCCCAATTCATCGAACTCGATGCGACTTGTCGAAGTTGCCGAGCGTGCGGGCTGCACCTATGCGGCGCTCGTGCAGCGCGCCGCCGATATAGACTGGGCAGCGCTTGGCAGCCCTCGCACCGTCGGACTGACAGCGGGCGCGAGCGCGCCTGAAATTCTGGTCGATGAAGTGATCGAAGCCTTCCGCGCGCGTTTCGACGTGACGCTCGAAATGGCCGAGACGGTGCGCGAGAACGTCCAGTTCAAACTGCCGCGCGCCTTGGCCGGCGAATAGGGGCGGCGCGCAGATGGCTGTTTACACCGAAGTCGAGGATGAGGAGCTTGCAGCCTTTCTCGAACCCTATGGCATCGGCACATTGCTTTCATACAAAGGCATCGCCGAAGGCGTCGAGAATTCCAACTTCATGCTGCACACGACCAGCGGCACTTACTTCCTCACGCTTTACGAAAAGCGCGTCGCCAAAGCTGACCTGCCGTTTTTTCTAGGCCTCATGAACCATCTGGCGGGCAAGGGCTTTGCCTGCCCCGTCCCCTTGCGCGACAAAGATGGCGCCATGCTCGGCGAGTTGGCGGAGCGCCCCGCCGCTCTCATCAGCTTTCTCGAAGGCGTTTCCGTGCGTCGTCCGCAGCCGCGCCATTGCGCCGAGCTTGGCCGCGCCATGGCCGAGTTTCATCTCAAAGGTCGCGACTTCACCATCACGCGCGAAAACGCGCTCAGCGTTTCCGGCTGGCGTCCGCTTCTTCAGGCTTGCGGTGCGCGCGTCGACGAGGTCGCCAGCGGTCTTGCCGCCGAGCTTGAAGCCGAGCTTGAAGCCGAGCTTGGCACATTGGAGCGCAACTGGCCGCGCACTTTGCCGCAAGGCGTCATTCATGCCGACGCATTCCCGGACAATGTGTTCTTCATCGGTGAGAAACTTTCCGGCGTCATCGATTTCTACTTCGCCTGCAACGATGCGCTGGCCTATGACCTTGCCATCTGCCTCAACGCCTGGTGCTTCGAGCATGACGGCGCATTCAACATCACGAAAGCACGGGCTCTCTTGCAAGCCTATAACGAAGTCCGCCCGCTCGACGCCGCCGAGCTTGCCGCCCTTCCGCTGCTGGCGCGAGGCAGCGCCATGCGCTTTCTTCTGACGCGGCTTTTCGATTGGCTCAATCGCCAGCCCGGCGCGCTGGTCAGCCCGAAAAACCCCAACGAATATATCAAGCGCCTGCGCTTCCATCGCGGCGTCTCCTCGCCCGCCGAATATGGCCTCGACGTATGAGCGACAGTGAGACGATCGAGATTTATACCGACGGTGCATGCTCTGGAAATCCCGGCCCCGGCGGCTGGGGCGCGCTACTCAGCTACAAAGGCAAGGAAAAAGAAATCTGCGGCGGCGAAAGCCCCACCACCAACAACCGCATGGAAGTGATGGCTGCGATCATGGCGCTGGAATCCCTCAAGCGCCCAAGCCACGTGAAGCTCCACACGGATTCGATCTATCTGCGCGACGGCATCACCAAATGGATCCACAACTGGAAACGCAATGGCTGGCGCACCGCTGACAAGAAGCCGGTCAAAAACGCCGACCTATGGAAACGCCTCGAACTCGCGCTGGAAACCCACGACATAAGCTGGCACTGGGTCAAAGGCCATGCAGGCCACGACGGCAACGAACGCGCGGACGAGTTGGCGCGGCGCGGCATGACGCCGTTTCTGAAGGCGGGTGCGAAGTAATATTTGAAACCTCGCTCGGTGGCCGCATCCTTCGAGACGCCGCTTGCGCGGCTCAACAGGATGAGGAGAGGGGTTGAGATTCAAACGTCACCGTCACCCGTCATTGCGAGCCCCGAAGGGGCGAGGCAATCCAGTCCGTGCGGCACTGGATTGCTTCGCTCCGCTCGCAATGACGCAGCATTTTAATCAAGCAAGGAACAACACCCGAACCCGTCACCCCGGGCTTGACCCGGAGTCCAGAGCCACGCGAGCCGAATCCGCTGCCTCTGGATCCCGGCACAAAGCCAGAATCCAGAATACAACGTATGCGGAATATACTCTCAAAGCTGCGAAATAATATTCTCCGCACCTGACACTTTCGCCTCGCCAGGGTTCGGCTCCTTGTTCAGCGATTTCACGACGCCGTCATCGACCAGCATCGAATAGCGCAAGCTGCGCGTGCCCATGCCGAAGCCCGAGCCGTCGAAGTCGAGGCCCAGCGCCTTGGTGAAGTCGCCATTGCCATCGCCGAGCATCGTCACCTTGCCTTCGGTGCCGAGCTGCTTGCCCCAGGCGCCCATGACGAAGGCGTCGTTCATCGACACGCAGGCGATCTCAGCGACGCCCTTGCCCTTGATCGTGTCGGCGTTCTGGATGAAGCCCGGCACGTGCTGGTTTGAACAGGTCGGCGTGAAAGCGCCCGGCAGCGCAAAGACCACCACTTTGCGCCCCTTGAAATAATCGCCCGTCTTGACCGGGGCCGGCCCCTTGTCCGTCAGTTTCATCAGTGTGACGTCCGGAATCTTGTCTCCGACATTGATCGCCATTCTTGCCTCCATGATGTTTCGCCACTTGCGAGGGGCGTTCCCGTTGGGCGGCATTAAAGCGTCAAACCAGCGCCGCCGCCAGCCGCTATTCTATATCGCGCACCGCTTCGATGGCCGTGACGGGCCCTGAAAAAGTCAGCGTCACCTCCGCGCCCGCAAGATGCGTGCCCTCGTTCACTTCCACCGGCACGGCATAGTCGAGCGCATCGCCATCCGCCGTCGCTTGCGGCTTTCCAAACCAGACACCGCGCGGCCCTTCGAGGATCAGCGCGGGCGTTTCCGTCACGCCTTTCAAGCGCACATGCAACACATCGCCCGCGAGCCGCGCGGACACATCGCTTTCGTTTTTCGGCGCGGCGGGCACGCGCGTCAGAAAACCGCGGATTTGTTTTCCCGTCTCCGGCGCGGCGACAAAACCCGGCGACACAATCACCTCGCGCCGCACCTGCCCCGGCACACAAATATCGGCGCAGACGCCGTAATTCATTTCAAGTGCGAGGCGCATGGGTTTTTTCGCATCGGCGGCGCGCACCAGCACCGGCCAGATCACTTCGCGCGCATAGCCCGCCGTCATGTCGCCCTCGACATCGAAGCGTTGGGGCACGGGCCAGAGCAGCTTCACCGCCGCCACATTTTTCGATGCCGACCAATCGAAGCGCGGCGCAATACCCGAATCGCCGGGCTGCCGCCAATAGGTATGCCAGCCCTCCTTCATCACCATGCGCACACCAAAGAGCATCGGGTGCTCGGCCTCAAAACCGCTCCCGGCAAGAAGATCGACGCGCTCGCCCGCCGCCGATTGCGACACGCCATCCGCATTCGCCGCCGTCGCGACAGCGAAAAGCGCAAAGAAAGCCGCCAGAAAGAGGCCGCACCGCCGCAATGAGCTTGTCGTTTCTTTTCTCGTCACCACATCCTCAGCATGATCGGCTCACCCGTCGCATGATAATCGCGCGGCGAGTTTAATCCAGTTGCGAGACGGTGTTTTTAGAATCGCGTGACATGGGGTCCGTGAGGCACGACAATGTGAACGGCTCTGATGTTCGGGCCCAGTGCACGGAGGCAGATAGTTTGACATGGCCAGTATGTCGGGAGATCTGAGCTACCGCCCTGATGAGGAAGGTTTCCTCGAAGGCAAGATGCTGATCGCCATGCCACAGATGGGCGACGAGCGGTTTGCGCGTACATTGATTTATCTGTGCGTGCACAATCCCGACGGCGCGATGGGCATTGTCGTCAATAAGCCCGCGCCCAATCTCACCATGCCTGAGCTTCTCGATCAGCTCGCCATTCCCGTTCACGACGAAGAGCCCGAGTTGCATCGCAAGATGCTCGCCTGCCCCGTTCTCGTTGGCGGCCCCGTCGAAGCGGCGCGCGGTTTTGTTCTTCATAGTCAGGACTATTTTTCCGAGGAATCGACGCTGCCCGTCGATGAAGATGTTGGCCTCACGGCAAGCGTCGATATTCTGCGCGCCATTGCCGGTGGCCATGGGCCCGCCCATGCGCTGCTCGCGCTCGGCTATGCGGGTTGGGCACCCGGTCAGCTTGAGGCCGAAATACAGGCCAATGGCTGGCTCCATTGCGATCCTGATCAGGAGCTTCTGTTCGGCCAGAATCTCAGTGGGAAGTATCACAGCGCGCTGGCCAAGCTCGGCATCGATTTGTCGCTGCTCTCAGGCGAAGCGGGCCACGCCTGATCCGTCCCGTCATTGCGAGCGGAGCGAAGCGATTTAAGGCCGCCAATGCCCGGCGATGAAATCCAGCGCTTCGGTCGCGCGCATTGGCTGGCCGAAGAGATAGCCTTGCCCGTAGTCGCACCCCATCATGGCGAGGTCATGCGCCTGCTCCTCGCTCTCCGTGCCTTCGGCGACGACTTCCATGCCGAGGTCGTGGGCCAGCGTCACCATGGAGCGGATGATCAGCGGCGTTTCGCGATCCGCCGACATGCCCGCGACGAAGGAGCGGTCCACCTTCAACGTGTCGAAGGGGAAGCGTTGCAGATAGCTCAGGCTCGAATAGCCGGTGCCGAAATCGTCGAGCGACAGACCCGCGCCGAGGCCCTTCAACCGTACCAGTACCTGCGCTGCGAATTCGGGGTTCTCCATGACAAGCGATTCCGTCACTTCGAGCTTCAGCGTGCCGGGCACGATGTCGATGCGATGCAGCACACGCTTCACGTCTTCGATCAGGTCGTGGCGCAGAAGCTGCCGGCTTGAGACATTGACGCTGGCAAAGAGCGGCTTTTCAAACGGAAAGAGTTTCTGCCACGTCGCCAGTTCTTCGCTGGCGGCCCGCAGCGCAAAGCGACCGATCTCGTTGATGAGGCCCAGTTCTTCGGCCAGCGGCACGAAATCGTCCGGCGTCAGCAGCCCGCGCTCCGGGTGGTTCCAGCGCACCAGCGCCTCAAAGCCGCGCGCGCTGCCATCAACCAGCGACATGATCGGCTGATAATACATTTCGAGTTGCTTGCGATCGAGCGCGTGGCGCAGATCGGTCTCGATGCTCAGATTGTCATCGGCCTCGCCGCGCATTCCCGGCTCGAAAATCTCGATGCGTGCCTTGCCCGAGCGCTTGGCGCGATACATGGCAATTTCAGCTTCGGTCAGCAGCTCTTCGGGCCGCTCGTGGCTATCTTCACAAATTGCAACGCCCACGGAGGATGACGGGAAGACCTCCTGCCCGCCGATCTCGATGGGCTGGGACAGAAATTCCGCCAGCGCATCGGCAAAGGCCAGCGCGTCGTCGCGCGTCGTGCGGGTCGCCAGCAGCACCGCGAATTCATTGCCGTCTATGCGCGCCACCGTGTCTTCATAGGTCACGAGCGATTCAAGACGGCGCGCCACCGCGATCAGCAGCGCATCGCCGCCCGAATGGCCGAGGCTGTCATTCACCGTCTTGAAGCGGTCGAGATCGATCAGCAGCAGCGCCGCGCGCGGCCTGTCGATATGACCGGTGCGGCGGATCGCGCGGTCGAGCCGGTCCATGAACAGCGCCCGGTTGGGCAGGCCCGTCAGGCTGTCATGCACCGCGTCGTGGAAAAGCCGCTCCTCAGCGAGCTTGCGCGCCGTGATGTCGCTCACCGTGCCGATGCAGCGCGTCGCAAAACTTTCCGTGCCCGCGATGCAGCTTGCATGAAGCGCGATGGAGCGGAACGCGCCGTCGGAATGGCGCATGCGGAATTCGAGATTGAAGGACACATTGCCCCGGTCGATATAGGCGTTCAGCGCATTGCGATAGGTTTCGCGGTCGCCGGGATGCATATGCTCGCGCCACGAAACTTCCGTGCCGCCCAGCGCGCCGGGATCAAGCCCGAGCAGCGCCTCGACCGAAGGCGACACATAAAGCGTGTCATTGAGAATATCCCAGTCCCACACGCCCTGCCGTGCGCCGGTGAGCGCGAAGGCATGGCGTTGTTCGCTGCGGATATTGCCCATATCGGTGCGGCGGCGTCCGCCTTGCGCGTGATAGGCGGCGGCGAAGGCAAACAGCACCTGCGCGACAGTGAAGAAGCCCACCGCCAGCACCGTCCCGACGAAAGTGCCCGGAATCCACCCCGCCGCGTGAAGCATCGCGAGCAATCCCGCAAGGCCGAAAAGCCCCGCGCCGGGGATCAGCAATTGCGCCGGGCGCACGCCGCGCAGCGCCGCCATCACCACCAGCGGCACGCCCGCCAGCACCGCCACGGCAAGGCTCAACCGCACAAAGAGCGCACCGGCAGGCGCATATAAGATCGCCAGCGGAATAGCCGCCAGCACCGCCAGTGACATGACGCGCGCGATTTTCGACGGCCATTCAAAATGCCGTTCCAGATCGAGGAAAAATCGTTCGAGTGAAAAAACCACGCCCGCAAAAAGCGCCAGCGCCGATGTTCGCAGCACCGCATCCCAATATGGCGAGGCGCTGAAGATCGAACCTAAATATCCAAATTCCGCCAGTTCAACGAGGAAACCCGTGCCAAGCAGCAAGGCGGTTGTGCGGGCGGCGGGCGCGCGCGTCAGCACGGCAAGTGCTGCCAGATAAATCGCCAAAGCCGCGATGACGCCGAGCATTCCGCCCTCGATCAGCGCAAGGCGACGATTGAAGGATTGCCAGGATGACGGCTTCCAGAGATAGAGCGATTCAGGCGCGGGGCGCTCTGAATGCAGCGCCACCGTCACGCTGGTCAGCGGATCGACGGAGAGCGCCAGCACCGCAAAGCCCGGCCGCGCATCGTCGATCACCGCCACGGGGTCTTCCGCCCCCGCCGCATAGGCGCGATCGACCCCCGGCTCAGGCACAGGCCAGAGAAAATTCAGCAAGCCCGCCGCGCGTTCGTCGGCCACCAGATAGCGTGTCACCGGCGCTTGAGCGCGATTGCGCAGCGCCACGGCGAGCCAGATGCCGTCGGCCTCCGTCGAGCCATCGGACAGTGTCACCGAGCCATCATCCTCGACGTCGCTCTCTTCTTCCCCATTGGGTGCGGCGGAGGTGGCAGCAGGCGGCGCATTGTCGACCTTGGGCCCATCCTGATCGCTCGCGCCCGTGTCTGGCGCCTCGATGGTCAGCTTCTGGCCTTTTTCGTGATAGAATTCGGTGAAGGGCGTCAGGTCCACGACCGCCCGGTCGTCATCCATCACCACGGCGTCAAGCGCATGGCCGGGCGTGGCGAACGTCAATAAAAACGCCGCCGCCGCGCTCATCAGATAAAGAGCGCGCTCCCTTTTATGGCCTCTCCGCCGCATCCGGTCCCCTTCAGATCACCCTGACGATGGCCCCCGCCATGGTCACGTCCTTCATTGTCGCGCAGAATCACGAAGACAAAGTAAGGATTGCCGCCATCATGACGGGTTAAGGCCATATGACCAACCTGCTTTGGGCCGGGGCTTGGGCAAGAGCGTGGGCCTCGTCCTTCGGGACGCCGCTTCGCGGCTCCTCAGGAAGAGGATCGAACTTATCTCCTCACCCTGAGGAGCGATGCGTCAGCATCGCGTCTCGAAGGGCGAGGCCCCCACCGCTAAACCCCAAGCTGGCGCGCCAAATCCTCAATATCGCGCGCCACATAATCCCACTCCCCCGTCGGCTCGAAATCATATTGCTGATGGGGCCCATATTCGGTGGGCCGGGCGAAGAAGGCCGTCATCAGCCCGAGCTTCTGCGAGGCCTTGAGGTCGCCATTATGCGCCGCCGCCATCATCACCTCGCCGGGTTCGAGATCGAGCAGCCGGGCCGCGCCCAGATAATTTTCCGGCGAGGGTTTGTAGTGGCCGAAGAGATCGGAGCCCAGCACCGTGTCCCAAGGCAGACCCGCATTCTTCGCCATATTGAGCAGCAGCGAGAGATTGCCGTTGGATAGCGGCGCGATGATGAAGCGCGACTTCAGCCGCGTCAGGCCCGCCACTGAATCCGGCCAGGGCTTCAGCCTGTGCCAGCCGCGCGTCATATGCGCGAGATCGTCGGGCGTCAGCCCCTTGATACCCTGCTCCGCCACCAGCTTTTCAAGCGATGCGCGATGCAGATCATCAAGCCGTGTCCATGGCAGCTCGCCTTTATAAACGCGCTTCATCGAGGGCATATATTCGCCGCGCCAATCATCGGTGAGCTTCACCCAATCGCCCTCGATGCCACGCTCGCGCCCAAAGGCCGTCAGCTCGTCGATGAGGCTGGTGCGCCAATCGACAACGGAGCCGAAAACATCAAAGACAATTGCGCGGGGCAGACGTTTATCGCTTTTACTCACTATAGCTTTCCCACTCAGGGGCTCCCTCAAATCCTCGGATCATCGCGCAAAATCGCAAACTGCACGTGGTCGCGCCAGGCACCGTTGATGCGCAGCAGCCCGCGCGCATAGCCTTCCTCGCGAAAGCCGCAGCGGCGCAGCACCGCTTGCGAGCGCTGGTTTTCCGGCAGGGTCGAGGCTTGCAGGCGATGCAGCTTCAATTCCTCAAAGACATAGGGGATGAGCGCCCGCACCGCTCTGGTGATATAGCCCTGCCCCGCAAAAGGCGCGCCCGCCCAATAGCCCAATGTGCAAAATTGCTGCACGCCGCGATGCACATTCGACAAGGTGCAGCCACCGACCAATGCGCCATCGCCCTCGCGGCAGATAAAAAAGGGATAGGCGCGATCCTCGCGCGTCTCGCGCTGATAGCGGCGGATGCGGCGGCGATATGAGCCCTTGGTCAGTTCATCCACCGGCCATGTCGGCTCCCATGGCACGAGGAAATCGCGGCTCTCCTCGCGCAATGCTGCCCATTCGGCAAAGTCGGAAAATTGCGGCTCGCGCAGAAAAACGCCCTCGCCCCTGACCAGCGGAACAATCTCCGGCTTCGATATGGATCGCAGAAAGGCCATGGCGAGCGGCTCCCCCAAACGGGAGACGCGCTCACACCCGGCGCAGGCTCCCGTCGTCAGGCAAATCTTGCCGCGATACGCTCATAGGATTCAAGCCCGCCGCCAGCCCCGTTCAGCGGGCCGACCGCCGCGATGGCCGGGCCTGGTGCCTGCTTGTCGAGAAAACGGCTGGCAAAGCGGCGCACCGCAGCCGCGTCCACCTGATCGACCTTGGCGATCACCTCGTCCACAGGCAGCACGCGGCCATGCACCGCATATTGCCGTGCGATCTGTTCGGCGCGCGACGATGAGCTTTCAAGCCCCATCAGCAGCCCCGCCTTCATCTGGGCGCGTGCGCGGGCGGCCTCTTCTTCGGTCACATCCTCGCCCATGCGGGCGATTTCGCCGGCCACCACAGGCATCAGTTCAGCCAGATCGTCGGGCGAAGTGCCCGCATAGACGCCGAGGATGCCGGTATCGGCAAAGGACCACGAATAGGCAAAGACCGAATAGGCAAGGCCGCGCTTCTCGCGCACTTCCTGAAAGAGGCGCGAGGACATGCCGCCGCCCAACACGCTCGAAAAAATCTGCGAGGTGTAATAGTCCGGGTCGCCATAGGCCGGGCCTTCAAAGGCGAGCGCGATATGCGCCTGTTCCAGATCGCGTTCCTCGCGGCGTTCGCCGCCGCGGAATGTCGCCTGTTCCGCGCCATTGTTGATGCGGTTCGGCAGGCCCGAGAAGCGTTCGCGTCCCAGCGCCACAAGCTGCGCGTGATCGACAGCGCCCGCCGCCGCCAGCACCATGCCCGGCGCGTGATAACGCTCATCCATATAGCCTTGCAGTGCGTCGCGGTCGAAGCTGTTCACCGTATCGACAGTGCCGAGGATCGTCCGGCCCATCGGCTGGCCGGGATAGGCGGCCTCAAGCAGATGGTCGAAAACGAGATCGTCGGGCGTATCGAGCGACTGGCCGATTTCCTGAATGACAACGCCGCGCTCGCGCTCCAGCTCGCCTTTGTCGAAAGCCGAATGCTGGAGAATATCCGATAGAAGATCGACGGCGAGCGGCAGGTCATTCTTCAGTACACGCGCATAATAGGCCGTCGTCTCATGCGCGGTATGAGCGTTGAGATGTCCTCCGACATTTTCTATTTCTTCGGCAATGGCGCGCGCCGAGCGGCGCTCCGTGCCCTTGAACGCCATATGTTCGAGCAGATGCGAAACGCCGTGCTGACGCGAGCTTTCGTGGCGCGCGCCCGTATTCACCCAGACGCCGACCGAGATGGTTTCGAGATGCGGCATGGTGTCGGTCACAACCGTCAGACCGTTTTCGAGCCTCGTCACTTCAACCGCCATCGCACACTCCTGTCATACCTGAACCGTCACGCGGCCAGAGCTCTCGCCCGCTCGCGTATAAATGTCTCAACCGCCTGAAGATCGTTCGGCAATATGTCGAGCCGTTCCTCGCGCTTGAAAAGATCCGCCATGCGCGGCGGCAAATCGGGATGAATACCCGTCGCCTTTTTCACAGCGTCCGGGAACTTCGCCGGATGCGCAGTCGCCAGCGTCACCATAGGCGTGCCGAGATCGCCGCGCTCCATGCGCGCCGCCGCCACGCCAACCGCCGTATGCGGATCGATCAATTCGCCGGTTTCTTCCAGCATCCATTTGATCGTCGCAGCCGTTTCCGCTTCATCGACGCGCGCGGCTGAAAAGATCATCCGCATCGCTTCAAGCCGCAAATGGTCGATCTCGAAAGCGCCCGATTGCGTCAGGCTCTGCATCAGGCGGCGCACCTGCTCGCCATCGCGGCCATAAGCGTCATGGACGAGGCGCTCGAAATTCGACGAGACCTGAATGTCCATGCTCGGGCTGATCGTCGGCTGCACCTGCCCCACTTCATAGCGGCCCGTTTGCAGCGTGCGCGCCAGAATATCGTTGACGTTGGTGGCGACCAGCAGCCGCGCAATCGGTAGGCCCATACGGCTTGCGGCAAAACCTGCAAAGACGTCACCAAAATTGCCCGTCGGCACCGCATAGGAGACCGTGCGGGCGGGTGCGCCGAGCGCCACGGCGCTCGTGAAGTAATAGACGATCTGAGCCAACACGCGACCCCAGTTGATCGAGTTAACGCCCGCCAGCGCCACTTCATCGCGGAAGGCGTGGTCGTTGAACATCGCCTTTACCAGCGCCTGGCAATCGTCGAAGGAGCCTTCGATGGCGATGTTATGGACATTGGCGTCCAGCACCGTCGTCATCTGGCGGCGCTGCACCTCGGACACGCGGCCCTTGGGGTGCATGATGAAAATATCGGTCGTGTCACGGCCCTTGAAGGCTTCGATGGCGGCGGAGCCTGTGTCCCCGCTCGTCGCGCCGACAATCGTGACCCGGCGACCGCGCTTTTCGAGCACATGGTCGAAAAGCCGCGCCAGGATCTGCATGGCCACGTCTTTAAAGGCCAGTGTCGGCCCGTGAAACAGTTCCAGCAGCCAGTCGTTCGCGCCCGTCTGCACGAGCGGCGTCACCGCCTTGTGGCCAAAGCCCGCATAGGCCTCGTCGATCATGCCGACCAGAGCCCCATCGGGGATCGAGGGGCCGATAAAGGGCCGCATGACCCTGAAAGCGACCTCCTGATAGGTCAGCCCGGCCAGCGCCCTGATCTTGCGCTCGCTCATCACCGGCCAGTCGGCGGGCACATAAAGCCCTCCGTCACGCGCCAGCCCGGCAAGCAATACTTCCTCGAATTCAAGCTCGGGGGATTGTCCCCTTGTGCTGACGTATTTCAACATAATCTCCTGGATGACCAGCCGACAAAGTTCCGTCAGGCCCGGACAGGGGTAACCTAGCTCTGGCCGAAGCCGGTGGCAAACAGGCCCGGCGAGACGGCGGAAATCCTTGGATTCAGGGTTACCGGCTCAGGTACCGAGCCTCGATATGGCGTCTGAAGGCCGCCGTTCCAAGGGGAGCATTGGTCGCAGAGGTGATGATCTGGTCGGGTGTCAGCCTCGACCCGCGGCCATGCACGTTCTCTCTAACCCATTGAATAATAGGAGAGAAGTCGCCCTTTCCCAGCGCTTCCTCGAGCCCCGGATGGGCGGTTTTTGCCGCCGCAAAGAGTTGGGCAGCGGCCAGCGCACCCAGCGTATAGGTCGGGAAATAGCCAAACGAGCCGGACGGCCAATGGATGTCCTGCATGCAGCCCGAAGCGTCGTCGGGCGGCGTCACGCCGAGCAGGTTTTTCATGCCCTCGTTCCACGCGGCAGGTAGATCAGCACTTCGCAGATCGCCCGCGATCATCGCGCGCTCGAGCCGGTATCGCAGCATGACATGTAGCGGATATGTCACCTCGTCGGCCTGGACGCGGATGAGGCTCGGCCCGACGCGGCGATAATGGCGCAGCAGATTTTCCGGCGTCCACGCATCGCCCTCGCCGCCGAAAGCGGCTTTGAGGCGCGGCGCGAGATAAGCGATGAAGCTCGCCGAGCGTCCCGCCTGCATCTCGAAGAGCAACGACTGGCTTTCGTGGATGGTCATGCCGCGCGCGCGTCCGACCGGCTGCGACCGCCATTCCTCCGGCAGTCCGCGCTCATAAAGCGAATGGCCCGTCTCGTGGATCACCGCCATCAGGTTTTCGGTGAAGTCGGCCTCATCATAGCGCGTGGTGATGCGGCTATCGTCGGGCACGCCGCCCGTGAACGGGTGGTGGCTCACATCGAGCCGCCCATGGGCGAAGTCGAAGCCCAAAATGCCCATCACCTCGCGGCCGAGCTTTTCCTGAAGCGCGACGGGGAACGGGCCTTTGACGGCAAGCGCCTTGGGCTCGCTCGCCTGTTTCTCCATCACCTCGCGCAGCAGGCCCGGCAGAAACCCCTCAAGCTCACCAAAGAGCCGGTCCACATCGGCGGCGCGGCGGTTCGGATCATAGCTGTCGAGCAGCGCATCATAGGGACTAAGGCCGAAGGCGTCGGCTTTCGCGGCGGCCTGTTCGTGCACGAGGCCGATAAGCGCGTCGAGCGCGGGCGCGAGGCTCGCGTAATCGTTCGCAGCGCGGGCCTTGCGCCAGATCATTTCGGTTGTCGATTTCTGATGCGAGAGCCGCGTCACGAGATCGGCGGGCGTCGCCGTTGCATGGGCGTGCACGCGGCGCATCTCGACGAGATTGGCGCGGTCCCATTCATCAAGCGTGCTCGCCGTCTCGTCGGCGCTGGCCAGCAGCTCGGTCACGATCGGCGCGGTCAGCGTTTCATGGGCGATCAGCGACAGCGTCGCCTGTTGCTCGGCGCGCGCCCGCGCTCCGCCCTCGGGCATCATCGTCGCGCGGTCCCAATGCAGCACGGCCTGCGCGCCGCCAAGCGCGGAGAGCCGCGAGAAGCGGTCCTTCAAAGCACCGTAAGCCGCCGTCGAATTGCGTTCGCTCATTTTTGCCGCCCAATCCGTCCGTTTGACGCGTGGAAGGAAACGTAAATCACCAGCAGCACGCCAGCTAGGCCGAACCACGTAATCGCATATTGCAGATGCTCGTTGCGGATCGTCACCTGCGTCCGCCCGCCGATGGGCAAGCCGCCGACATTGGGCGTTGCATCGGCATCGACATAGAAAGGCGCGACACGGGTGAGTTTCAGCGCCGCGCCCATCGTCCTGGGGTCGCGCGTGTACCAGATGTTTTTCGCCACATCATCGGCATTGGAGAAAATGCCACGGGCTTGCGTTGCGCGCGCGACGGCGGTGAGGCTTGTCGGCCCTTCGATCTGGCCTTGTGCGCGCGTCGCGGGATCCTTTTTGTCGAGCGGCACGAAGCCGCGATCGACCAGCACCACGCCGCCCTGGCGAAGCGCGAAAGGCGTGATGACGTCGTAACCGGGAGCGCCATCGTCATCCTGCGTAAAGTAGTAAAGCTCCTTGTCGTTCTCGAATGCGCCTTCAAGATGCAGGTGGTGATATTCGAGCGCCTTGGGATCGAGCGTCGCCCATCCGTCCTCTGCAGGCACGGGCGCGGCAGGTTCGGTCATGCGGTGCTGGATGGTTGCGATCAGGTCGAGCTTCCAGTGCATGCGCTCGATCTGCCAGACGCCGAGGCCGATAAGGATCGCCAGCGCGATGAGCGTCGCCACGGTCGGCCAGAGCAGCGGGCGAAAAAAACGATTGCCGGTTGTCGCTGTCATTCCCGATGTTCCGTTCCTTCAAGTCTGCCTTCGCTTGCCTTGTGCTTGTATTGCTGGCCGATCAGCCAGCCTTTCAGCGGGCGCAGCAATCCAAGGGTGAGAGAAAGCGTCAGCGGAATCCACAAGACCGCGTGTACCCAATAGGGCGGCTGGTATTTCACTTCCACGACCAGCGCCATGCCCACAATGATGAAGCCCGCGATCATGATGATGAAAACCGCTGGCCCGTCGCCCGCTTCGGCGAAAGTATAATCGAGGCCGCAAACTGCGCAGGCCGGCGGCAAGCTTAGAAAGCCGGTAAAGAGCCGCCCCTCGCCGCAACGCGGGCAGCAGCCCTTCAGCCCCACCTTCAGCGAAGATTGCGGCGGATAAACGCGCTCAACCATCGGCATCCCCTCGATCTCCAAAACAAAGGGCGGGCCGCTGATGCAGGCCCGCCCCGGTATCATATTGCGGCAACCGCGCGCTTAGCCGTGGATCACAGCGCCGTGCGAGGCCCAGACGTAGATCGAGGCAAAGAGGAAGAGCCAGACCACGTCAACGAAATGCCAGTACCAGGCCGCCGCTCCGAAGCCGAAATGCTGCTTGGCTGTGAAG
>CAZLLB010000038.1:0-19486 GCA_964560165.1 uncultured Parvibaculum sp. | reverse complement strand
TCTGGAGCGGGTGAAGGGAATCGAACCCTCGTCGTAAGCTTGGGAAGCTTCTGCTCTACCATTGAGCTACACCCGCCTGCCGCCTCAGATGTAGCCTTTCCGCCGCCTTTTGCGCAAGGGGCCTACCAGCGGTTCTCTACCTCTTCGGTAAAGCCGAGCAGGTGTTCGACGGAGAATTTGCTGCCGTCGTCCAGAATGACGAAGCCGGAAAAGCGGCCGAAGACCTGATGCTGGATGGAGCGCAGGATCTTGATATCCGTTGCGGCGGCGCGGTCGATGATCGGCTCGAAATTCATTTCAAAGCGCCCATCGCCGCTGGTGAAAGTCCAGGGCGCGCCGTCGAATGTGCCTTGCGGCATGTGGAAGGTCACATCGCCCAGCTTGTGCGCCTTGCCATCGAGAAAGACCATGTTCTCGGTGGCAGCCGAGGTGTCGCCGAAGCCATATCCGATGTTGAAACCGAAGCTGCGCCCGGCCACGCGGCCAGAGGCCGAGCCCCAGTACCATGTGTTGTCATAGGTCCAGACGCCGCGCCCCCAATCGAGCACGCCTGCCGCCGATGACGGCTCGAAGCTGTGCGCCTTGCCGTCGAAAATGATTTCTCCCGAGGCGGGCAGGCAGTTGATTTTCTGATTGTAGTAAAAGGCGCGCGGCGCTTTGGGGAAGGGCGTCGCGATGACCATGCGGTCCATGGCGGGCTGGGCCAGATGTATCTCGCCACGGAGCCCGCGCCCTCGCGCAAAGCCGGGGTAATCGACACTCAGCACACGGCCGCCCGGAACGTGGCGAAACGCCAGCTCGATTTTTGGATGGCTCTGCACGATGTCGCCCGCATCGGCGCTTTCGGGCAGCTTCATGCGGCCTAGCGTGAAAGGCAGCATGACACTATCGGTGATGGTTTTTGGCCTCGTGAAGTCGAGCCACGAAGCGGAAAGCAGGCCCATATAGGAATTGTCGGCGACCGTCAGCGCGAGGCCGCAGGTCTCATCCGTGATGCAGTAATAATCCCATTCCTTGATGCGGTGCCAGGGCGCGCGAATGGCGGCGCGGCGGTAGCGGCGTGCTTCAGCCCGCGCCCAGCCCGCCTCGACCAATTGGCCTGCGCCGTCCAGAAGCTCTCCCGCCGTCAATTCGCGCTGCATGTCGTCTCCCTTTTGCGGCGCAGTCTATCGCTTGTCTCTCTGATTTGTGAACCGGACGGGCGGGAGGAAATGCTATGCTCCAGCCATGACTGCATCGCCCGCCTCCGTGCTCGCCAAATTCTCCCATCCCGATATCACGGCGAAGGGCGAGACGCGCGCGTCCGTGAACCTCATCCGGCTTGAGACGCTCTGGATCAATACCGGCACGCTTTGCAATATCGAATGCGCGCATTGCTATATCCACTCGAGCCCGACGGAAGATCGTCTTGCCTATATCACTGCCGCCGAGGCGGGAGCTTTTTTCGACGAGATCGCGATGGGCGGGCTCGCGACGCGGGAGATCGGTTTCACCGGCGGCGAGCCGTTCATGAATCCCGATATTCTCGTAATGCTCGGCGATGCGCTATCGCGCGGGCATGAGGTGCTGGTGCTCACCAATGCCATGCAGCCGATGATGCGCTCGCGCGTGCGCGACGGACTTCTGGCACTCAAGGCGCAGCATGGCGCGAGGCTGCGTCTGCGCGTCAGCATCGATCATCATCAGGCGGCGGCCCATGATGCCGAGCGCGGCGCAGGCAGCTTTGAGAAGACGATGGAAGGCATGTGCTGGCTGGCGCGTGAAGGCTTCTCTCTGGCTGTTGCCGGGCGCATGGGCGCGAGCACGGATGAGGCGGCGATGCGCGCCGGGTTTGCCGCGCTCTTTGCCCGCCACGCCATTCCGCTCGATGCGAACCATCCCGGTGCGTTGGTGCTTTTTCCCGAAATGGACGAGCAGGCGGAGGTGCCCGAAATCACCACGGCGTGTTGGGACATTTTGCATGTCGATCCGGCCAGCGTCATGTGCGCGACGAGCCGCATGGTGGTGAAGCGCAAGGGAGAGGCCGTGCCGCATGTCATCGCCTGTACGCTGCTGCCTGACGATCCGCAATTCGATCTTGGTGAAACGCTTGCCGAAAGTTTCAGGCCGGTGAAGCTCAATCACCGCCATTGCGCAAAGTTTTGCGTGCTGGGCGGCGCGAGTTGCTCGGCGGCGTGATCAGCGGGCGAAGAACAGCCAGAGAAGCGGCAACAGAATCGCGGTGATGATGCCGTTCAGGGTCATGCCGACGCCTGAGAATGTGCCCGCCAGAAAACTTTCCTGAAAGGCGCGCGCCGTGCCTATGCCGCCTGCGGCGACGCCAGTGGCAAAACCGCGCGCGCGATGATCGCCGATGCGGGCGATGTTGAAAATCGCGCTGGCCGAGACCGCGCCGATGATGCCGGTGAAGATCACGAAGGCGGCGGTGAGATCGGGTATGCCGCCGATCTCGGCGGCGATGCCCATGGCGATGGGTGTCGTCACGGTCTTGGGCGCGAGCGAGCGCACCGTCTCGATGCTGGCGCCCATCGCATCGCCAAGCGCCACGGCGGAAAGAACGGCTAGCCCTGAGCCGACGATCAGCGAGACGCACATGGGCAGCAGCGCCACGCGCACGATCGAAAAATTCATATAGAGCGGGACGGCGAGCGCCACGGTGGCGGGGCCGAGAAGCCAGAGCAGCGGCCAGCCGCCAGCGCGATACTGCGAGACGGGAATCCCGGTGACATAGAGCAGAGCCATGATCGGCAGGGCCGCAACCAGCACGGTGTTGGCGAGCGGGTTACCGCCCGTCGCGTTCTGGAAACGGCGCGCCACGAAATAGATCGCGATGGTCAGCGCCAGCCAGAATGTGCTGCTGGCAAGCGCGTTTTGCTCGATCCATGCAAGGGCCACATCGCTCATTCTTCGCGCTCCTCATTGCCAGTGAGTTTTGCGGTCCAGTGAAAGGCGAGCGCGGCGCCGATGGTGGCAAGGAAGGTGCTGACGAACATCACGACGATGATCGGCCAGAGATCCTGACGTATCAGACCGACATAGGCCAGCACGCCGACGCCCGCCGGAACGTAGAAGAGATTGAGATGAGTGAGCAGCAACACCGCCATGTCGCGCAACCCTTCGGGCACGCGGCGCATGACAAGCAGGGCGGCAAGCAGAATCAGCAGGCCGATCACCGTGCCCGGCACCGGCAGGTGAAGCGCCGCCGCGATGAGGCCGCCCGCCTCATTGCAGGCGACCAGCGCCAAAAACGCCAAGACAAGAAAAGCGATGCGGCGGAAATTCATGCGTCAGAGCGGCTTGAAGTGCTTGGAGAGCTTCAGGCCCTGACGCTGATAATTCGAGCCGAGGCCCGCGCCATATAGCACCGCTGGCTTGTCGGTCAGGCGCTCGAGGATGAACCGGCCGACGATCTGGCCATTTTCGAGGATGAAGGGCACATCGTGGCTGCGCACTTCGAGCACGATGCGGCTGCCTGCCCCGCCCGCTTCGCGCGCGCCAAAGCCCGGATCGAAGAAGCCCGCATAATGGACGCGGAATTCGCCGACCAGCGGATTATAGGCGACCATTTCGGCCGCATGGGTCGCCGGAATATGAAGCGCCTCGCGCGAGGCCAGAATGTAGAATTCGTCGGGATCCAGAATAAGTCCCTTGCCGGGGCGCACATGCACGGGGTCCCAGAAATCCAGCACCTCGTAAGCCGCGATCCTGTCAACGTCGATCACGCCCGAATGGCGTTTGGCGCGATAGCCGACGATGTCGTGGTCCTTGTCCGGCGTCAGGTTCACCGTCAGCGCGATGCCGCCGCTGATGTCGGCCTCGCCATCGACCAGTTTGATCTCGTCATGCAAGCGCTTCATCTCGGCGTCTGAACTCGTATGCGAGCCGCGACGAAAGCGCATCTGCGCGAGGCGCGAGCCGGTGCGCACGAGTATGGGGAAGGTGCGCGGCGCGATCTCGAGATAGAGATGGCCTTTGTAGCCCGCCACGACCTGATCGAACTCGGTGCCGAAATCGGTGATGACGCGGGTGAAAACGTCGAGACGGCCGGTTGAGCTTTTCGGGTTCGCGGCGGCGGAGGTGCGCTCTGACAGAGCCAGCGCCTCGACCAGCGGCACCAGATAGACGCAGCCGGTTTCGAGCACGGCGCCCGCGGCGAGGTCGATCTTGTGCAGCGTCAGTTCCTCGACACATTCCATCACGCCGCGCTCGGGGCCCGGCAGAAAGCTCGCGCGGAGCCGATAGGCATGCGCGCCAAGGCGAAGATCGAGGCTTGCAGGCTGTATCTGGCTCGGCTCGATCTCGCGCGCCGCCCAGATTTCCTGTTCGCGGATCAACGTCTGGATGCCATGCGCGGGCAGAATGCCGGTCGCATGAAGCTGACCGGGTCCGCGCCTGATTTCCAGCCCGTCATGGTTCGGGAAAAGATCGTCCGCCGTTTTCGTCATATACATCGCCTGATGGGCACCGCCTGCCGGACGCAAGTTATAGGTCGGGGGACCGGAGGCGGGAAGTGCCAAGACCCACGCTTTCTGGCAGGGAGAAGTGTTCACTATTTGTGCCTGCGGCGCGCGGTGATAGCTTCACCCTCCCCCACGCGATTAACGAGGTCGCCCATGCCCTCTCCCGATGCGGACCAGAATGGCCTCAAACCTCTGCCGCAAGCCGCGTTTGACGCCGCCATTGCGGCTGGGGTCGCCATTGAGGCGGCGGACCTCTCCGCCATCGACTGGACCGGCGTGATGGCCGCCGGTCTCGCCTTCCGGCGTTGCCGCTTCGCTGACGTACGCTTCGGCAAAGCCGATCTTGAAGAGGCGCAATTTGAAAACTGCGTCTTCGTGCAATGCAGTTTTTCACGCGCGCAGCTTACCAATGCGAAATTCTCCGGCAGCAGCTTCTTTGACCGAGAGAGCGGCAAGGGCTGCGATTTTGCCTATGCGAAAATGCGCGACGCGGGTTTCAGTCGTTGCAATCTTTCGGCCTGCAATTTTACGGGTGCGGAACTGCATCGGCTGCAGGTCGCGGATTCGAAAGCACAGGGCGCGAATTTCGAGAAGGCGAGCTTCGGCCGAACCATCGGCAATCGGCACATCGTCACCCATGCGTTTCTGCAACGGTCGATTTTCGATTCCGCGCGGTTTCAAGGCGTGAGTTTTGAAGGCTGCAATCTCGCCGAGAGCAGCTTCTGCCTTGCCGACTTGCGCCAATGCGATTTCACGGGTGCCGATCTTTCAGGCGCTAATCTGTCCGCCGCCGAGATTGCTGGCGCGCGCTTCGACAATGCCGATCTGCGCCATGCCGAATTGCAGGATTTCGACATCACACGGCTCGCGGGTTTCGATGGCATGAAGGTCAGCGCAAGCCAGCAATCAGTGCTGCTGAAGGGGCTGGGCGTGAGAGTATTTCCAGACTGAGACGGAGAAAATAACGAATGCCGAACGATCGTGGCACCAAGATAATTTACGCGAGGACGCCGGAATCGGCGGCCATGGTGGCAAACACCAAACGAGCGATGGCAATCACCTCCACACTTAACCGTTTGACGTTCAACGATGCGGACGAAATTCGAGCCTTGTTCAGTCAACTCATCGGCCAAGAAGTGGACGAAAATTTTCTGCTGATCCCGCCATTTTATACAGCCGGCGGAGACGAAATCAGGGTCGGGCGGAATGTCTTCATAAATCAGAACTGCACCTTCTATGACCTTGGTGGCCTCGACATTGCGGACGATGTGATGATCGGGCCGAACGTAAGCATCGTCACGGCGGGCCATCCCCTTGAGCCAGCGCAGCGCCGCTCCATCACAATCGGAAAGCCCATCGTGATTGAGAAAAACGTATGGATCGCAACCGGTGCGACCATCATCGGTGGGGTGACGGTGGGGGAGAACTCGGTCGTTGCGGCGGGCTCGGTCGTCACCAAGGACGTTCCCCCAAATACCCTTGTCGGGGGAAATCCGGCGCGGGTCATTCGTTCGGTGGACAACTGAAAGACCTTCCGCAACGGGTCGAAACCCGGACTGCAAAATGAACATTCCTATGCGTGGCCCGCCTTGACGGCTCGCTTTTCGACTCCTAAAGTCCCGGCATTCTTCGTGGTGATTTGAGCCGACCGGCTTGCGGCCACGTTAAATAAATCGCTAAAGAGGTCGGGTTTGCTCAGACCCCGACCCTTTTGCCGGTCGGGGTTTTTTGTATTCAAGGGCAGACCAGGCCCCAGGACAGCGACATGACCAAGAAATATCGGCCGCGGACGGACCTCGTTCATGGCGGCACTCTCCGTAGCCAGTATGGCGAGACCAGCGAAGCGCTCTTTCTCACCTCGGGCTATGTCTATGAGACGATGGAAGCGGCTGTGAAGCGCTTCACCAATGAAGAGCCGGGCTTCATCTATAGTCGCTTTGCCAACCCGACGGTGCGCATGTTTGAAGAGCGCATGGCGCTGCTTGAAGGCGCGGAAGATGCGCGCGCCACGGCGACCGGCATGGCCGCCGTCACCGCCGCGATGCTCTGCTGCCTCAGGTCCGGCGATCATGTTCTGTCGTCGCAGGCGCTGTTCGGATCGTGCCGCTTCATCGTCGAAGACCTGCTGCCGCGCTACGGCGTCTCCTCGACGCTGGTGGATGGGCGCGATCTCGACGCCTGGAAAAAAGCGATCCGACCGAATACGAAAATCGTGTTCCTGGAATCTCCTTCAAATCCCTCGCTCGAAATCATCGACGTGCGGGCCGTCGCAGAGATCGCCCATTCGGTCGGCGCGCTGCTGATGGTGGACAATGTGTTTGCGACACCGATCCTTCAGCGTCCGCTCGAACTCGGCGCGGACATTGTCGTTTATTCGGCGACCAAGCATATTGACGGACAAGGTCGCTGCCTCGGCGGCGTGGTGCTATCGTCGAAAAAATGGATCGACGAGAACCTGCATAATTTCATGCGCCAGACAGGCCCGGCGATCAGCCCCTTCAATGCCTGGGTCATGCTCAAAAGCCTTGAGACGCTTGATCTGCGTGTGCGCGAACATGCGCGCAACGGCGAAGCTGTGGCGCGTTTTCTCGAGGCTCACAAGAAGGTCGAGCGCGTGTTGCACCCTGCCCTCAAGAGCCATCCGCAGCATGAATTGGCGATGCGGCAGATGGAGATGGGCGGCAATCTCATTGCCTTTGACGTCGCGGGCGGCAAGGCGGGCGCGTTTCGCTTTGCCAATGCGCTGAAGATCATCAAGATTTCCAACAATCTCGGCGACACCAAGAGCCTCATCACCCATCCGGCGACGACGACGCATCAACGCCTCACACCCGAGCAGCGCGCCAGCGTCGGCATCGGTGAGGGCATGCTCAGGCTTTCGGTAGGACTTGAAGACCCGCAGGACCTGATCGAAGATCTCGATGCGGCGCTCAATCAGGCGTGAACGCATAATTGCATCATGGCCGGGCACACGGCATTAATAGTGGGTTAGCGGATTGCCTATAATATGATGGATCAGGGGAGCCTCTGTTCGGCTCGCCTTGGCTTTCACGCCCACTCATGTGCTCTGGCAAACCCAGAATGTGTTCCCGGCACAGGAACTGAACACGACGCTTTCGGGCAAGGACCGCACGATGTACAGCGCCACCAGCCATTCGATCCATATTGAAGTCGAGCCGACTTATCTCGAGGACCAGTCGGAACCCGAGCAGGGTTACTATGTCTGGGCCTATCACATCGTGATCGAGAACCGGGGCGAGAAGACTGTGCAGCTCCGCTCCCGCCACTGGAAGATCACCGACGCGTCAGGTCATCTCCATGAGGTGCGTGGTCCCGGCGTCGTCGGCGAGCAGCCGGTGCTGAAGCCCGGCGAGTGTTTTGAATATACGAGCGGCACGCCTCTCGCGACGCCGTCAGGTATCATGTTCGGCACCTACCAGATGGAAACGGAAAAGGGCGAAACGCTCGAGGTCAAGATTCCGGCCTTCTCGCTCGATTGCCCCTTCGCCGCAAGGCTCCCGAACTAGAGTTCAAATTCGATTCCACTCGTTCGCTTTTTTCCCGTCATTGCGAGCGTAAGCGAAGTAATCCAGTCTTTCTTTGCCGCTTTCTGGATTTCCACGCCCCTTCAGGGCTCGCAATGATGCGGCGCCTCAAAGATCAACCAGCGATTTGAAACCGCCATACATCATCCGCTTCATGTCGAAGGGCATAAAGTCCGGCTGCTTCTGCATGCGTGGATCGGCCATCACCTTGGCGTTGACCTTGTCGCGATGGGAGCGCGACTTATAGCTGATCCAGGAGAATACCACCGTCTCGCCCGCCTTGACCTTGATCCCCTTGGGAAAGGTCAGCATGCCTTTCATATTAAGATCCTCGCCGACGCATTCGACATAACTGAGCGCGCCGTGCTCCATCCAGATCTTGCCGGCCTTGCGCGCCAAACGCCTATAGGTCTCGACATTCTTTTTCGGCATAGGCAACACGAACCCGTCCACATAAGCCATGCTGGCCTCCCTTTCCTGTCATACTTAACCGGGCGGTTATGTTTGGCGTGGACGCTGTTCTTGTCAAGCGGCGTGCCTTCAAGCTCCGCGCGCTCATCTGGTATCCCCTCCCCGATCTCGCGTAGCATGAGCGCGGGAGGAGGCCGCTCGCGGTTTCGCGAGCGCGCCCCAGAAGAAAAGCGCAAGGGCCGATGGCTCCGCGCGGGGGAGGATATATGGGCTATCTGGTGACGGGCGGAACCGGCTTTCTCGGACGCCATCTGATCGATGAGCTTGTGGCCAAACGCAAAGGCACGATCCATGTGCTGGTGCGGCCCGGCTCGAAAGACAAATTCAAAAAGCTGAGCGCGCGCTGGGGCAAGGATGCAGACCGCGTGGTGGCGCTTTCAGGCGACATCGAAAAGAAGCGGCTTGGCATCTCGCCCGCCGACATCGCAAAGCTCAAAGGCAAGATCGACCACGTCTTCCATCTCGCGGCCATTTACGACATCAACAATGAAGACGAGGAGGCGCAGCTCTCGGCCAATGTCGAAGGCACGCGCCATGCGCTTGAGCTTGCCGAAGCCGTCAAGGCCGGTTGCTTCCATCATGTGAGTTCGATCGCGGCGGCGGGACTTTTTCCCGGCTGGTGGCGCGAGGATATGTTCGAGCAATGGGAAAACGGCAAGCATCCCTATTTCTCGACCAAGCATGCATCGGAAGCTGTGGTGCGCGAAGAGGCGAAAGTGCCGTGGCGCATCTATCGCCCGGGCGTCGTTGTCGGCCATTCAAAGACCGGCGAGATCGACAAGATCGACGGGCCTTATGTTTTCTTCCGCCTCATCAAGAAGCTGCGCAAACTCATCCCCTCCTGGGTGTCGCTAGTCGGCATCGAGGGCGGCTTTCTCAATGTCGTGCCGGTCGATTTCGTGACCAAGGCGCTCGACCATATCGCGCATAAGCCGAAGCTCGACAAGCAGACGTTTCATCTGACGAACCCGGAGCATTTGCGCGTCGGGCAAATCCTCAACATGTTCGCGCGAGCCGCTGGCGCGCCGGAGTTCAGCGTCCGCATCGACGCGCGCATGTTCGGCTTCATCCCCAAAGGCATTCGCGACAGCCTGATGCGCCTGCCGCCGGTGCGCGCCATCGTCGAGGGATTGCTTGCCGATTTCGGTATTCCGCGCGCGACGCTGAAATTCTTCAACTATCCGACGCGCTTTGATAATCGCGATGCCGAAAAGGCACTGAAAGGATCAGGCATCGAGTGCCCGCCGCTCAGCACCTATGCGGGCTTCCTCTGGGATTATTGGGAGCGGCACCTCGACCCCGACCTCTTCAGAGACCATTCGCTTTCGGGCGCGGTGCGCGGCAAGACCGTGCTCATCACCGGCGCATCGTCCGGCATCGGCCATGCGACGGCGTTGAAGGTTGCGAGTGCGGGCGGGCGCGTCATCATCGTCGCGCGCGATCCTGAAAAGCTCGCGGAGACCAAAGCCCAGATCGAGGAAGCGGGCGGCATCGCGCATGTCTATAGCGCTGACGTTGCCGACATGGCGTCTTGCGACAAGCTCGTTCAGCAAGTCGTCAAGGATCACGGCGGCGTCGATGTGCTGGTGAACAATGCTGGCCGCTCGATCCGCCGCTCGGTGCACCTCTCCTATGACCGCTTCCACGATTTCGAGCGGACGATGCAGCTCAATTACTTCGGCTCGCTGCGTCTCATCATGGGGTTCCTGCCCGCGATGGTGGAGCGCAACCGGGGGCAGATCATCAACATCCTCTCCATCGGTGTGCAGGTGAACCAGCCGCGCTTCTCGGCCTATGTCGCCTCCAAGGCGGCGCTCGGGGCTTTCGCCCGCTGCGCCCAGCCAGAGTTTCATCACAACAATATCGTCTTCACCAATATCTACATGCCGCTGGTGAAGACGCCGATGATCGCGCCGACCAAGATGTATGACAACGTGCCGACGCTTTCGCCGGACGACGCGGCCAACATGATCTGCGAGGGCCTCATCGAGCGGCCAAAGCGCATTGCGACGCGGCTCGGCACTTTCGGCGAAACGCTCTGGGCGCTGGCGCCGAACATCACCAATATTCTTTTCAACACGACCTTCCGCCTCTTCCCGGATTCGGCGGCGGCGAAAGGCGAAAAGGCTTTGGCGAGTGAGAACCAGCCATCGAATGAGGCGGTGGCGCTGGCGGCGCTGACGCGCGGGTTGCATTGGTAGGGAGCCCCTCAAAATAGAATGTCATTCCGGTCTTGTGTCGGGATCCAGAGGCGTCAAGCTCTGCGCAAGTAGCTCTGGACCCCGGCACAAGACCGGGGTGACATTGTTATTTGTGGATCACACCCTGCCTCGATATGCATTCGTCGGCTATGATCGGCGCTCCCAAAGGAGACAGCCGCCATGCCTGCACCACGCTTCACGACGCGCGAGATGATCGCGAAGCTCATTTCTTTCGACACGACGAGCCGCAATTCCAATCTCGAACTGATCGCCTTCGTCGAGGATTATCTTTCGAGCCACGGCATCGCCTCGCGGCGCATCGCCAATGAAGACGGCACCAAGGCCAATCTCTTTGCGACGCTCGGCCCCGCCGACAGAGCGGGCGGCATTGTCTTGTCGGGGCATACCGATGTCGTGCCCGTCGATGGGCAGGACTGGACGAGCGATCCCTTCACCGTGGTCGAGCGCGACGGGTTGCTCTATGGGCGCGGCACCAGCGACATGAAAAGTTTCATCGGCGCGGCGCTTGCCGCCGTTCCGGATTTTCTGGCGCGCGGGCCGCAAATCCCGATCCATCTTGCGCTTTCATATGATGAGGAAGTCGGCTGCCTCGGTGTGCGTCCGATGATCGAGGCGGTGATCCGTACGCTCCCGCGCCCGCAGGTCGTCATTGTCGGCGAGCCGTCCGATATGAAAGTCGTCAACGCGCATAAGGGCATCCGCTCGTATAAAACAACCGTCACGGGTCTCGAGTTTCATTCGAGCCAGACACATCAGGGCGTCAGCGCCATCCAATATGCCGCCGAGCTGATCGGCTTTCTGATGACGCTTGGCGAGGAAATGCGCGAGCGGGGCGATGCGTCGGGCCGCTTCAGCCCGCCCTACACGACGATCAGCGTTGGCATCGTCAATGGCGGCACCGCCGTCAACATCATTCCGAAGACCTGCTCGTTCCAGTGGGAATATCGCTCGCTCCCCGATGCCGACCCGGACGAAATCGTCACGCGCTTCAATGCTTTCGCAGCGGAAGAAATCCTGCCGCACATGAGGGCTGTATTCGGCGGCGCGAAGATCGAGACGGTGACACGCGCGTCCTCGCCGGGCCTTGCGCCGACCGACGGCGATCCGGGTGAAACGCTAGTGATGAAACTCGCGCAATGCAATTCGGCGGAAGCGGTGTCCTACAATACCGAGGCCGGGCTTTTTCAGCTTGCCGATATTCCCACAGTCGTGTGCGGACCGGGCTCGATTGATCAGGCGCATAAGCCTGATGAATTCATCGCGCTCAGCCAGATTGCGGAGTGCGAGCGGTTCATGGCGCGGCTGGCAGAACATGCGGGCGGGTGAAGCTCACGGGCTTCGTCTCGAAGGGCGAGGCCCCAGACCCTAGCGCGCGATCACCGGCCCCATCGCCTTGTGCATCTCGGCAGTCAGCACTGTGTCGAATTTCTGCGAAAGCAATTGCATCAATTCGAAATAGGCACGGTCGCGGTCGTTCAGATTGGCGCTTTGCAGGATTGTCTTGTCGGCCATCGCGTTGACGCTGGCTTTATAATTTGAATAAGCGCCTTCCTGCGTGCCGGGCAGCGACACGGTGAGTTCGGCGCGCAATGTGCCGGTGATCTTCGTATCGACCTGATCGCCGAAGAACCCTGTCAGCCCGCCCTTGACCGGCAGCTTGCTCTCCACGACGCGCGCATCAAGGATCGTCAGCGTCGCAAGGCCCCGCGAGCCAACCGCGACGAGGCGCGTATCGGCCCAACGCTGTGCGACGGTCGAAGGCGTCACCGTATGAAGTTGCTCGATATTGGGCGCGGTGCCGGGCGGATTGTAGCGGTTATCGACTGCGATGCTCGCCACATTGAGCTGCAGCGGCTTGCCGCTGAAGCCGAGTGCCTGTTGTGGCGCGGGTGCAGGCTCGTTGGCGCAGCCGGGCAGCGCGGCAAGGCCGATCAGAGCGAGAGCGGCGGCGAAATGGCGGAACGCGATTGTCAGGCTCATTCGGGCGACCCTTCTTTCAATGTGTCGGGCTTCAATTCGTCGGGCGTGAAGCGATAAACCTCGCTGCAAAATTCGCAGGTGGCCTCGACGATGCCGTCCTTCACCATGCCGTCTATCTCTTCGGCGTCGAATGCACCGATGACGGAGCGGGTGCGCTCACGCGAGCAGCGGCAGGCGAAGGTGACACCGGAGGTTTCAAAGGCACGCACCCCGTCTTCGTGGAAAAGACGATAGAGAAGCCGCGTCGGTGCCAGCGCCGGATCGAGCAATTCATGATCCTCGACCGTGCCAAGCAGGATCGAGGCGCGGTTCCAGTTCTCTTCCTCGTCGGTGAGCGCGATTTCTTCTTCGCCCTCGCGATGGCCGGTGAGGCCCCCGTCGCTGGCTATGTGCTGGATCATGATCGCGCCGGCGCGCCATGTCGTGCCCGCCTGCCCGCCCGGCGCGCGCTGAAAGAGCGGCCCCGCCGCCAGATGAATGCGTGTCGCCACCTGTTCGGAGCTTGCGAAATATTCATGTGCGCTGGCTGAAAGCCCCGCCGGATCGAGCGCAACAATGCCCTGATAGCGCTCCATCTCCGCACCCTGGTCGATGGTCAGCGCGAGATAGCCTTCGCCGAGAAGATCAGCCGTCGAGGTGCGCCCCGCAGCGATACTTTCGCCAAGCCGCGCCTCGTCCATCTGTGCATAGCCGCGCAGGCGGCCCGTTTCATTCTCGTCGTCGGGCGTCTCATAGTCGGCGACCAGAAGATTGACCGGCCCCTTGCCCTGCGTCTGAAAGGTGAAGCGGCCCTTGAACTTCAGCGCCGAGCCGATCATCGCGGTCAGCGCCAACGCTTCGCCCAGCATCCGCGACACGGGCTCTGGATAATTGTGCTGCGTCAACACGCGATCGACCACTGGCCCGAGGCGTACCACGCGACCGCGTATGCCCAGATCCTCGATCTGGAAGGGCAAGACGAGATCGTCGCCCGTGGCGGTCAGGTCCAGGTCTCTATCCATCGAGGCGCTCACGACAGGTTTGGTTTTTCCTCAAGAAAAGCACCAGGCCAGCACACCTTTTTGCGCATGCAGCCGGTTTTCCGCTTCATCCCAGACGACCGATTGCGGGCCGTCGATAACATCCGCCGTCATTTCCTCGCCGCGATGCGCGGGCAGGCAGTGCATGAAGATCGCATCGCTGGTCGCGGCCGCCATCAGCCGCGTATTCACCTGATAAGGTGCCAACAGATTGTGGCGATGTTGCGCCTTGTCGGGCGGTGTCCCCATTGAGATCCATGTGTCGGTGGTGACGCAATCAGCGCCTTCCACAGCCTCGAACGGATCGGAGGTGAGGCTGATGCGCGCGCCCTTGGCCTTTGCCCAGTCGAGCGTTTCGCGCGCGGGCGCGAATTCAGGCGGGCAGGCAAGGCTCAATTCGAAATCAAGCTGGGTCGCCGCCTGAATCCACGACGTCACCATATTGTTTCCGTCGCCGACCCAAGCGATCTTGCGGCCCTTGATCGGACCCTTGTGCTCTTCAAACGTCATCACATCCGCCATCAACTGGCAGGGATGCGAGCGGTCGGTCAGGCCATTGATAACGGGCACGCTGGCATATTCGGCAAGCTCGGTCAGGTGGCGGTGATCGGTGGTGCGGATCATGATCGCATCGACATAGCGCGAGAGAACGCGCGCCGTGTCGGCAATCGTTTCGCCGCGGCCAAGCTGCGTGTCATTGCCGTTCAGCAGCAGCGTCTCGCCGCCCAGTTGCCGCATCGCCACGTCGAAGGATACGCGCGTGCGCGTCGATGGCTTTTCAAAAAGCATCGCCAGCAGCTTGCCCTTTAGCGGGCTGTCGGCATCGGGCGCTGCATGGAAGAGCCCGTTGCGCTGCGATTTGCGCGCCCGCGAATTGTCGAGCATCAGCCGGATTTCGGCTGGCGTCACCGCATCGAGATCGAGGAAATGCCGGGGCGTCATGCGGCACCTGTTGCGGCTAGTTTTGCTTCAAGCGCAACGCAGGCCCGACCGATCTTCTCGACCGCTTCATTAAGATGCGTCTCGTCGATGATCAGCGGCGGCAAGAGGCGCACCACATTGTCGGCAGCGCCCACAGTCAGCATATGCTCGGCGCGCAGCGCTTCGACGAGATCGGTGTTCGGCACTTTCGTCTTCATGCCGAGCATCAGCGCCTGCCCACGCACGCTCTCGATGATTTGCGGGTGCTGGTCTGCCAGCATGGCGAGTTTCTGGCTGAGCTTCAGCCCCATCTCGCGCACATGGGCGAGAAATTCCGGCTTTGTCATCAGTTCGACCGCAACGCCCGCAACCGCCATGGCCAGCGGATTGCCGCCATAGGTCGAGCCATGCGTGCCGAGCGTCATGCCGCGCGCCGCGTTTTCAGTGGCGAGACATGCGCCGACGGGAAAGCCGCCACCAAGCGCCTTTGCCACCGCCATGATGTCGGGCGTGATGCCCGCCAGTTCATGCGCGAAGAGTTTGCCGGTGCGCCCAAAGCCCGTCTGCACTTCGTCAAGCACCAGCAGAATGCCCGCCTCGTCGCAAAGCGCGCGGATGCGGCGCAGATCCTCGTTCGGCAAAACCCGGATGCCGCCCTCGCCCTGCACCGGCTCGATCAGCACGCCCGCCGTGTTCGGCCCGATGGCTTTTTCGATTGCCTTCACATCGCCGAAGGGTACTTGCACAAAGCCCGGCATGGCGGGGCCGAAGCCTTCGAGGTATTTCTTGTTGCCGCCCGCCGCAATGGTCGCAAGCGTCCGCCCGTGAAACGCACCTTCAAAGGTGATGAGGTCGTGACGCTCGCCCGCGCCGCCGGCATAGTGATATTTCCGCGCCATCTTGATCGCGCATTCGAGCGCCTCTGCGCCAGAGTTCGTAAAGAACACCGTGTCGGCGAAGGTAGCCGCGATCAATTGACGGGCGAGTTTTTCCTGTCCCGGAATTTTGTAGATATTCGACAGGTGCCAGACCTTGCCGGCCTGCTCGATCAGCGCCGCGACGAGAGCGGGATGGCTATAGCCCAGCGCGTTGACGGCGATGCCCGCGCCGAAGTCGAGATAGCGCTCGCCCTTCGTCGTGAACAGATAAGGGCCTTCGCCCCGTTCAAATTCGAGATCGGCCCGCGCATAAGTCGGCAAAACAGGGGTAATCACAATTCAGTCCTTCTCAATATTCCTTGGACCGCTCAACTCATTGAAAAATGGGAGAGCATCGCGGTCCGGGCGACGGTCGGGAAATCCGAGCGACAGGAGTGTCTGTAAAGCCGCGACCCCTTGCAGGCCCGTGGCTCCGTCTCTGTCAGCGTCGTCGGTTCCCGTTCAGGATCATCTCGATCACTCCGCGCCTCGCGGGGCCCAGCCCCCGATGGACCTGGCACCCAATAGAAAAAGCCGCCTGAGAACGGCGGCTATCCGAGAAGCAACGGAGTATTACGGAGAGGGCCTATGGCTGTCAAATGGGGCTTTTTGCACCCATTTGACAGCCAGTGCGCCGGGATCAGCTCTTCAGCCTGTAACCCTTGCGGAAAAGCCGGTCGCTGACGAGCCAAAGGGCGGCGTTTACGGCCAGTGTCATGCCGACGCCGATCGCCACGGAGCCATCAGCATGGCCGGTAAAGCCATAGCGGAAGCCGTCGATCAGGTAGAAGACCGGGTTCCAATGGGTAATCGTATGGGCAAAGCCGGGAAGCTGATCGACCGAGTAGAAAGTGCCCGAAAGGAAGGTCAGCGGCAGTAGCACGAAGTTCGTCACCGCCTGCAGATGATCGAATTTCTCCGACCAGATGCCCGCGATGATGCCGAGCAACGACAGCATCAGCGATGCGCCGACGGCAAAGAAAAGAATGGCCCAGAGGTGAGCGATGCCGACCGCGACGAAGGGCGTCATGGCTATAGCCGTCGCCGCGCCAACGATGAGGCCGCGCGAGACGCCTGCCGAGGCGATGCCGAAATTGAGTTCGCCCGGCGAAAGCGGCGGCATCAGATAATCGACGACATTGCCCTGCACTTTGGAAATCAGGATCGCCGAAGACGTATTGGCAAAGGCGTTCTGGATGATCGTCATCATGATGAGGCCAGGCGCCAGAAAGACGATAAAGGGCACGCCGTGAATGGCGGGCCGCAGACTACCGACCGAAAGTGCGAAGACCGCCAGATAAAGCAGCGTCGTGATCATCGGCGCGAAAATCGTCTGCGTCATGATCTTGGTGAAGCGGCGCACCTCCTTCACATAGAGCGTCCACATGCCGAGCCAGTTGACGGCGCCGAAACGGCGGACGCCGGAAGCGGGAAACTCCTGACGCGCCTGCGATGTTGCGCCTGTGGCCATGCTGCCTGTGGCGGCGGTCGTGGTGCTGCTCGTTATGCTCATTGGGTACCGTCATCTTCTGGTGGGCCGCACATATAGGGAGCGCGTGAGCTTTACGCTCGCATGTCTGCACGGGCAATCGTGGAAATAGGCTGTTTTCTGTGGATAAGGGATCGGCCGGAAGGAGAGCGCGGTTGCGATACCACCCCCTCATATTGAATATTTTGAGTTAAGGCCCACGAAATCTGGTGTGGTCTTTGCGGCGTCCCCCCTCTTTCGAGGTCGCCGTGCGCGTGCAAGGTGCCCTTGATCAGCCGTCCGCCAGGTGGACGAGCGTCAGGGCCGAGGGGAGTGGCTCATGTGGACCGATGAACGCGTTGAAATGTTGAAGAAGCTCTGGGCGGAAGGCTTGAGTGCAAGCCAGGTCGCCAAGCAGCTTGGTGGGGTCACACGCAATGCGGTGATCGGCAAGGTACATCGCCTCGGCCTTTCAGGCCGCGCGACGCCAAGCCGTCCGGCAAGACCGCGTGCGCCGACGCCGAGAACGCTGACGCATGTGCGCGGGCGTCCCGATCCGCTGGTGACGGAACAGCGCGAAGAGGCGCAGGCGGTTGCCGCCAGCGCCAAGCGTGTCGAAACCGTCCATGACGATGTGGAAACACTGCCGGCCCAGCGCGCCACCGTGCTGACGCTGACAGAACACACCTGCAAATGGCCGATCGGCGATCCGGGGCGTCCGGGTTTCCACTTCTGCGGCCGTGGGGCTGACAGCAATTCGCCCTATTGCGGCGAACATTCGCGGCTGGCCTACCAGCCGGTGCAGCCACGCCGCAACCGCGATCGCAACCGGAAAGACAGCTACGTAGTCTGACCGGCTCGATGGCGAGAGATAAAAAACCGGCGCCTGTTTTGCGGGACGCCGGTTTTTTGTTGCCTCGAATGGTGCTGTCACTTCGGCCTTGTGAGGCGATCAATGGCCAAGCCGACATCCACGCTGGAAGTTTCACTTCACGCTGTCACCCGCCGAGGCCACCACGTATAGAAACCTAGGACTGAGCAGGTGCTGACGGAGCCTTCCTTGCAAACATCTGACGTTTCGCGCGCGGTGACTGCGGCCATGTCGATCACCTCGGCCATTGGCCTGACGGTCAATGATGCGGTCGTTCTCCAGAACTCGAACAAGCTCGCCTTGCGCCTGCTGCCGTGTGACGTCCTTGCGCGGGTCGCACCTCTGGCCCAGCAGGTGGCACTGTTCGAAGTCGAGCTTGCTCAACGGCTCGCCGAGACAGAAGGTCCTGTGGCTGCTCTTGAACCTCGAGCAGAACCGCGCGCGTACGAGCGCGACGGCTTCGTGGTCACACTATGGACCTACTACTCACCTGTGACGCCTCCAGACGTTGCGCCAGCCGATTACGCGAATGCGCTCGAGCGGCTGCATGCCGGCATGCGAAAGCTCGATATCACAACGCCACACTTCACGGATCGGATATCTGAGGCCGAGCAACTCGTGGCAAGCCGCGACCAAACGCCGGCACTCTCCGATGCGGACCGGGAGCTTCTCAGCAACACGTTAGGGAGCCTGAGGCGGACAATCACCGACCGGGACGCAGCAGAGCAGTTGCTCCACGGCGAGCCGCATCCCGGCAATGTGCTCAACACGAGCAGCGGGCTGCTATTCATCGACCTTGAGACCTGTTGCCGTGGGCCGATCGAATTCGACCTCGCTCACGTGCCTGAAGCGGTCATCGAGCACTATCGGGACGTTGATCAGGCACTGCTTGGCGAGTGCCGAGCCCTCGTTCTTGCGATGGTCGCAGCATGGCGCTGGGACGCAGGCGATCAATTCCCGAATGGACGACGATGGGCCCAAGACCTCGTCAGCACTTTACGCAATGGTCCACCGTGGCCGTCGCTCGATGCAATGACGCGGCGCCTCGCTGGCTCGTAGGCAAAAGAGCTGCCGTCTGTTCAAGAATTTGACGCCTGTATCCCGGGGTGACGACCATCGGCAGTGGCAACGCCGACACCACACGCGCCGATGAGCAACCTCAGCCCCGGAACTGTTCATCCAGCGAATAGCCAGCCGAGCGCACGGTGCGGATCGGGTCGCGTTCGCCTTCGTCGTTCAGCGCCTTGCGCAGGCGACCGACATGCACATCGACAGTGCGCGCTTCGACATAGACGTCCGAGCCCCAGACCGCATCGAGCAATTGCTCGCGGCTGAAGACGCGGCCGGGATGCTGGATCAGATGATCCAGAAGCCGGTATTCGGTCGGCCCCAGATGCACTTCGCGCTCGCCCCGGCGCACACGATGCGCGGCACGATCGACCACGATGTCGCCGAAAGTCACGAAATCTTCAGTCAGCGCCGGGCGGATGCGGCGCATGACCGCGCGGATGCGCGCCAGTAGTTCCGTCATTGAGAAAGGCTTGGTGATGTAGTCGTCGGCGCCCATATCGAGGCCGCGAATACGGTCGGTTTCCTCGCCGCGCGCCGTAAT
>CAZLLB010000037.1:0-19528 GCA_964560165.1 uncultured Parvibaculum sp. | reverse complement strand
CCGCAACATGAAATTGAAAGGATTGAAAGAATGAGAAAGCTTAGCGGTCTGGTGATTGAGGGCCAACCGCAACGTCTCCCGTGATGGCGGCAAGACGGTCAGAAGCTTAGCGGTCTGGTGATTGAGGGCCAACCGCAACGTATGTTGAGGGATCGACTTCAAATTCCCGAGCTTAGCGGTCTGGTGATTGAGGGCCAACCGCAACGTTACAAGTCGCAGCGCGTTTATAATTATGAGCTTAGCGGTCTGGTGATTGAGGGCCAACCGCAACCCGATGAACTTCACGCCGCCGAACTCGACAAGCTTAGCGGTCTGGTGATTGAGGGCCAACTGCAACATGTTGGCGACGGTCACTGCATTGCTCAGTTCGCGACGGCGATCGTCCTTGCGGATATGAGGTCTCTCGGTCGATGGCTGATTCCCGGCTAAGGGATTTTGATCAATGACGACGCGGTTAAAACTATTTCAACGTTCCTGCAGGGCGCGCTCTTTGAGCTTCAACACCGGCTTCAGCAGATAGCCCAGGATGGTGCGGCTACCGGTCACGATGCTGACTTCGGAAATCATGCCAGGAATGATCGGCAGATTGGCCTGGCGGCCCTTAAGTGCATTCTGGTCCACGCGTACCGTCACCGGGTAATAGCGCGTGCCGTCCTGCAAGGTCACGGTATCGGCGCCGACCCTTTCAACTTCGCCGGGCAGCGAGCCATAAACGGAGAAATCATAAGCGGTGATGCGCACCTTTGTCTCTTGCCCTGCATGGATGAACGCGATGTCGGAAGGTGAAATCTTGGCTTCTATCATCAACGTATCGTCGAGCGGGACGATCTCCATGATCGTACCGCCCGGCTCGATGACCGCGCCCGACGTTAAGGTCGCGATACGTTTGACGATGCCATTGGCGGGCGCGCGCATTTCGCGGCGGCCGACGCGGTCACGATGCGCGACGAGGCGCTGCGAGAGCGCCGCCAGTTCCGCCCGCTTCTTGCCGAGGTCTTCGCGCGCCTCGCTGACGAATGCCGAACGGCGTTCGGCGATGCGCGAAGCCAGTTCCTGCAGCTGTATTTCCCCGCCGCGAATATTGCCGCGCGCCTTGGAAAGCTGCTCATCCGTTTCGGCGATCAGCCTTTCGAGCTTCAGTTTTTCCACCACCGACATCAGCCCGTCGGCGACCTGTCGGGAGACGAGCGCATGTTCGGCGGTAAGGGAGCGGCGCTTGGCATCGAGGTGAACGCTCTGCTCGCGCGCATCCTCCATCGTCTGCCTTGCCTGCTCTTCCTGCCGCTCGAAGACCGCAATGGCGTCGCGCAATTCGGTCAGGCGACTTTGAAAAAGCGAGGTCTCGGCGGCGATCAGCTTCGTGCCATCGGCGGCGTCGCTCAAGTCTTTTGGAAACGCCAGCGGCTGGCCCTCAGCTTCCGCCGTCAGCCGCGCCGCTGTCGCCTGATAGGCCCGGTAGGTGCTCAAATCCTCGCGATAGGAGGATATGGCCCCCGTATCGTCGATCTGCGCGACGACGGCACCTTCGGCGACGTGGTCGCCTTCGCGCACCAGCACATCGCGCAAAATGCCGCCTTCGAGATTCTGCACAACCTGAATGCGGCTCGATGGCACCACCGTGCCCTCGCCCTTAGCGGTGATGTCGAGTTCAGCAAGCGAAGACCACAAAAATAAAAAGAACATCAGTCCCATGATCGAAACGAGCAGCGCTATGATCGCCTTTTGCGGACCGCGCAACGGATCAAGCGCTACGGGAGCGACGCTCATCAGCGCGCGCGCAATCATGACGACACCCCGCCCGCGATGACGTTGAGATTGCCTTGCGGCTTGCCGCCGGTCAGCGCCGCCATCACCTGATCGCGCGGCCCATCCATCGCGATGCGTCCGCGCTCCATCACGATGATGCGCGAGGCGAGCGGCAGCAGCGAGGGGCGATGCGTAACGATCATCGTCGTCAGCCCTTTGCGCATTTCGGCAAGGCCGGCGATGACGCGTTGCTCGGTCGTGTTGTCCATGCTGGCGGTCGGCTCGTCGAGGAGCAGCACCGGCGGATTTCCGGCCAGCGCCCGGGCAAGCGAGACGGCTTGGCGTTCGCCGCCCGACAGGCGCCCCCCACCCTCGCCTACAGGTGATTGAAGCCCGAGAGCGGAACGCGACAGGAAGTCGTCAAGCCCCGCCGTGCGCGCGGCGGCGATCAGCGCGGCATCGTCAAGGCCAGGGCGGGCTGCAAGAATGTTGTCGCGGATCGTACCGTGAAAAAGCACGGCGTCTTGGCCCGCATAACCGATGACGCTGCGCAGCACGGAAGGATTGATCTGGCGGACATCCACGCCGTCGAGCAGCACATGGCCCTCATCGGGCGCGAAGAGATTGAGCGCAAGTTTGAGCGCCGTACTCTTGCCCGAACCGACGCGGCCCAGAATGGCGACGCAGCTTCCCGCTTCGATGTTGAAGCTCGCGCGGTCGAGCGCCGCGACGGCTGGAATGTCTTCGCTCGGCGCGGGATAGCCGAAGCGAATATCGCGAAAGCTCAACTCGCCTTGCGCTTCTATCTGCTGAATCTGGCCCGGCATCTCTTCGACGGGCGCATGCATCAGCGTGTTCAACCCCTCGACGGCGAACTTTGTCTGCTGCCAGCGTGCCATCAGATTGGCGACCTGCGCAAACGGAGAGAGCGCCCGGCTGGACAGGATGACCGCAGCGACGAGCGCGCCGGACGTTATATCGCCCGCACCGACAAGCAGCGCGCCGACGGCGACAGTCGCTATGGTGACCAGGTTCGCCGTGGTGGATGTTATCGTAGCCGAGAGGCTCGACCATTGACGCGAGATGAGCCCGGTCTCGGTCGATTGGACGATCATCGCTTCCCAGTAACGGCGCGCCCAAGCTTGCGCATTGACGGCCTTAATCGTGTCGATGCCGACCATCGCCTCATGCAAGAAAGCCGCCTTCTGCGACGCCTCCCGGAAAGCCTTGCCGACCGCGACGGCGATGGGTTGCTGCAGAACAAAGCCCGTTCCGATCAGAATGGCGATGCCGATGATCGGCACGACCACCACCCATCCGGCAACCCACCACAATATAGCCAGGAAAAGAAACACGAAGGGCACATCGCCGATGCCGACCAGCGTTGCCGAGGTGAAGAAATCGCGAATGGTTTCAAAATCCCGAACGGTGTTCGCCAGCGAGCCGGCGCTTTGCGGTCGCGCCGTGCCGCGCAGGGCGAGCACATGGCGGAAGAGGCGCGCGCCCACCGCCACATCGAAACGCCTGCCCGCCACGTCCACCAGATAGCCGCGGATCAGGCGCATGATCGCATCGATCACCGCGACCATGCCGATGCCGATGACCAGAGCGACAAGGCTCGCCATTGCGTCGTTCGGGATCACGCGGTCATAAACCGCCATGGAGAAAAGTGAAATCGCGATGGCGGCGAGATTGACGAAAAGACCGGCCAGAATGGCATAGGCATAGATGCGGCGATTGGCAAAGAGCGAGCCCGTGAACCAGTCATGCGGCTGATCGACATCGAGCAGCACGCTGCGCTGGTCAAAATAGAAAGCAGGCTTCAGCCGCCAGGCCTTCACGGCTGGATCAAGCTCGTGTTCCGGCATCCAGAACGGCGCGCCATCGCCGCGCGCCACCATGAAACCGCCGCCGCGCCGGATCAACAGCGCGACCGGGCCTTCGACAATCGAGGCGGCGAGCGCGGGCATCTGCGTGCGTGTCAATTCGGAGGCAGGCACATCGAGTTCGGCGGCGAGCAATTCGGCCCTGGCCGCCGCTTCCGCCAGATGCTCATAGCCGAGGCGGCCCTGCTCCAGCGGCATGCCGGCAAGCAGCGCCGAAGGCTTTTCGTTTTTACCGAAATAGCGCAAGGCCGCTTCCAGCGCCGGAAGAAGATCGGCTTCCTCCACTTCGCTCTCGTCGCCATATGCCGGATGAATGTTGTCCATCGTCATGCCACAGGAAGACCGTGGGTCGCCACATCGGATTGTACCAGCAACTGCGCATGTCCGTTGTCGAAGACATTGAAGGCAACGCCCTCGACGGCTTGCGTGCCACCATTCGTCCATCCGCTACCGATGGCGGTCACATTGTCGGAGCTGTCACCGAGGACCGTGAGCCGCGTCGTCTCGCTGCCCGACGAACCGAAGATGTCTCCCGAAATGTTCAAAACATCGGCGGCGCTCAGGAAAAGGCTCTGCGCCGTGCCCTGATTGAGATCGATATGCTCGATGCTGTGCAGCCCGCTCAGATCGATTGAGGACAATGACGCGCCGTTGAAATGCAGGACATCCGTGCCGCCCTGCCCGTCGATGGAGCCGATAGGGCCACTTGTCGTGAAGCTCTCATCTGAGATGGTGCCCGTTGCCGAATAAGCGCCGAGCGTGACCTCCGCATGCGAGGAGTTTGCACTGACATTACCCGCGACGTCTTTTGCCGTGACGGTGAAGTCATGCTCGCCGCTCGACAGCTCGCCAGTCATATAGGTCCAGCTTCCGCCACTGGCCACAGTGCTGCCGAGAAGTGTCGCGCCGTCATAAATGTCGATACGCGAGGCGCCAATCTCCGTGGTGCCTTGCAGCGTCACAAACGTCTGTGCCGTATGACCGGTGTCGATCGGGCCGCCGGAATCGGAGACGCTGGTGATAGCGGGCGCCGCCGGTGGAACCGTATCGATAATCAGAATCGAAGGTGCGGCCGCCGCGCTGGGGTTGCCCGCATCGTCGAAGGCCTGTGCGTCGAAGCTCTGGTAACCCTCGGCAATCGGGCCCGACGGCGTCGCGGTCCAGTGCCCTGTTCCATCGACGATGCCCGTTGCAACGGTGACCCCACTCAGCAGGACATGCACGGTGCTTCCGATCTCGCCTGTGCCGGTGAAGGTCGGCGTATTATCCGCTATGGCTCCTCCCGCCGAGGTAAATACCGGAGCGGCGGGACCGGTTGTGTCGATCGTGACGTCGATTTGCGCAGAAGGCGCACTGACGTTGCCCGCATAGTCGAGACCCATCGCCGTCAGGTGGTGCAGACCCTGACCGAGCGCCAGCGTATCAAAGGCCCAGCTTGTGCCATTCGCAAAGACCGTTCCGAGCAAGGTCGCACCGTCATAGACATTCACCCGTGAAGTGCCTGCCTCGACTGTGCCGCTGAGATACAGAGTTGTGTCATTGGTGATCCCATCGCCCACTATCCCAGTATCGTCGGAGAAGCTCGTGATGACAGGGGCCGCAGGTGCAACCGTGTCGATGAAGAAAGCATTCGATGCATAGGCGCTCTGATTGCCCGCATTGTCCACGGCCCGGATAATCAAGCTCTGATACCCTTCCGCCATCGGGCTCGACACTGTTGCACTCCAATGGCCATCGCCGTCGGCGACGCCACTCGCGATGATCGTAGCGCCTTGATAAAGGTTGACGGTGACGCCCGCTTCCGCTGTGCCGGTGAAGGTCGGCGTCGCGTCCGACAGGTAGGCGGAGAAGGCGTCGATGATGGGCGTGGCAGGCGGCGTTGTGTCAATGGTGACAGCAAGCGCCGACGAAGAGGCGCTGATGTTGCCTGCATAATCCGTAGCCGTCGCCGTGAAACTGTGCGTTCCTTGCCCCACTGTCGAGGCCAGAAACGACCAGGTGCTGCCGTTGACGGTCGCCGCGCCGAGAAGTGTCGTGCCATCGTAAATTGCGACGCTCGCGGTGCCGCTGGCCACAGTGCCAGAAAGCGTCAGAAAAGTGGCGTTGGTGATGCCATCCCCGACCGTGCCGGTGTCATTTGAAAAGCCATCGATAACGGGCGCATCGGGTATGCCGGTATCTATCGAATGACCGACCGCGTCGGACCGATTGCTCATATTTCCGGCCGCGTCGATCGCAGCGGCCGTGAAGCTGTGATAGCCATCGGAGATTACGGTTGAAGGCGTGGCGCTCCAGCGGCCAGTCTCGTCTGTGGTTGTCGTGGCGATCAGCGTACTGCCATCGACATAGACATTGACGGTCGCGCCAGCCGCCGCCGCGCCGGTGATGGTCGGCGTGTTGTCGTTGAGATAGTAGGTGCCGACATCGACGACCGGCCTTGCCGGAGGCGTCGTGTCGATGGTTATGACCAGAGGTATAGATGCGTCGCTTAGATTTCCTGCCCAATCGGCCGCCTTCGCCGTGAAGTTGTGCTCACCTTGCGCCAGCGTCGAAGTGATGAAGCTCCAGTTTCCAGAAATTGAATATGCGGTGCCCAGCAGCGTTGCGCCGTCATAGATGGAGATCGAGGCAACGTCTGCGGCAGCCGTGCCCGTCAAAGTAAGCGATGTGTTTCTGGTGATGCCGTCTCCTATGACACCGCTATCCCCAGAAAAGGCGTCGAGCGTAGGCGCATTGGGCCCCACGGTATCAATCACATGACTTACCGTATTGGATTGGCCGCTGACATTCCCCGCCGCATCCACCGCGCGGGCGACGAAATAGTGATTCGCGTCCGAAATAGCGCTCGTTGGCGTGGCGCTCCAATGGCCGTTCTCATCCGCTACGGCCATCGCGATGAGGTTGATGAAGCCATCGAGATAGATGTTGACCGTTGAGCCAGCGTCGGCCGTTCCGGTAATGGTCGGAGTGCTGTCGTTGAGGTAATAGTTGCCCGCTTCGATTACGGGAGCTGCGGGCGCAGCCGTGTCTATGGTAACAGTGAAGGCGGCGGACGCGCCGCTCGTATTAGCCGCGGCGTCGCTCGCCGTTGCCGTGAAAACATGGCCGCCTTGTGTCAACGCCTCGGTGTCGAAGCTCCAGTTCCCGCCGCTGACCGTGGCCGTGCCAAGAAGTGTCGCGCCATCATAGACCGATACGCTCGACGCACCGTTGACCGTGCCCGTGAGTGTCAAAGTCGTATCAGATGTAATGCCGTCGCCTGCTATGCCCGTGTCGTTGGAAATACCCGAGATGACCGGCGCGGCGGGAGGCGCTGTGTCGATGGTGACGACAAGCGCCGATGATGCGCCGCTCTGGTCAACGCCATCGGTCGCGCGCGCTGTAACTGAATAAGTTCCGTCTATCAGCGTGTCGGAGGTGGCGCTCCAATGGCCTGTTCCATCAACAATGCCGGAGGCTATGACGGTGACGCCCCAGACTATCTCGATCGTCGCGCCTGCCGTCCCCGTGCCCGTGAAGGTGAGCGTATTGTCTGATGTCTCTCCGTCGCCCGCCACGCCTGTGTCCTCGGAGAAACCGGCAATCACAGGCGTTGCCAGCGCGCCATCCTGAATGGTCACGGCAAGCGGCAAGGAGGCGGCACTGGCATTACCTGCCACATCAAGTGCCGTGGCTGTGAAGTTGTGCGAACCTGCCGGCAGTGTTGCCGTAGCGAACGTCCATGCGCCGTCGCTATCTGCTGTCGCCGTGCCAAGCACCTTCACGCCGTCGCGGATGGTGACTTGCGACAACGCTTCAGCGGTGCCGTTCAAAAGCAGCTTTGTGTCGCTTGTAATGCCGTCTCCCACCACGCCCGTGTCGTCGGAGACGCCGGTAATCACTGGCGCGGGCGAGCTCGTGTCGATGGTGACGACAAGCGGCGCAGTGGCCGCGCTCTCATTGCCGGGATAATCCTTCGCCGTCACGGTGAGGCTATGCGCACCGTCACCAAGTGCAGCCGTCGTATAGGTCCAGGTTCCGTTGTTGACGATGGCAGTACCGAGAAGCGTCAAGCCGTCATAAATCGCAACCGTCGATGTTCCCGCCACCGCGGTGCCGGTCAGCGTAAGCGTTTTGTCCGAGGTGATGAAGTCCCCCGCAACGCCGCTATCCGTCGAATAGCCGCTGATGGACGGCGCGTCTGGCGGCACCGTATCTACGAAGGCAATGACGGAAGCTGAGAAGAGGCTGCCATTGCCCGCCGCATCGAAGGCGCGAGCAGTGAAGGAGCTGTATGCATCGGGTAACGCGTTCGAGACCGTGGCGCTCCAGTGGCCGGTCTCGTCGGTAACGCCAGTCGCAATGATTACGCCCTGAAGATAGACGCTGATCGTCGTGCCGACTTCCGCCGTGCCGGTGATGGTCGGCGTGTTGTCGGTCAGATAGGTCGGCATTGCGTCGATTGTCGGCTTGGCGGGCGCGGTCGTGTCGATGATGACGCTCAGCGCCGCCGATGCGGGGCTCATGTTTCCGGCGAAGTCGATCGCCTTTGCCGTCAATTCATGCGCGCCCTCGCCAAGCGCCGCCGTGGTGAACGTCCAACTCCCGACATTGACGGAAGCATTGCCGAGTAATGCCTCGCCATCATAGATGGCGACCCACTGAACGCCCGGTTCGGTCGTGCCTGCCAGATCCAGCATCGTATCATTGGTGATACCGTCGCCTGCCACGCCGCCATCATTTGAGAAGCTCGATATGACGGGCGCGGAAGGCGCGACCGTATCGATGAAAAGCGAATAGGGGGACGATGGAGTGCTGAGATTTCCCGCCGCGTCCATGGCCCGCGCCTGGAACGTCAGATAGCTGTCGGGGATCGCGGTTCCCGCCGTGGCATTCCAGTTTCCGTTACTGTCGGCAATGCCTGTGGCGACGATGGTATTGCCGAGATAGACGTTGACTGTGTGGCCCGCTTCCGCCGTTCCAGTAAAGGTCGGCGTATTGTCGGAGGTATAGCCGCCGCTTCCCGAGATGGTCGGCGCGGGGGGCGGCGTCGTATCGATGGTGACGGTAAAGGCCGATGACGCGCTGCCCGCATTGCCTGCGTAGTCAGTGCCAATGGCTGTGAGGTTGTGCGCGCCCTGCGAAAGCACCGAGGTGTCGAAACTCCAACTATTGTTGTTTACCGAAGCTGTGCCTAGAAGCGTCGCGCCGTCATAAACCGAGACAAACGCCGTGCCGTTCTCAGCCGTGCCGACCAGATGCAGCATCGTGTCATTGGTGAGGTCGTCGCCCGCCACGCCGCTGTCGTTGTCGAATCCCGTGATGGCGGGCGCTGCGGGTGCAATCGTATCGATGACAAGAATGTAATCGGAGGACGAGGAACTGAGATTGCCAGCCGCATCGACAGCCCTCGCTGTGAATATCGTGTAACCATCCGCAAGGGCGCTCCCTGCCGTCGCGCTCCAATTGCCATTGCCGTCTGTGACGCCCGTGGCGATGACCGCACCGTTCGCATAGACGTTCACCGCAATATTCGCTTCCGCAGTTCCGCTGAAGGTCGGCGTGTTATCATTCGTATTGCCGCCGCTGCCCGAGATCGTTGGCGCCGATGGAGGCGTCGTGTCGATGGTAACGGCAAGCGCCGAAGAGGCACCGCTCGTATTGCCCGCACCGTCCATCGCGATAGCGGTGAAACTATGCCCGCCTTGCGCCAGCGTCGCCGTGGTGAAGGTCCAGCTTCCTGCATTGACGGTGGCGGTGCCGAGCAGAGTCGCACCGTCATAAACCGCCACTGTTGATGCGTCCGCAGTCCCGTTGATCGCCAGCACCGTATTGCTGGTTATGCCATCACCTTGCATGCCTGTGTCCTCCGAATAACCGGAGATGCTTGGCGCATCGGGCGCAACCGTATCGACGGTAACGATGAACGCATTTGACGGCGCGCTCGAGGAGCCGCCGTTGGTGGCGCGCGCATCCACCGCGTAATAGCCATCCGCCAGCGCACCGGACGTGGCGCTCCAGTTGCCCGAAATGTCGGCAACGCCGCTCGCAATGATCGTCTGCCCCCAATAGACGTTGACGGTCGCGCCTGCATCGGCTGTGCCGGTGAAGGTCAATGTCGTGTCCGATGTCTGGTGGTCGCCCGCGGTGCCTGTATCGGTGGAGAAGCTGGAGATCACCGGCGTCGTCGGCAGCGTTGCATCGATGGTGACGGTAAGCGCCTGCGAAGCGCTGCTGACATTTCCGGCAACATCGCTCGCTGTTGCCGTGAAGCTGTGATCGCCGCTCGCCAGGACGCCTGTGGTGAAGCTCCATGTATCGCCGAAAACCAATGCGGTGCCGAGAAACGTTGCGCCGTCATAGATGGAGACCTGCGAACTTCCGGCAGCCGCGCCGCTCAGCGTCAATGTCGTGTCGGTCGTTACCCCATCGCCCGTCGTGCCGGTGTCGTCACCGAAGCCCGTGATGACGGGAGCGGATGGCGATACGGTGTCGATGGTGATAATGGCCGCGCTGACGAAGGCGCTGCCATTGCCTGCCGGATCGAAGGCGCGAGCTTCAAGTGAATAATACCCGTCGGTCAGCGTGGAGGACGTTGCCGACCAATGGCCAGTTTCATCCGCGACACCGCTCGCGATGACGTTTCCGCCCCAATAGATGCTGACCGTCGAACCGGCATCCGCCGTTCCGGTGAAGGTCGGCGTATTGTCGGAGGTCATGCCGTCGCCCGCAACGCCGGTGTCGTTCGAATAGCCGGTGACAACCGGCACAGAGGGAAGCGTCGTGTCGAGCGTCACGGCATAGGCTGCCGACGCACCGCTGGTATTGCCGGCCGGATCTGTCGCCGTCGCGGTGAAGCTGTGCGTGCCCTCCGCCAGAACGCCAGTGCCGAAGCTCCAGGCTCCGTTGTTTACGGTCGTTGTCCCGAGCACTGTCGCACCGTCGAAAATCGTGATCTTCGCGCCAGACTCCCCGGTGCCGGAAAGCGTCAGCGTCGTATCCGAAGTGAGATGATCTCCAACGACACCTTTGTCGTCGGAAAATCCCGTAATGGCTGGAACTGACGGCGTCGCCGTGTCCACCACGATAGTGATGGGCGTCGAGTCGCTGCTGACATTGCCCGCCGCATCGACCGAGCGCGCGGTGAACGTGTAATAACTATCGGCAAGCGTCGCCGCCGTGGCGCTCCAGTTGCCGTCTCCGTCAGCCACGCCACTCGCGATGACAGTCGCGCCCCAATAGACATTGACCGTATCGCCCGCCGTCGCAGTGCCGGTGAAGGTAATCGTATTGTCGGACGTGTAGATGTCCGCCGGATTGCCGGTATTGTCGGAAAAGCCGGTGATCGCCGGAACGGATGGCGGGGTGACGTCGATCATAACGTCGAACGCCGCCGAGGCGTCGCTGACATTGCCTGCCGCATCGGTCGCCGTCGCCGTGAAGCTGTGGTCGCCACCATCCAGCGTGGCCGTCGCAAAGCTCCAACTGCCACCCGAGGCCTGCGCTGTGCCGAGCATGGTCGCGCCGTCATAGATCGTCACCGTCGCGCCCGCTTCCGCCGTGCCGCTCAGCGTCAGCGTCGTGTCCGAGGTGAGGCGATCGCCCGCGATGCCGTTGTCGCTCGCAAAATCCGCGATGACCGGCGCAGCGGGCGGCGTCGTATCGACGGTGACAATAAACGGCGTCGAGGCGGTGCTCGCATTGCCAGCCTCGTCGATGGCACGCGCCTGGAACGAATAATAGGCATCGGCCAGCGCGTCCGTCGTCGCCGACCAATGTCCCTCGCCATCCGCTATGCCGGTAGCGACGAGCGTCACGCCGCTATAGACGTTGACGGTGATGCCCGCTTCCGCCGTCCCGGTGAGGGTCAGCGTGGCGTCGGACGTTTGGCCATCGCCGATGGCGCCGCTATCGCCGGAAAATCCGGTGATGGCCGGCACGGCAGGGGGCGTGATGTCGATGGTGAGATCCAGAGCACCGGAAGGCGCACCGGTATTGCCCGCCACATCCGTTGCCGTGGCGGTGAAGCTATGCGCGCCATCATTGAGCATGGCGGTGGTGAAAGTCCAGGCACCCGAAAGATCGGCGTTAGCCGTGCCGAGCATCGTCGCGCCGTCATAGATCGTGACGGTGGCGTTGCCCTCCACCGTGCCGGTCAGCGTGATTGTCCGATCCGAGGTCAGGCCATCGCCCGCCACGCCCGTGTCATTACTGAAGGCGGTGATGACGGGCGCATCCGGCGCATCCGTATCGATGATGACCGGTACCGATAAGGTCGGGGCGCTGAGATTTCCCGCCGTATCGACCGTGCGTGCGGTCAAATAATGAACGCCGTCGGAAAGCGCATTCGTTGTCGCCTGCCAATGACCGTCGCCATCCGCGACGCCGCTCGCCACCAGATGGCCGTTGTCATAGACGTTGACGGCTTCGCCGGCTCCCGCCGTGCCAGTCACGGTGAGCGTATTGTCCGATGTCTGGCCATCGCCCGCCAGGCCGGTATCGTTCGAGAAAGCCGTAATCGCAGGCATGGCCGGCGGCGTGGCGTCAACGGTCACGGTCAACACCGTCGACGCGCCACTCGCATTACCCGCCGCATCGGTTGCCTTCGCCGTAAAATCATGCGCGCCGTCGTTGAGCGTTTCGGTCGTGAAGCTCCAGGTTCCCGCGTTCACCGGCACGTTGCCGAGCAACGTGGCTCCGTCATAAACCGAAACCGTCGTGCCCAGCGCCGCCGTTCCGCTCAACGTCAACGTCGTATCCGAGGTCAACCCATCGCCCGCCGCGCCCGTGTCGCTTGAATAACCCGTGATCGCGGGTGCGGCGGGAGGGCTCGTGTCGATGGCAATGATCATCGCGCCCGACGGCGCGCCGAGATTACCTGCGGCGTCCGCCGCGCGCGCAGTGAATGAATAATAGTTATCGTCGAGCGCTGCCGAGGTCGCGCTCCAATTGCCGTCGCCATCCGCGACGCCGCTGGCGACAATGGTTTCGGCCCAATAGACGTTGACCGTCATCCCCGCTTCCGCCGTGCCGGAAAAGGTGATCGTGTTATCGGCGGTTGTACTGTCGCCGCCAGCGCCCGTGTCGTCAGAAAAGCCCGTCAGCGTTGGCGCCGATGGAGGCGTCGTGTCGATGGTGACGGCAAGCGCCCCCGACGCACCGCTTACATTGCCCGCAGCGTCGCTCGCCGTCGCGGTAAAGCTCTGCGCCCCTTCCGGCAGCGTCGCCGTGGTGAAGCTCCATGTTCCGCCGTTTACCTGCGCCGTGCCGATTTCAACCGCACCGTTGAAGATGGTCACGGTCGCACCATTGTCCCCCGTACCGTTCAGCGTCAGCGTCGCATCGGCCGTGATGCCGTCGCCTGCCGCTCCAGTGTCCGTCGAATAGCCGTTGATCGCAGGCGCGGCGGGGGGCGTGGTATCGACGGTCACGCTGAAGATCGGCGAGTGCGAGCCTGTGTTTCCGCTGATGCCCGTCGCAGTTGCGATGAAGTTGTGTGTACCTTCGGATAGCGTCGAAGTATCGAAGCTCCATGCGCCGCCCGTCGCGATGGCCGTGCCAAGCTCTGTCGCGCCGTCATAGATCGTAACCGTCGCGCCTGCCTCCGCCGTGCCGCTCAGCGTGAGCGTCGTGTCGGAAGTGACGCCATCGCCCGCGACGCCGCTGTCTGCGCCATAGGAGGTGATCGCAGGCGCATCCGGCATGCTTGTGTCGATGGTGATGGCGAGCGCAGCGGATGCCGCGCTGGTATTGCCCGCAGCATCTGTCGCCGTGGCGGCGAAACTGTGCGCGCCGCTGGAAAGCGTCGAGGTGTCGAAACTCCAGACGCCGCCCGTCGCGATGGCAGTGCCAAGCTTTGTCGCGCCATCGAAGATCGTGACCGTCGCGCCCGCCTCCGCCGTGCCGCTCAAACTCGGCGTAGTATCCGAGGTGATGCCATCGCCAAGCGTACCGGTGTCGTTCGAATATCCCGTAATCGCCGGTGCGTCCGGCACGCTCGTATCGATATCCACGGAGAAGGCCGCAGAAGCCGCGCCGGTATTGCCCGCTGCGTCTGTCGCCGAGGCAGTAAAGCTGTGCGCGCCTTCCGAAAGCACCGTAGTGTCGAAACTCCACACACCACCTGTCGCAATGGCCGTGCCGATCTGCGTTACACCATCGAAAATCGCAACTGTCGCGCCCACTTCCGCCGTGCCGTTCAGCGTCAGTATGGTGTCGGAGGTGATGCCGTCACTTGCCACGCCACTATCGTCTGAGTAACCCGTGATGATCGGAGCCGCAGGCTTAGCCGTATCGACAGTGACGGGGAAGACGGATGAAATCGTCCCTGTGTTTCCGGTTGCGTCCGTGGCCGTCGCGGTAAAGCTGTGCGCGCCGTCATCGAGTGCGGTAGTATTGAAGGTCCATGCGCCGCCCGTCGCGACCACCTTGCCAAGCTCTGTCGCACCGTCATAAATCGTAACCGTCGCGCCCGCTTCCGCTATACCGTTCAGGGTAAGTACCGTGTCGGAAGTAATACCGTCGCCAGCGACGCCACTGTCCCCTGCATAGCCGGTAATTACCGGTGCGTCCGGCATGTCCGTGTCAATGGTGACGGAGAGCGCCGCCGAAGCTGCGCCCGTATTGCCCACTGCATCTGTCGCCGTCGCGGTGAAGCTATGCGGTCCGTCGTCGAGCGTCGCCGTATCAAAACTCCACGCGCCGCCTGTCGCAACCGTAGTGCCAAGCTGCGTCGCACCGTCGAAGATCGTGACCGTCGCGCCTGCCTCCGCCGTGCCGCTCAAAGTGAGCGTTGTATCGGAGGTAATGCCGTCGCCCGCGGTGCCCGTATCCATCGAATAGCCGGTGATGGCCGGTGCGTTCGGTATCTCCGTGTCGATGGTGACGGAGAGCGCCGCCGAAGCTGCGCCCGCATTGCCCGCCGCATCTGTCGCCGTCGCGGTAAAGCTATGCGATCCGTCGCCGAGCGTCGCCGTATCAAAACTCCACACGCCGCCTGTCGCGACCGTGGTGCCAAGCTGCGTAGCACCGTCGAAGATCGTGACCGTCGCGCCTGCTTCCGCCGTACCGCTCAAAGTGAGCATCGTATTGGAGGTGATGCCGTCGCCCGCTGTGCCTGTATCCGCCGAATAGCTTGTGATGGCCGGGGCCGCGGGAGGAGCCGTATCGACGGTCAGCGAGAGTGTCGCGGAAGAATCACTCACATTGCCCGCCGCATCCGTCGCGGTCGCGGTAAAATTATGCATGCCATCATCGAGCGCCGGCGTGTCGAAGCTCCATGCGCCGCCACTAGCCGTTATCGTGCCGAGTTCGGTCACACCGTCAAAAATCGTGACGATGGAGCCCGTCTCCGCCGTGCCGCTCAGCGTCAGAACATTGTCCGAAGTAACGTTATCGCCCGCCAAACCGCTGTCATCGGCATAGCTGTCGATTGTCGGAGCGGAAGAAGGACTTGTGTCGATGATGACGGAAAACGCCGCAGAGGCCGCACCGGTATTGCCCGCCGCATCCGTCGCCGTCGCGGTAAAACTATGAGCGCCGTCGCCAAGCGCCGCCGTATCAAAACTCCACACGCCGCCTGTCGCGACCGTAGTGCCAAGCTGCGTCGCACCGTCAAAGATCGTGACCGTCGCGCCTGCTTCCGCCGTGCCGTTCAGCGTCAAGGCGGTGTCGGAGGTAATGCCGTCGTTCGCCGTGCCGGTGTCACTGGCGTAGCTTCCAATCACAGGCGCTTTCGGCGCATCCGTGTCGATGGCGACGGCAAGAACCGTCGAGGCCACACCCGTGTTGCCCGCCGCATCCGTCGCGGTCGCGGTGAAGCTATGCGCACCCTCGCTGAGCGCCGCCGTGTCGAAGCTCCATGTGCCATCGCCATTGGCCGTTGCGGTGCCCAGCTGCGTCGCGCCATCGAAAATCGTGATCGTTGCGCCTGCTTCCGCCGTGCCGTTCAGCGTCAAGGCGGCATCCGAGGTCGCGCCGTCGCCGGCAACGCCCGTATCGTTCGAAAAAGCGGCGATGACCGGCGCGTCCGGCGCGCTCGTATCGACGGTGACAAAGGTTGCGGGCGATGCCGGGCTTGCGCCTTGCGCATTGCTGGCGATTGCCGTGAAGCCGTGCTGCCCGTCCGCCAGAGACGCGGTCGTGAAGCTCCACGAACCGTCGATGCCCGCCGTGACCGTGCCGAGTGCCGACCCGCCATCCAAAATGGCGACGGTCGCACCGGCATCCGCCATACCCGTCAGCGTCAGTACCGTGGCGGCGGTGATGCCGTCGCCGGTAGCGCCCGTGTCTTGGGAATAGCCGGTGATGGCTGGCGTCGATGTAGCGGGCGTCTGCTGCCCGAGATTACGGTCGGTATAATCGAGCGGAGGCAGGGCCTGGCTGCCCGCCGGGACAGGCGTGGCGGTGGCGTCGGTGAAGTCCGGGCGATTGTTCTGCACATCCAGGCCCGGAAGGTCACCCCAACCCAGTAAATGCAGAAAGCCATCGGGAAGCGGTGCGTCAAGTCCGGGCGCAACCACTGAGGCAGTCGAGTTGAGGAAGTCGGCGTCCAGTCCGGCGATATGTACCGTGCCATCGGGACCGCTCAGGACAAGGTTTCCGCTCTCGACATGCAGATCCTTCACGCCCTCCAGCGAGACGATCTCGACCGTCACGCCGGAGGGAATGCGGAAATTCTGGCCGGCTTCGATCGCCACGATTTGAGACGTGCCGTCGGCGGCAGTCAGTTGCAGGACGATCTTCATTGCTCATACTCCACTTGACGTAAGTCGAAGACGAAATGCCGCGCTCTTATTTGGCGCTGGCGACCTTCTGTCCCAATTCACCCATGGCGGCGAGAACGCCATAGGCCGAACGCAATTCCGCAAACCGCGCTTCCAGCTCCGCGATGTTCGCGGCGCGCTCCTCATTCAACACGAAGAAGAGATCGAGAAGATCGCGCTGACCGCCAATAAACTGGGCGTCATAGACGCGCACGGTTTCACTCGCCGCAATCTTGCGGCTTACCAAAACCGAATGAGTGGACCGGCTCGACCAGAAGTTCTGCAGCGTGTCCAGCACGCCGAGGCGCACCTTGCGCGCGACGTCTTGAATGCGCATCGACGCCGCCTGCTCGCGGAAGCTGGCCGCGCTGACATCGTAGAAATTGCCTCCGCCGGTCGCGAACTTATAGGTGAGGCGCAGCCCGACATAATAATCGTCGTCAGGCCCCCTGACGCCATCGATATTCTTGCCGTTTCTCGCCTGCATCTCCGCATCAAGGCGCGGGAAAAGTGTGGAGCGCGCAATGTCCTTTTCGGAATCGGCGGCTCTGGCGCGCGCGCGGGCCGAAGACAAAGCGGGATGCGTACGGGTCGCGCGTTCGACTGCTTCCTCACTCGTTAGATTGAGCAATTCGACCGGGCCCGCCGGCTCCTGCAAATCCTTCGGCGAAGCTCCGACCAATTCGCGGTAGAGGGTTTCCGCAAGCGCGACTTCGCGCTGGGCGTCGAGCACGAGGAAGCGCGCCTGCTCCGTCTCGCTATGGCCGACAACGGTGAGCGAGCGCAAGCCGGTATCAGCCTGAGCGCGCTGCTCGATGCGCTGCGCGATAATCTGCGTGCGGCTTTCGTGGTTTTGCAGCAGAGCCAGGCGTTCGCGCGCCTGAAGCACGCCGAGATAGGCGTTGGCCGCATCCAGCGCGGCGTCGTTCAAGGCAGACTGAGCGTTGAATTTTTGCTCGTCGGCAGCCGATTCCGCTGTGGAAACGCGGGCGGGCGTCGCCAGCCCGTCGAATATCGGCTGGGTCAAGGTGACCGAGTAGTCCTGCGGATTCATCGTCTGGTCCGAATAGGGCTGCCTGGTTCTCTCGCGCCGGACCGATCCGTCTATCGACAAGGTCGGGAAATAGCCGGACATGGCGGCATTCACGTCGCGGTTTGCCGCATCGACTTCAAGGTTCTGGGCCTTCACCGCCGGGTGATCGCGCACGGCGATTTCCATCGCCTCTTCGATCGTCTGGGCTTGCGCCGCCGTGATCGTCACGGCCATCACGCCCGCCATGGCGCCTAGCCTCCAAGCAAGGCTACTCGCCCGCGCAAACCCGCGAGTTCCACTCTTCCTGTTCATCCGGCAAATCCCCTTCGGCCCTACAAAGCTGCTCTCGGCGGGTATCCAAATGAGGAAATTGTCTGATTACAATAAAAATTGCTTAAAATACTTAATATATGGCCATCAATTCATGAAGTTGATATTCAACATCTCGAAACGACCGGAGTATTTCTCAAATAAATAGTATCTATTCATACCAGTTATAGAAGAGCACACCCAGGGGCCCCGAATCTCCAAGGCGCGAGGGGGTTTTTCTGTCCGGCGGCTCGGGTACAGTACCCTCCAGAACAGTTCCAAAAGGAGATTGGCGCGCGTGAATATCCACGAGCTCGACTTGAACCTGCTACTCGTTTTCAATGCTATTTACGTGGAAAAGAGCATTAGCGGCGCCGCCAAGAAACTTGGCATGACACAACCGGCGGTCAGCAACGCCTTGCGACGTTTGCGGACCTTCACCGGCGACACGCTGTTTTACAAATCGGGTAAGGGGGTTGCCCCGACGCGCGCCGCCATGACATTAGCCATTCCAGTGGGTCATGCGCTCGATTCTGTTGAACGCGGCCTCTCCTCAGTACGCAATTTCGATCCTGCGACATCCGTCCGCCACTTTCGCATCGGCGTGAGCGATATCATTCATGATGTGCTGGTGCCAACGCTGGTCATGGTCACCCGCCAGCAAGCGCCCGGTATTACGCTGGAATTCACGCTTCAGGCCAAAAGCGAGAAAATACTGGAGGCCCTGACGCGTGGTGAATACGACCTCGCCCTGACAATCGGAGCCGCCGCAAGCAATGAACATGTTTCGACAAAAATATGGGACGAGCCTTTCAAGATCATCGTCGGACGCAATAATCCCTTGGCTAAGGTCAATCGGCTGACAGTGGATATGCTGCGGGACATGCCCTTCGTCGTCTCGACGCATGTGCCGCGTTTGCGGGCGTTTCTGGATGAGATTTTCAAGGGGCATGGCGTTCCGCGCAAGGTGGCCTGCCTCGTCGCCGACACGCATAATCTCTACACGGCCGTCGCCGTCTCAGACCTCGCCGCCTGCGTCGGCGCCAATTATGCCGAGCCCTATGCCGGAGACGGCGCGCTGGTGATGTTCAATCTGCCTTTCGACATGCCGAGCATCGTGGGACATTTGACTTGGGCGCGACAAGCCGATGACGATCTCGGGCACAAATGGATCCGGGATCGGGTGATAGAAATCCTGCACAGCGCCGTCAAACTCTATCCCTCCGATAATTGAGAGACAGTCTGGCACGCAGGTCGGTCCAGACCCGTGACCTGAAACTCCTCCAGATTTTAGTAGAGTCCGTCTTGTGCTTGTGAGCTTGCCCCCAACGTAGTTCCGGCCGTGGCAAAATTATTGGCGACCTATCCGCTGTTGCTAATCATCGCAGGTGCATATGATCTAAATTGTAATTGGAACACAATTGAAGGGAGGCGGACCAAAATCCCGCCCCAATCCCGGCACAAAGCGCCGGGATACTGGAGTTTGAGCCCATCCGCGCGCGGCATGGCGCTTGCCTGTGAAACGGGCGAACACGAGACGCGGGTTGGGGATTTACCTTGTCGGATAATTATCGAGGCCAATACGAAGACCAGACGCCCGAGGGTGAGCTGCGTCGCAAACGCAAGCGCCGCCCGCTCTGGCTTCGTGTCACATCTTTCGTCCTGACCGCAGGCGTACTCGCCGCGATCCTTCTCGTCTTCGTCACCATTCCGAAGCTTCAGCGCGACATTCAGGCAGGCCCTGCTTTCGCGCTGGCGCTCACCGTGCTCGACGCCGATGGCAATGAGATCGGCAGCCGTGGCGGCAGTTC
>CAZLLB010000036.1:0-19954 GCA_964560165.1 uncultured Parvibaculum sp. | reverse complement strand
GGCAACAAGGAATTTCTGATTGCAGCCCGTCGCGCCAAATGAAGTAGCCACCGAAATCGACGTCACTATCGCCTCGTTAGGTCATCTCGGCGACGGCGTTGCGGAGACGGATGCCGGTCAGCTTTTCGTTCCCTTCACGCTTGCTGGTGAGCGCGCTCGCGTCCGCACGCTGGGGGAGGGGAGGGCGGAACTTCTGAAAATTCTTGAGCCCTCGCCCGAGCGCGTTGCCGCGTCTTGCAAACATTTCGGTATCTGTGGCGGCTGTTCCTTGCAGCACATGCGGGCGAGCGCCTATGCCGAATGGAAGCGCCTTCAGGTCATGGCGGCTTTGAAAGCGCGTGGCATCGACTGCGATGTCGAGCCGCTCGTAGCGGCGGCACCGCATAGTCGCCGCCGCGCAACGCTTGCAGCAACGCGCACCAAAAAGGGCGTGACCATAGGCTATTACATGCGCGCCAGCCACACGATCATGGCCGCGCAGGAATGTCCGCTTGTGGTGCCCGAGATCGAAAGTGCATTGGAAGGGCTCGCACAACTTGTCGAGCCCGGCCTCTCGCGCAAAGGAAGGGCTTCGCTCTCGGTTACCTTGACTGAAGCGGGGCTCGACGTCGCGGTCAGCGGCGGCAAGGAAGCGCCTGATGGCCCGCTTCGCAGCGAGCTTGCCAAACGCGCGGCCGCCGCCAACTTCGCGCGCCTCACATGGGATGGCGATATTCTCGCCGAACGCCGCACACCCATCGTCACCTTCTCCGGCCTGCGCGTCGCGCCGCCGCCTGGTGCTTTTCTGCAGGCGACGGCGGAGGGAGAGGCGGAACTCGTTCGCCTCGTTCTCGAAGGTGTGGGAGATGCAAAGCGCGTCGTCGATCTCTTTGCCGGTTGCGGCACGTTCACGGCGGCGCTGGCAAAGCGCGCGACCACCCTTGCAGTCGAAGGTGAAGGCAAGTCGCTGGCGGCTCTCGACCGTGCGCTTCGCCAGCAAGGTCCGGCGCTCGGGTTGAAGCCCGTTGCCCTCGTAACGCGAGATCTCTTCCGTCGCCCCCTCCATTCATCCGAACTGCTGAAGAACGACGCCGTAGTCTTCGATCCGCCGCGTGCCGGAGCAGCGGCACAAGCCGAGATGCTGGCAAAATCAAACGTACCCTTGCTCGTTGGCGTTTCCTGCAATCCCGCGACCTTTGCCCGCGATGCACGCACATTGATCGACGGTGGCTACAGGCTCACACGCGTGACGCCGGTGGACCAATTTCTTTGGTCGCCTCATATTGAGCTGGTTGGAATTTTCCGAAAGGAGTGAGCCTTCATGGCGAGCCCGCTTTCAAGGATAGGCTATGGGCTGGGGCAGGGCGCGCGCGTTGCCTGGTATGTCGGCCATTACCTTGCGGTCAACCGCATGCGCGGTCCCTTGGTGCCACCGGGCGAAGAGCCTGTCTCCGTGCAAGGCAAGGTGCCGAACTGGAAGGGCCTCGTCGCAGGCATGAGGGCGCTTTTCGAGCGCGACTGGAAAAATATTGAAGCGGGCCTCTATCGCGCACCCGATGGCCTTGCCGCGCCTGCCGAGGCTGTTGCTGCAAGTCTCCGCTTTTTTAAAGACGCGAGAAAGGTCGATGAGCGCCGCCTTTCGCGCCGCCATTCCGAAGTGCTGACCGATGAATTGCGTGCCCGCTACCCACGCTACTATCTCCAGAACTTCCATTATCAGACAGGTGGCTGGTTTTCTGAAGATTCCGCGAAGCTCTATGACACGCAGGTCGAAGTGCTTTTCAACGGCACAGCAGGCGCGATGCGCCGTCAGGCGCTGGTGCCGCTCGCCGAGGCACTACGTGGTCGCGATCAGCGCAAACTCAGTCTCCTCGACGTCGCTTGCGGCACAGGGCGTTTTCTTGAGGATGTAGCGGCCAACTACCCGCGCCTCAACATCACGGGCCTTGATTTGTCGCCCGCCTATATTGCGGAAGCGCGCTCGCGTCTCGGCACCCGTCGCAATGTCTCTCTCATCGAGGCAAATGCTGAAACGATGCCGCTTGCCGACGCCTCGCAAGACGCAGTCACCTGCATCTATCTCTTTCACGAATTGCCACCGAAGATTCGAAAAGTCATCGCCGCAGAAATCGCCCGTGTGCTGAAGCCGGGCGGCATCGCCGTCGTCGTCGATGCGCTGCAAACAGGCGATACGCCGAGCTATGACGGGCTTCTTGAGTTCTTCCCCATCGGCTTCCACGAACCCTATTTTGGTTCATATCTGGTGGAGGATTTTAAAGCGTTATTCGCGCGGCACGACCTCGCGCAGACAGATGTGGCGCTGGCATTTCTCTCGAAGGTCATGGTGTTCCGAAAGGGCGCGGCCTAGCCGACTTGTCCGCGATGGCGGAGCAGGTGGTCGGCCAGAACGCAGGCGATCATGGCTTCGCCCACCGGTACCGCGCGTATGCCGACGCATGGGTCGTGGCGACCCTTGGTCACGATCTCGGTATCCGCACCGGCCTTGGTGATCGTCTGGCGCGACGCAAGGATCGAGGAGGTCGGCTTCACAGCGAAACGCGCAACGACGTCCTGTCCCGACGATATGCCACCGAGAACGCCGCCTGCATGGTTCGACGTGAAGATGGGACCGTCATTTCCCGATCGCATCTCGTCGGCATTTTCTTCGCCGGTCATTGCGGCGGTTGCAAAACCATCACCGATCTCGACGCCCTTGACCGCGTTGATGCTCATGAGCGCTGCTGCGATGTCGGCATCGAGCTTGCCGTAAATCGGCGCGCCCCAACCGGCGGGAACGCCGCTGGCCACAACCTCGATGATCGCGCCGCAGGACGAGCCCGCCTTGCGCACACCATCGAGATAGTCTTCCCAGTTTGCCGCCGCTTTGGCGTCTGGGCACCAGAACGGATTATTGCCTGTCTCGTTCCAGTCCCAATTAGCACGGTCGATCTTGTGCGGGCCCATCTGTACCAGCGCACCGCGAATGGTCACGCCTGCGAGAACCTTGCGCGCGACGGCACCCGCTGCGACACGCGCCGCTGTCTCGCGCGCCGATGAGCGTCCGCCACCGCGATAATCCCGGATGCCATATTTGGCGAGATAAGTGTAATCCGCATGGCCGGGGCGGAATTTCTCTTTGATGTCGCCATAGTCTTTCGACCGCTGATCGACATTCTCGATCATCAGCGAGATCGGCGTCCCGGTCGTCACTTCCTCGCCCGTTTCATCGTCGATGAACGTGCCGGAGAGGATTTTTACCGTATCGGGTTCGCGCCGCTGCGTCGTAAAACGAGACTGGCCGGGCTTGCGCTTGTCGAGCCAGACTTGAATGTCTTCAGCCCTCAGCGGAAGGCGCGGCGGTGCGCCATCGACCACGCAGCCGAGTGCAGGCCCATGGCTTTCGCCCCAGGTCGTCACGCGAAAGAGATGGCCGAACGTGTTGTGGGACATGGTGTCAGACGATGCTCATGTCAGGCGCGTCTTCAGCCTTCATGCCGACGACGTGATAACCGGCATCGACATGATGCACTTCGCCGGTCACACCGGAACCCAGATCGGAAAGAAGGTAGAGCGCGGAGTTGCCCACTTCCTCAATCGTCACGGTGCGCTTCATCGGCGCATTGAGTTCGTTCCACTTCAGAATATAGCGGAAGTCGCCGATGCCCGAGGCGGCAAGCGTCTTGATAGGTCCGGCTGAAACGGCGTTGACGCGGATGTTGTTGCGTCCGAGATCGACCGCGAGATAGCGCACGCTCGCCTCAAGCGCCGCTTTCGCAACGCCCATGACGTTGTAATGCGGGATCACTTTTTCCGAGCCGTAATAGGTAAGCGTGACGATGGAGCCACCGTCGGTCATCAGCTTCTCGGCGCGCTGGCAGAGCGCGACAAACGAGTAGCAGGAGATCGCCATGCTGGCAGTGAAGTTGTCGAGCGACGTATCGACATAGCGTCCCGTCAGCTCGTCCTTGGCCGAATAGGCGATGGCATGGACAAAAAAGTCGAGCTTTCCCCATTCGGCTTCGAGTTTTGCAAACACCGCATCCATGCTCGCGGCGTCCGTCACGTCGCAAGGCAGGATCAGCGTTGAGCCGATGGATTCAGCGAGCGGTATGACGCGCTTTTGCAGCGCCTCGCCCTGAAAGGTGAAAGCCAGTTCCGCGCCCTGATCAGCACAGGCCTTGGCAATGCCCCAGGCGATGGACCGGTTATTGGCGACGCCCATGATGAGGCCGCGTTTACCGGCCATCAGGCCGGTGCCGCGCACGGGTGCTGTTTTCGTTGTGGCGTCGCTCATCGCCTGCCTCGCCTTGTTCGTTCACGTCGTTTTGAAATCGCGCGCATCCTACACAATAGCCTAGTTGGGTCCATCAAAAAGCCGCCCCTGCTTCTGCCGCGATTCGGCGGATTTAGGCGATTTTTTATGGTTTAAAGCGAAGGCTTGCGGCGCGGATCATGAGCAAGCCCTGCAGCCCATCCGGCCGCAAAATCACGCAAAGCGGTGTCTTGCGTGTCGGGCAGAACGAGATCAAGCGTTACATATTGATCGCCCGGTGTCGCCCCGCCTTCTGGGGCAATACCTTTGCTCTTGAGACGCAACCGCGTTCCAGTGTTTGACCCAGCGGGAATTGAAAGGGTGACCGGACCCGAAACTGTGACTACCTCGATTTTCGTACCGAGAACGGCCTCAGGAAGAGAGACCGGCAGGGTCAGGTAAATATCATGACCCTCGCGCCGCAGCGTCTCGTGCGGCTCAATCGAAATAGTAATCAGCACATCGCCCGCCGGTGCGCCGCCAAAGCCCTCGCCGCCTTGGGCGCGCAGACGAATCTGCTGACCTTCCTCGATTCCAGCCGGGATGTGAATGTCGAGCGACCGCCCGCTGGTCAAGGCAACACGCCTCTTGCCGCCGCGCGCCGCCTCGAGAAAGGGCACTGAGAGCTTATAGATCTGGTCCTCGCCGCGAGCGCGGAAAACGCGCTTGCCCGCATTGCGCAAGCCGCCGAAGAGTTCCGAGAAGATATCAGGGTCGGATTCCGCCGTCGCCTCCGCTTGGAAAGCAGTGTCCTGCTTCGCCCGGCCCGTGGCAAAAGGTGCTTCTCTGAAAATCTCGTTGGTTTGCGCATGGGCGCGCGGCTTTGCTCTGTCACGCATCTGCGCGTCAAGTCGCGCCCGCGCACCGCCATCCTTGAGCAGATTATAGGCGGCGGTCACTTCCTGAAATCGCGATGGCGTGCCGGGTGTCTCGGCGCCCTGTGCGTCGGGGTGATATTTTTTAGCCAGCCGCCGATAAGCTGCCTTGATCTCGGCAGCACCGGCATCCGGCGACAGGCCGAGTATGTGATAGGGATCGCGCAATCTGTCGCTCCGGCGGCGTAAAAGCCGAGATTATCGCCGGGTCCGATACGAATTCGTTAACCGTCTCTAGAATCGGTAAGCCGCGCCGGTTTCCGGGTTCTGAAAGACGGGCGGCAGAGGTTCCGTCTTGACGGGCCCCTTTGCCGTGGAACGCGGCGTTTCGACCTCAGCGGGAGCCGATGTCACGGGCGTTTGCAGCACTGGTGGTGACGGCTGAGGTGCTGTTTCCATCGCGGGCAACTCGGTACGTTCTGGCGGGCGGGGGCCATCGAGAGCAGGCACCAGAACGGCAAGGCGATCGAGGGCCGGTTTGCTTCCTGAACGCGCCGCCAGCGCGTACCAGCCCAAAGCGCGGGGCATGTCTTTTTCGACGCCGGTTCCGCGCTCATACATCACGGCGAGATTGTATTGCGCGATCGGGCTACCGGCGAGTGAGGCAGCGTGAAACCAGAAGGCGGCAGCTTCGAGATTCTTGGGGACGCCGTCGCCTTCAAGATGCATGAACGCGGCATTGACTTGCGCCAGACCGAACCCCTTGGTGCCGGCTTCTTCATAAAACCAGAGCGCGCGTTTGGGATCGCGCGGTGTTCCTTCGCCCTTGCGCAGCAGCAGGGCTACGTTACGCATGGCTGCGAGATCGCCTTTCTGCGCGAGCGGCAGCCAGATTTTAAATGCTTCGGCAAAGTCGCCTTTGTCGTAGGCGACAACACCTTGCTGAAACTGGACGCTGGGAGGCGGCAACTCCACGGACGGACCGGGAAGAACCTGGACCGGGGCCGCATGCACAGCGGCTGCGCTGAAAAACAGCGCAGCCGCTATTATCATGACCATGAGCCCCGCCTGTGAAGGCCAAGCTTTTATCCTGGACCGCATCGTCCCCCCAAGAGATCGATTGAACGGATCGTTAGCCGTTTATGATCTGCCAGGTGCCGTCCGGCTGACGGCAGGCAGTGCCATAGGCGCGTTCGCTCTTGCCGCCGACAACTACGCTTTGGGAGTATTCACGGCAATAGCTGTTATTTTGCTGATAGGCGCGCTGGGGAACGATCGTGCCGTAATTGCCGGAATCGGGATTGCGCCACTCAACCGGCTGGCCCGTCTGTCCGCTCTCCAGAGCATTTTGCGTTGACTGCGCCATGTAATTTTGGTCGGCGCGATCCAGAGATTTGCCGACTGAGCTGCCGACAAGAGCGCCGAGCAACACGCCCGCGCCCGTGGCCCAAAGCCGACCGGTGCCGCCGCCGACGGCTGAGCCAGCAAGGCCGCCAGCCACAGCGCCGCCGAGAGTACCGATGTTTTGTTTCGGGCCTGCACCCTGTTCGCATGCCGCGAGAGAGAGGGCGATTGCGCCGATGGCCAAACCTTTAAGAATCTTCATGTGGTGCGATCCTGTTTTCCGAGCCCATCCGAGTAACTGGTGGGACAAACCCCTTGGTGGCGACTATATAAGACATGAATTGTGGCAATAAATAAGGCGGGAACTAACGCCCGAGTAGAGAACGATTTTACCCGCTTTTCTGTTCCCTCCCTGGAGCATTGACGTTTTGAAGCAGCACCCCGCAGATCCGAAAAACAACGAAGAAGCCTCCGCCTGGACTGAGACGAAAGACCCCTTTCATCTTTTTCACGAGTGGCTGGAAAAAGCTGCCGCCAGCGAGCCGAACGATCCCAACGCCATGGCTCTGGCGACGGTGGATGCGGACGGCTTGCCGGATGTCCGCATGGTGTTGCTGAAGGCCGCCGACGAACGCGGCTTCGTCTTCTATACAAATCTGGAAAGCGCCAAGGGCCACGAACTGGCGGAAAATCTCAAAGCCGCTCTTTGTTTCCACTGGAAATCGCTTCGCCGTCAGGTTCGGGTTCGCGGCATCGTCACGCGCGCGAGTGATGCGGAGGCGGATGAATATTTCGCCAGCCGCGCCCGAGACAGCCAGATCGGTGCCTGGGCGTCGCGCCAGTCTCGTCCTCTTGAGGCACGCTTTGAGCTGGAGCGCGAAGTGGCGCGGTATGCGGCAAAATTCGGCTTGGGCAAAGTACCGCGCCCGCCGCACTGGTCGGGTTTTCGGATCGAACCCGTGCAGATCGAGTTCTGGCGTGACCGGCCCTTCCGCCTCCATGATCGGTTGGTCTTCACGCGCGACACGCCCGACAGCGCATGGCGAACATCGAGGCTCTTTCCGTGACGACCGCCGGACGGGCGGAGGCCATGCAAAGCGCCCGCCTGATGAAGCAGGCGACTTATGCCGCCGTCGCCGTCGCGATAATGCTCATCGCGGCCAAGGCCGTAGCGGTTTACATGACCGACTCTGTTGCGATGCTCGGCACATTGATGGATTCGCTGCTCGATGGTGCCGCGTCACTGTTGAACCTCGTTGCCGTGCGTCACGCCCTGACCCCCGCCGACGACGAACATCGTTTCGGGCACGGCAAGGCGGAAGCTCTGGCGGGCATGGGGCAGTCGATATTCATCTGCGCGTCGGCGGGCTTCATCGCTTATGAATCCATCACGCGATTTTTCGATCCGGCCCCTGTCAGCAATTCACTTCCCGGCATCGTGGTGGCGGTGGGGGCCATCGCCGTCACGCTGGCGCTCGTCGCATTCCAGCGCCACGTTGTCAGCCGCACGGGTTCGCTCGCCATCGAGGCGGACTCGATCCACTATCGCGGCGACCTTCTCATGAACCTCTCCGCGCTCGCCGCCATTTTTCTGTCGGGCACGCTGGGGTTGCATTGGGCCGATCCGCTTGGCGGTATTCTGATCGCGGGGCTCATCGCCTATAGCGCCGTGCAGATTGCCCTTAGCGCTTATGATCAGTTGATGGACCGCGAGCTTACCGATGCCGAGCGCGAGCGCATCACGGCCATTGCTCTAAGCCATCCTGAGGTTGTGGGCATTCATGATCTGCGCACGCGCGCCTCAGGCGCGCGCGCCTTCATTCAGTGCCATCTCGAGCTTGATCAGACAATTTCGCTGATGAAGGCGCATCTGATCTCCGACGAGGTTGAGGCGCGCATTCTTGAGGCATTTCCAGAGGCGGAGGTCATTATCCATCAGGACCCGGCAGGCCTTGAAGATATTACGCCGCGCGAGCCGATCTGAGTTGGGCGAGCCGCTTTGCTCTTGCGAGGGCTTTGCCATAGATTGCGTCGCATGAGCACACCCGCGAACGAAGACCGCAAAACCCTGATCCTCACCGGCGCCAGCCGCGGCATCGGGCATGCGACCGTTAAACGCTTTTCCAGCGCCGGCTGGCGCGTTATCACCTGTTCGCGTCAACCCTTCCCCGAGGATTGCCCGTGGGAAGCAGGGCCTGAAGACCATATTCAGGTTGATCTCGCGGACCCCGCCAATACCGAAGCCGCCATTGCCGAGATGCGCGAAAGGCTGAAGGCGCAGGGTAGTCGCCTTAATGCACTGGTGAACAATGCCGCAATTTCGCCCAAAGGGCAGGGCGGCTCGCGCCTCGGCGTCTTCGAGACCAGTCTCGATGTCTGGCAGCAGGTCTTTCAGGTGAATTTCTTTGCTTCCGCCATGCTCGCGCGCGGGTTGGTTGAGGAGTTGAAGAAGGCGCAAGGCTCGGTGGTGAATGTCACTTCCATTGCAGGCGTTCGTGTCCACCCCTTTGCGGGCTCGGCCTATGCAACGTCAAAAGCGGCGCTCGCCGCCCTGACGCGCGAAATGGCTTCTGATTTCGGCCGCCTCGGCATCCGCGTCAACGCCATCGCGCCCGGCGAAATCGACACGGCGATCCTGTCGCCCGGCACGGAAAAAATTGTCGCCGAAATTCCCATGCAGCGCCTCGGCACCCCCGAAGAAGTCGCCAAGACGATCTATTTCCTGTGCACGGACCAATCGAGTTACGTCAACGGTACGGAAATCCAGATCAACGGCGGCCAGCACGTCTGACGTTCAGGCGAGGAAGATCACCGCGCTCTGGCTGTCGCGCATCATCGCGTCTTCCCGCACGGTAAATGCCGAGACGATAACGCCGCTCGCGCCCTCAAACGCACCGGTGCCGCCCTCAATACGGCGCACGACATGGCCTTGCTGAACGGCAGCACTCGCGCTGTCGCCTATCTTGCCCTCTCCGTCACTGACATAGACAAGCGTACCACCGCCAAAGACGATTTCGCCGCTCTCCGTAAAGCCGCCGAAATCGTCAGGTTGAACGCTGGCTGTCAGCACGGCTTGCGGGGCGCCCGTCGAAAACACTGGATCGACGCTCGCACCGAAATGCGCCCTCGTTTCGACGCGCATCACCGAGCCCATCTCGTCTTCCGGCGAGACTTTGCCCTCGAATAGAAGTTGATAACGGATTTCTCTCATCAGACGTTGCGCAGTCCCTCTTTGGCGACCCATGCTTCGGTCTCGTTGAGCGCCAGTTCCGTGCGATCGAAAATGTCGTCGATGTCGCTCTCCTTGACGATCAGCGGCGGGCAGAAGGCGACAATATCGCCGCCCAGCGCGCGCAAGATGAGGCCGTGCTTCTCGGCTGTCTTCTGCACGAAGCCGCCAACACCGGCCTTGGCGTCGAACGCTTCCTTCGATGCTTTGTCGGCGACAAGCTCAATCGCGCCGAGAAGTCCCTTCGCTCGCGTGTGTCCGACCAGCGGATGATCGCCCAGACGGCGAATGCGCTCCTCGAAACGCGGCGCGATGCTGCGCACATGGCCGACAATGTTGCGCTTCTCGTAGATTTCGAGCGTCTTGACGGCAACGGCGGCGGCAACCGGATGCGCCGTATAGGTGAAGCCGTGCCCGAAAGTGCCTATCTTTTTACTTTCGTCGATCATCGCCTGATACATCTCCTCGCCAACCGTTATGGCGGCGATGGGCACGTAGGCCGAAGACAAAGCCTTGGCGACTGAAATAGAATCCGGCTTGATGCCCAAAGTCTGGCTGCCGAACATATTGCCCGTGCGCCCGAAACCGCAGATCACCTCATCGGCAATCATGTAGATGTCGTATTTGTCGAGCACCGCCTGGATCTTCTGGAAATAACCATCCGGCGGAATGACCACGCCACCAGCACCCATGATCGGCTCGGCGATGAAGGCTGCGACTGTGTCGGGGTCTTCTTCGATAATCATTTTTTCGAGATTGGCGGCAAGCCGTGTCGTGAATTCGTCCTCGGTCTCGCCCGGCTCTGCATAACGGTAATAGTGCGGGCAATCAGTGTGCCGCACAAAATCGAGCGGCAGGTCGAAATCGCGATGGTTGGGCGTGAGGCCTGTAAGGCTTGCCGACGCCACTGTGACGCCGTGATAGCCGCGCAGGCGCGAAATGAATTTCTTCTTCTTCGTCCGGCCAAGGGCATTGTTGTAATACCAGACGAGCTTCACCTGCTGGTCATTGGCTTCCGAGCCCGAACCGCAGAAGAGAACTTTCGAAGCCTTGTGGGGCGCAATGGCCTTCAGCTTTTCAGCAAGCTCGGCGGCGCGCTCGTGGCTTTTGCCACCGAAGACATGCGCGAAGGGCAGTTGCCTCATTTGCTCGGCCGCGGCTTCGATCAGCTCCGGCTCGTTGTAACCGAGCGACGTGCACCACAGCCCCGCGAGACCTTCGATATATTTCCGCCCATCTGCATCCCAGACGTGAATGCCCTCGCCGCGCTCAATGATCATCGGCCCCGTGCCGCGAAAGGCATCGAGATTGGTATAGGGGTGAATTACCGTTTCGATGTCACGAACGGCGGCATTGCTTAAGCTCGGCATGGGGCGATCCTTGAAAACTCTACGGGGGAGCAGGAAGGGCGGTAATATGGGAGCCCATTCCGCTGCTGTCAAAGAAGCGTTTCAATAGCCCGGGGGTGCCTTGAAGCCGCCGAGAATCTCTTCGAGCATTCCGGCCACCGCGATTGTCGTGCGATCGCCCATATGCGGCCCGATGATCTGGACGCCGACCGGCAAGCCTTCGCTCGTGATCCCGACAGGCGCGGTTGTAGCGGGCAGATAGGAAACGACGGCAGGTCCGGCCCAGATCAACGCATCCATATAGGCACGAGCCGTGCCATTCACATCAAGCCTGCGCTTGTGCCAATTGCTGCTCTGATCATGCGCAAAGGCGGGCCGCATCATCACCGGCGAAAGCACGACGTCATAACCTTCGAAGAATTCCGCCCATTTCGCGCGCAACTGCGTCTGTTTTTCTTCCCAGACCATGCGGTCGGCATAGCTCATCGTCGCGCCGCGTATCTGCAATGCCGCGTGGCTTTTGTCGTCGGGCGCGAGCTTTGCTTTTTCAGCCATCCAGCGGTCCTTGATCGTAGCAGGAAAGCCTGAGCCAACGCATGAATGGAGAAGGATCAGATAGGCTTCTGTGATCTCGGCCAGCGTGAAAGCGGGTCGCGCATTCCAATCGACACGCGCTCCGGCGTCTTCGAGCGCCTTGGCGGCGTTTTTCAACAATGCCGCGCTTTCCTTGTCGATGTCGCAAAAAGGATCGTCGATCCAGACAGCGACGCGGAGTTCTTTCGGCGAACGCGCCCTTGCGGGCGGCAGATCGAGTTTCCATCCTGACGACATGCCCCAGTCCGGCCCCGCCGTGATATCCAGCAGAATGCGGAGATCTTCAGCGCTTCGCCCCAGCGGACCCGCAACCGAAAGGTCGCCTTCGCGCAGGGAGCCGGGAGCAGGGCTCACATGGCCACGCTTGGGAATGATGCCGAAAGTCGACTTGTGCCCGAAGACGCCGCAGAGATGCGCGGGCGTACGGATGGAGCCACCGATGTCGCTGCCAAACTCAAACGCTGTGAACCCCGCCGCGACCGCCGCCGCCGAACCACCCGAAGATCCGCCAGGCCCGCAAGCGAGATTCCAGGGATTGTTAGTTGTTCCGTAAACGTCATTATACGTCTGAAGATCACCCGACAGGTAGGGTACGTTGGTCTTGCCGAAAACGATGCCGCCTGCGCGCTGTATGCGCTCAACGGCGGTGGCGCTGCGGGGTGGAATATTGTTCGCCCAAACTGGTGCGCCGCCTGTCGAGACAATGCCCTCCACTTCGAAGGCATCCTTTATGGTCGTCGGCAGCCCGTGAAGAGGCCCTAAGCTTTCGCCGCGCGCTTGCACTTCGTCTGCGTGATGGGCGAGTTTACGCGCGCGCTCAATGTCCTTGGCGACGACCGCGTTGAGCTTCGGATTGAGAAGCTCGACCCGCGCGACGAAATGCTCCAGCAATTCGCGGGAACTGATCTCACGGCGCTGGATCATGCGTGCCAGCTCCGCAGCGGATCTGAAATGAAGCTCTGACGAAACGGACATGCGCTCTCCCTGAATTCATTTTTTCGCTTTGGGCAGAGAATACCGGGCCAAACCGCCTGAATGGCAAGAATTATCACCCGACCAAGGTCCAATTTACCCAAGTTGTGAGGCCGGGCCTTAATCATTACACTATTGCAAAATTGAAGATGGCCTCTGCGTCTGCAGAGGGCCGCTCCAGAGGGCGGAGCATTTCGTTTAGGGGACGACCGATGAAGGGTTTGATGCAGGATTGGCCGCTGCGCGTATCGACGATTATCGACCATGCCGCGCGGTTTCATGGGGATCGCGAGATTGTCACGCGGACGGTCGAGGGGCCGATTACGCGCACGACCTACAAGGAGGTTCATCTCCGCGCCCGTAAGGTCGCGCAGGCGCTGGCGCGTCTCGGCATCAAGGAAGGCGACGTTGTTGCCACCATGGCCTGGAACACGGCGCGCCATCTGGAGGCCTGGTACGGCATCATGGGTCTTGGTGCGATCTGCCACACGCTGAACCCTCGCCTTTTTGCCGAGCAACTCATCTACATCGCCAATCATGCCGAAGATCAGGTGATCTTCGTCGATCTTACTTTCGTGCCTGTTCTCGAAGCCATTCAGGACAAACTGCCCAAGGTCAAAACCTATGTGATCTTCACCGATCGCGCGCATATGCCAACGACAACACTCGCCAACGTGCTCTGCTATGAGGAAATGGTCGAAGCTGAAAACGGCGATTACGAATGGGCGAAGGTCGATGAAAATTCGGCCTGTGGCCTTTGCTACACCTCAGGCACCACGGGCAACCCAAAAGGCGTTCTTTATTCGCATCGCTCCAACGTACTTCATTCGATGGCCGCCAATGTCGGCGACGCGCTCGGCATGAAATCGACGGACGTCATGCTGCCTGTTGTACCGATGTTCCATGCCAATGCCTGGGGCGTGGCCTTTGCGGCACCAGCCGTTGGCGCCAAGCTCGTCATGCCCGGCGCCAATATGGACGGCGCCAGCATCTTTGAACTGCTCGACAAGGAAGAAGTTACGGTGACGGCCGCCGTGCCGACTGTGTGGCTCATGCTGCTGCAATATCTGGAAAAGACCGGCGCAACGCTACCCGCGCTGAACCGCGTAGTCATCGGCGGCTCCGCTGCGCCTCGCTCGATGATCGAGATCTTCGAGAAAAAATATGACGTAAAAGTCTTCCATGCTTGGGGCATGACCGAAATGTCGCCGATGGGAACACTCGGCGCGCTGAAAGCCGGAATGGACAAGCTGCCGCTCGAAAAACAGATCGACGTCAAGGTGAAGCAGGGGCGCGCGATTTTCATGGTCGAAATGAAGATCACCGACGACAACGGCAAGGAGCTTCCCTCCGATGGCAAGGCTTTCGGGCATCTGATGGTGCGCGGCCCTGCAATTGCGGGCGCTTATCTGAAAGGCGAGGGCGGCAATATCCTCGATGCCGACGGCTGGTTCGATACGGGCGACGTGGCCACGATCGACGAGCAAGGCTACATGCAGATCACCGACCGCGCCAAAGACGTCATCAAATCGGGCGGCGAGTGGATTTCCTCGATCGAGATCGAAAACCTGGCCGTCGGCCATCCCAAAGTTACCGAAGCGGCAGTCATCGGCGTCCTACATCCCAAATGGGATGAGCGCCCGCTGCTGATCGTCGTGCCGAAGGAAGGCGAGAAGCCGACCAAGGAAGAGATCCTGCACTATATGGAAGGCAAGATTGCCAAGTGGTGGATGCCGGACGACGTGGTCTTTGTCACCGAAATCCCGCACACGGCGACCGGCAAGATTCAGAAATTGACGCTGCGCGAGCAGTTCAAGGACTACAAGCTGCCGACCGCAAACGCGGCGGAGTAACATCAAACGACGGGGAGGCAGATGATGGCCGGTCAATCGCGCGCGGCGGTTTGGGGCATGAGGGTCGGTGTTCTGGCGCTCGTATTGCTCGCACTTGCCATCATCGGCAACCGTTATGAGTTGGTGGTTTTCAGAACCGCCATTCTCGGCATCGCCATAGCGGGTGCCATTGGTATCGTGGCGGTTATCGTCTCGCTTATCGGCCTGGTGAGAACGCTCGGCGGCAAGAAGACGGGCGCGGGCCTCGCCATCGCAGGTCTTGTCATCGGATTGGTTGCCGCCACGCCCTTCACGACTTCCTTCTTGAAGGGCCGTAGCGTGCCGCCTATCCACGACATCACGACGGATCTGGCGAACCCGCCGCAATTCGTCGCCGTGGTGCCTTTGCGTGTCGCCTCTCCGAACCCGCTCGACCGCGCCGCGCCAGCAGACCTCGCCGAGCTTCAGGCCAAGGCTTATCCCGACCTCGCGCCGCTCTCGTTGCAGGAACAGCCTGGCAAGGTCTTCGACGCAGCCCGTGACGTCGCGCATGATATGGGCTGGGAAATCGTAGCGGCTACACCCGAAACTGGCCTCATCGAAGCGACGGCCACGACGAGCCTGCTGCGCTTCAAGGATGATGTCGCAATCCGCGTGGTCGAAAAAGACGGCGGTACAGTTGTGGACGTTCGTTCCGTCTCGCGCGTCGGCATGAGCGATTTGGGCACGAATGCTCAGCGCATCCGCACCTATCTCGCGGCGTTGAAGGTAAAGCTCGGCCTCGCTGCGAAATAGAGGCTCAAGCCAATCTGTAGTCCGCATCGAGGCGCGGTGCTCCGTCGGTCACGAGGCGACCGTCTTCCACCATGCCTTGCACATGCGCGAAGACCGAACGCGCCGCCGCCGGGTGCAGGCGCTTGTCCACCGCTGCATATATTACGGGCACCATGTCCTTGATATGAGTGCGGCCTTCCTTGATCTGCGTGATGATCTGCGCTTCGCGGTCTTCGCGGTGCCCGATGAAGGCGCGCACGAAAGGTTTAGGATCGCGGATCGCCGGTCCATGCGTCGGCCAGTAGATTTCGTCATCGCGTTCCAGTAGCAAACGCAGCGAGGCCATATAGGCGCGCATATTGCCATCGGGCGGGCTGACAATGCTGGTTGACCAGCCCATGACATGATCGCCTGAGAAGAGCGCTTTCTCTTCCTTCAGCGCAAAACAAATGTGGTTTGAGGTATGGCCGGGCGTGAACACGCATTCGACCGTCCAGCCGTCGCCCTTGATGATATCGCCATGACGTATTTCGACGTCCGGCACGAAATCCATATCGCCGTCTTCCTCGCCACCACCGCTGCCATGCGGCCCATAGCCATAAGTCTTCGCGCCAGTGAGTTTTTTCAGGGGCGCTGCTGCAGGCGAGTGGTCACTATGCGTATGGGTGATGAGAATATGCGTCACCGTTTCGCCTTCAAGCGCACGCATCAGTGCTTCGACATGGCTGTCCATCAGCGGGCCCGGATCGATCACTGCTACGTTTCCGTGGCCAATGATGTAAGTACCCGTGCCCTTGTAGGTAAAGGCCGAGGGATTGTCCGCGACGACACGGCGGATCAGCGGCGTAATCTGCTCGCTATCCTCATAGGTGAACTCGATTTCGCGGACATAGGGTATCTGCACGGCCATGGACGTTCCTCACACATTCGGCTTTTCGCCAGCATGTCAAAGCCCGGCACGTCAGTCTATGACGGCGTGTTGTGCCGCCTCGACTTGCTCCTCGGGCGTTAAGGTCGGATTCCGCATCAGATAGACAAGCGGAATGACAATGCCCGTCATCACCATCATCAGCCGGAAATCATTGAGATAGCCAATGGCCGCCGCCTGTCGCGTTATTTCACCATCGAGCATGGCAAGTCCCATCGGCGTGTCTATTCCCATACCCCGCGGCATGGCACCGGCGCGGAAAATGGGATTGGTCGGATCCACGCGCGCGGCAAAGGCCGCATGATTGACCTGCGTCAGCCTCGCCACCAGCGCCATCGCAATGGAAATGCCGACGCTTGATCCGACATTGCGCATCAGGCTGTAAATGCTCGTGCCGTCGGTCCGCAAATGCGCGGGCAATGTCGCAAAGGAAATCGTTGTCAGCGGCGCGAAAATAAAGCCAAGGCCAAAGCCCTGAACAACGCCGGTATAAATAATCGTCTGTTCACTGATGTTAAGATTGAACTGTGCCATTTGCCAAAGCGAGAAAGTGGAAATGGCGAGCCCGAATGCGATGAGGTGGCGCATATCGACGAGATTGATGATGCGTCCGGCAATCATCATGGCGACCATCGTGCCTATGCCGCGCGGTGCCAGCACAAGCCCCGTCGTCGTCACGGGATAACCCATCAGCGTCTCGAGGTAGGGCGGCATCAGTGCCATCGTCGCATAGAGAACGAGCCCGACAATGAACATCATCGTCAGCCCGACGAGAAGATTTCGATCCTTGAACAATTGCAGATCGACGAAGGGTTTTTTTGTCGTGAGAGAGTGGACGACAAAGAGATAGAAAGCGAAGGCCGCGACCAGAAACTCGATCAGAATTTCATTGGCGGAAAACCAGTCCTTAATGTTGCCCCGATCGAGCATCAATTGCATCGAGCCGATAGCCAGGCTCAGAAACGTAAAACCGAGCCAGTCGAAGCGCCGTACTTTGTCGAGGGTGGATTCCGGGAGTGCGGTCAATATGCCTGCCAGCGCGAAAGCGCCGAAAGGGACGTTGATATAAAAAACCCAGCGCCAGCTGTAACTATCGGTGAGCCAGCCGCCGAGCGCTGGCCCGACGATCGGCCCGACCATGACGCCGACGCCCCATAGCGCCATCATTTTGCCGCGCATTTCCATCGAATACGTGTCGAGCATGATAGCCTGGCTGAGTGGCACAAAAGCCGCGCCGCAAGCGCCCTGCGCCAGCCGGAAGAGCACAATCTGCTCAAGCGACGTGGCCGCCCCGCAAAGCATTGACGTCACAGTAAAACCGACAACCGAAATCGCCAGCAACCGCTTGCGTCCGAAGCGCGTCGAGAGAAAGCCGGTAAGGGGTGTCGCAATGGCTGCTGCGATAATATAGGAGGTCAGCACCCAGGAAATCTGGTCCTGCGTCGCAGACATGGTGCCTTGCATATGAGGCAGCGCCACATTTGCGATGGTCGAATCCAGTGTCTGCATGATCGTCGCCAGCATGATCGAGCCGGTGACGATGCCACGCTGAACGGAGGGGGTCATGATGCGTGGCCCGTGGCCCCCGCGCTTGCGGTTTTGCCGGAATGCGTGTCGATCTCTGCTTCGACACTCATACCGGCCCGCACTGCTGGATCGCCTGCGTGATGCTCAATGGCGATGCGCACCGGGATGCGCTGCACGACTTTCACCCAGTTGCCGGTGGCGTTTTGTGCCGGCAGTATCGAAAATTCAGAGCCTGTCGCCTGTGAAATGCTGAGAACGCGGCCCGTCCAGTGGTGGCCGGGATAGGTGTCGATGTTGAGCGTTGCCGTCTGGCCGGGCACCACATTCGTCAGATCGGTTTCTTTGAAGTTTGCTTCGACCCAGACATTGTCCTGAGACACGATGCTGACGACCGGCACGCCCGGCGCGACATTGTCACCGACTTGTGGCTGCTTGCCGAGAACCCCATTAAAAGGCGCGCGCACTGTTGTGCGTTGCAGATTGAGCGCCGCGTTATCGCGCGTTGCCTTGGCTTGCAAATAGGCCGAATGCTCTTCAACAGGCGCATCGGGCTTGTTGTCGAGTGTTGCCGCGATCTGTCCGATGCTCTGCTGCAAAACGCCGCCGAGTTGAACGGCGGTGTCGAAATTATGCCGCGCGGTATCGAGTTTCGATTGGCTGGCAAACTGCGCCTTGGCCAATTCCGATTGGCGCTTGAGTTCGCGCCCGTAGAACTCGACATTCGACTTGGCAAGCGCGACCTGCGCCATCGTCATCTGATACTTCGCCTTCATCGAGTTGACGTTACTCGCCGCCGCCTGTAGCTGCGCATCCGCTTCGGCGAGCGCGAGCTTGTAAGGCTCCGGATCGATCTGAAAGACCGGAGCGCCCGCCTTAACGGTTTCGTTCTGTTTGACATAAACCTGAATGATGCGCCCGCCGACATCAGGGCTGACCGAAACCATGTCGGCTTTCACATAGGCATTGTCGGTGCTCACATAGCGACCGCTCACAAGATAATAGTAGCCGATCAAGGCCAATACGATGAGGGGTGCACCGATCATCAGGATAGGTCTGAGCGACGCGCGGTCGCTGGACAGACGCCGTGCCGCGCCGGTGAGACGAGCGAAGTTGACGGACATTTGGTAGAGCTCTCTTACTTACTTGCTTTTGATGGCTTCGATTCTTGCGGCAGCGCTCTGGGCCTGCCCATGGCGCGACGGCCCGGATCCCGGCAACAGGGTGCTCGTATTGGCTCTCATGCGTGTCAGCAGATTGACCAGCGTTTCGCGCTCAGCTTGGGAAAGGCCCGCCAGAACGACGTCGTAGGTTTCGTCCGCGATCTCCCAGATATGATCCAGAACGGGTGCAGCCTGATTGGTGAGGAAAAGCCGCTGCGCGCGCCGGTCATTTGGGTCGGGGCGTCTCTCGACTAGGCCAGCAGCCACCAGCTTGTCGATGAGCCGCGCAACCGTAATCGGCTGCACTTCCAGAAGCTCGGCCAGGCTGACCTGATTAAGCCCTTCGTTGCGCGAGAGATGAACCAACGCGCGCCACTGCGCTTGCGTCAAACCCAGCGGCGTAACCCGCTCATTGAAAATGCGCCGCAGCATGCGCGAGGCATCGCCGATCAAAAAACCGACGTCCCAGCCGGACTTGGTGCGGGTGCGAATGGGAGCATTCATGAAATTAGACAGCATTGCTGTTTAAGGGGTCTGCATCTAATAAGCAGTGCTTACCATATAGGTTGAAGGAAGCCGCCTGCAAGAGGTTTGCTTATTGGAGCGGAACGGGCCTTCCCCGTGGCCCAGCACGCTCAAGGAGGCGTTATACGGGCACTGCGCCGCGCTGGAGATGGAAGGCCGAAAGACAGGGCGGCGCACCTTCAACTCGGGCGCTCCGAGCGGCAATTCTCCGTTTTATGCTTGGGGATCAGAGGATTAGTTCTCGCATGCGGTACAGGCAGCATGCGGTGGATTATGGGATATTCTACTAACCCTAGATGCCGCGCCCGGCTGCCTCCCAAAAAGGATCCCGTAACTTGCGCTTGAATATCTTGCCCGAATCTTCACGCGGCAGCTCCGCTCGGAACTCGACGCGCCTCGGCACTTTGTAGCTCGCCACCTTGCCGCGCAGGAATGCCCGCACTTCGGCTTCGTCGATGTTCTTGCTCGCTTGCGGTTGCACGATGGCGCAAAGCTGTTCGCCGAATTCTTCGTCGGGAATGCCGAAGACCGCGCAATCGGCAACGCCGGGCATCTTGTGAAGCTCAGCCTCGATCTCGGCGGGATAGATATTGACCCCGCCTGAAATCACCACT